>JBFLKI010000255.1:0-3427 GCA_040883135.1 Desulfotignum sp. | reverse complement strand
CCGGCAAAATCCTTGGGTGTCAGCATCTGTTCGATGCGGTCGGCAATGAGCCAGGGATCGGGCAGACGGCCGGGCCCCACGGTTTTACAGGCCAACGCCCCGGTGTCCGGGTCCAGAATATGCACCCCGTCCTTTTCCAGCAGGTCCAGGTTCCGCTGCACCCGGATATTTTCATACATGTGGGTGTTCATGGCCGGGCAGATCAGGATCGGCGCGGTCACCGCCAGAAACGTGGTGCTCAGGGCATCATCGGCCAGGGCATGGGCCAGTTTGGCAATGCAGTTGGCCGTGGCCGGGGCGATCACGGCGGCATCACATCTTGCCGCCACATCGATATGGGCCACCGACCCGTGGGAGTCCTCCCACAGATCCGTGACCACGGGATTTTCCGACAGCACCTCAAACGTGATTTTGCCCACAAACCGCAATGCCGCGGCCGTCATGGCCACATCCACGCCTGCGCCGCTTTTTTTCAAAAGCCGCACCAGTTCCACGGCTTTGTACGCGGCGATTCCGCCGGTCACCCCCACCAGAATCTGTTTTCCAGCCAGGCGGGTCACTTGGTCAGATCCGACTGGGACAGGCCGTTTACGTCATCCGGCAGGGCTTTCCGATTGATCCGGGCTGCCACGCCGACTTCCACATAGGTAAATATCTGCTCGCTCTTGATGGAAATCACGGCGGATTTCGTGGGTTTTTCAAACACCAGAATCGCCATGCTGGGCGAAGCGATCCGGCTGACCATGGTCCAGTTGTCCTTGAGCATGTTGCTGTTGAAGAAATTAATCAGCGAGCGCCGCTCCACCCGCCCCTTGAGCATCAGAATCCCGGAGGTGAATCCCGGCGTGGCCACGATCATGGATTTGTCCTGAACCACTGACAGGTCCAAGGGAATCAGCACATCTTCAAAATCATAATATACCGCGGCTGTCTGACCGGCTTTGGCTGCCGGTTGCGACTCGGACATCGCCGTTGTGCCCGCAGTCTGGGATTCTGCAGACTGGCCGCCGGAAAATATTCCGGCACATCCTGTCAGCCCCGGCACGCACATCAATGCCACCACCACGCCCAATATCGTTCTACCCATTGATATCATCAGACTCCCTCTATTTGTTTAAATACCTATTTCTAAAACGGATCCGGACAAATGTCAATCATTGTCCTAATACTGGCGCCAGCTGCCCGGGACCTGGACGACATTCACCATGGCACCACCGAAGTTGTTGAATGACGCCACATATTCTTTGACATACTGTACATCGGCATGATCGCCTGAGGCGTGGACACCGCCGGGCCCGGCAAGGACCTGCCCCATTACCGTCCGATACCCGGTCACGCTGTTGATGCTCATTGAAGACAGGGCATTGGGCGCATAGATCACGCCCTGGATCCTGACCGAATCGCCCAGAGTGACATTTCCTTCCACAAAGATAATCCCGTATACCTGACGGCTTCCGGAAATATGCATGTCCCCGGAAACATGGATGATGTATGGGCGGGTGTTCTGAGGGGGATTTCTCCAGAAACTGTTCTGGCCGGCCAGATCCGCATCCACCTGGTCATTTCCAAGGGTCGGCAAAGACACATCCGCAAAGATTTTCAATGCATCCTGATTGACCCAGGGCAATGCTGTCCCGGTTTGCACCATGTGTTCGGTATCCTGGTTGCCGTCACCATCGTATCCATTGACCACAAGGCCGCCTGTGCCGGTATTGCCTCCCGGGGTGACCACCGCCTTTTCCGGGGAATTCGCCCGTGATCCGTCCACCGGAGAAAACCTGACAAGCATTTCAACCGTCTGAAAGGTATCCAGAAACACCCCCTCGGATATCAGTTTGAGATATCCCCTGGGAATCAAATCGGCATCAACGTTGGTCACGGTATAACCCGATGATATATTTTCGATCACCATGGTTCCCTCACAGGTGGCACTGGACGCATCCCCTCTCCAGGTGATATCGTTTCTGATTTCAGCAAGGGCTCTCTGGACCCCGGCTTCAGCCACAAAAAATGCCTGGGACTGTCTCCGGTAATTACCGGCAATGGTCTGGTTGGTGACAGATACCAGAAGCGCGGCCGTCCCCAGCGCAGACAACACGGCCAGGCTGAGAAGACAGAGGATCAGGGCGGAACCGTTCCGGCTGGATAACACCCTCTTGTTTGCCACGACAAAACCGTTGGGCGGTACCTCATTTGTAAAAAAATGTCCGGGAACATATCGTTTCTTTGCATCCATAAGGGTTGCCGCCTTAATCCGGAAAAGCCATGTCAGAATTTGACACGGTCCCGGCATCCGAAGAAAAGCGCAGCCTTGCACTTTCGTTTTCACAGAGATCGACCGCACTGACATCGTAATACGCATTCAAGGACGGGCTGACCCAGGTGCGGGTGCCGGGTGCCAGCGTATCATCGAGCAATTCACCGTCCGGACCGTACACCCGATACCCGGTGATATAATTCAACCCAGTGTGATCCAACACTGCAAAATCATCGGTGGACAGGGTCCAGGCAAGGGTGTCCGTCGCAATGCCGTCCGTTGAAAACACGGGACCCGCAGGGGGCGCCGGTGCCGTGGGAGAGACCGCTACTTGCACCGTGGATTCACTGGTGTTGGGACAAAAATCCTGCGCCTGGATGCGGTAATAGTAGGTCGCACAGTCAAAGGGCGCATCAAAGTCAATATCTGTATACGAATTAAATTCCTTGGAAATGATCCGGTCGCTGATCTGGACGAATCCATCACCGGACGCTGATTTTCCTTCAATATGATACCCCTGCAGATCACATTCCGAATTTTTATTCCAGGAGAGCACCACTTTTCTCTGCACGCCATTGATATTTTCTCCTGTAACCCCTGTGGGGGTCGCAGGGGCCAGGGCGTCAGTGATCGATTGTTCCGCAGATTTCGGCCCGGTGCCGGCACTGTTGACCGCCGCCACGGATACATAATACGTACACCCGGTCAAAGCGGTGACATCCAGCGTATATGCCGTCCCATTGACCGCATCCACCCGGTTCGGATAGGATCCCGATGTGGTACCGTAATAAATGGTATAATTGTCTACCTCACACCCGGTGTATCCGGTGACCGGATCCCAGGTCAAATAAAGGGTGCAGGGACAGGTGTCATCCAGCCCGGTCAATACCAGATTGTCAGGTGCGGCAGGCACGGTACAGTCGGTCCCCACCGCCACCGCATCCGCATTGCGGGCAGTGATTCTGGCACGGGCGGTATAGGTCCGGTAGCCGGTGTTGTCTTGAAATTGATGGTCCAACCGGTCCGTTCGGGATGTCAAGGTCACCTCGATTTCTCCGGAGCCCGGATGACCCAGCTGCATGTCCGTGATATTTTCGGCCACCGGCTGAAACCCTCCGCCATTGGCTTTTCTTTTCAAAACCGGATGCCCTGGATCATGCCGGTCAAATG
>JBFLKI010000254.1:0-7947 GCA_040883135.1 Desulfotignum sp. | reverse complement strand
ACATCGATGTGGAAAAACCCAATGAACTGGGGTCCGGTATTTCCATCGGCCATCCCATCGGATGCACCGGTGCCCGGCAGATGGTCACCGCCATTCACCAGATGAAACGCAAAGGGTACGGCACCGGCCTGATATCCATGTGTATCGGTGGCGGCATGGGCATGGCCATGATCATTGAAAAGTAAGTTTTCCTTTACTTGAAATTACAAAAATGATAATAATTTCCGATAACTTCTGCAGTTGAATCAACATGGGGTTATGACCGGATGGCTGACCGGTTTTAGCCCCATCATGACCTGAAAGGATGTGTTCACAATGGATATTCCAAGAAAACTGGGCATACTCATCTACACGGCTGTTCCGGCAATTGTCGGCGGGGGGATCGTTTACCATTTTTTTGACAGTTTCGTTCAGGTGGCTGTGTTTGAAATACTCCTGCTGACAGCGGTTTTGGGCGTTTTCAGCAGCTGATATCCCCACGGTTGGTATCTTGGAACAGACCCTAATTCAAAGAGCGGTGTTTTTCTTTTTCCTGGCTCTGTTCTGTACATCCATTCTGCTGCTGGGAAATCTGGTCGCCCCGTTCATCGCAACCATTGTTCTCGGAGGCGTGATCACCGGTGTATTTCAGCCGGTTTTCAACCGGTTCGCCAGAAAGGTTTCCCTTCGGACGGCATCGATTGCCACTTGCATTGTCATCTTTTTTGTGGTGTTCATCCCGGTGGTCTTCTTTGTGGGCGTCCTGTCCAAGGAAGCGCTGGGACTGTATAACATGGCCAAAGATGCGGTTTTTTCAAACCAGTTGATTCAGGCGCTTGAGAACACCCGTGCCCTGGATCGGCTCAATGATCTGCTGGCACGGGCCGGGATTGAGAAAACAGTTACCTGGCAGGAGCTGTTGGCCCCGGTATCCGAGCTGGGAAAAATGCTGGGTCTGTCCCTGTTCCAGCAGGCCCGGTACGTCACCTCCAACCTGTTGAATCTGGTATTTTATTTCTGCCTGATGCTGATCGTCATTTTTTACATGTTTGTGGATGGAAAACGATTGATTCAATATCTGTGTGACCTGTCTCCGCTGCAGGATGAACATGATAGAAAGCTGTTCTCACAATTTCATGAAATGGCCGGGGCCGTGTTGATCGTCAATGGATTGGGCGGGTTGATCCAGGGGGTTGCCGGCGGGTTGCTGTTCTGGTTTCTGGGGTTGAATTCTCCGGTTCTCTGGGGACTGATCATGGGGTTTATGGCGTTTCTGCCCATTGTGGGCATCGGCATTGTCCTGGTGCCCACAGCGGTGTTTTTCATACTTAAAAGCTCCGTGATCACGGGAATCGGAATTCTGGTGTTTTACGGCATACTTTCCTGGGGGGTTGAATACATTTACAAACCCAAACTGGTGGGAGGCCGGGTGGCCATGCATCCGCTCCTCGTTTTTTTCGCCATTATCGGCGGTCTCAATGTGTACGGGCTGATGGGCATTATTTACGGGCCGTTGATCGCCACATTGTTCCTCACCCTGTCGGATATATATTTTTCCAGCTTTCAATCCATGGTTGAACCGGCAAAACAGAAAAACATTCAATTTTCGGAGTTAAACAATAGATGATCCAGAAAGATAGCAATCTGACCAGCATCGAGAAGGAGATGAAACAGTCCTATCTCGAATATGCCATGAGCGTCATCATCGGCCGGGCCCTGCCGGATGTGCGGGACGGGCTAAAGCCCGTTCACCGGCGGGTCCTGTATGCCATGCAGCAGCTGCGTAACGACTGGAACAAGCCGTACAAGAAATCCGCCCGCATCGTGGGGGATGTCATCGGTAAGTATCACCCCCACGGGGATTCCGCCGTATATGACACCATCGTGCGGATGGCCCAGGATTTCTCGCTGCGCTATACGCTGGTGGACGGGCAGGGCAACTTCGGGTCTGTGGACGGGGATTCTCCGGCCGCCATGCGATACACGGAGATCCGTATGCGCAAACTGGCCCACCAGATGCTGGCGGATCTGGAAAAAGAGACCGTGGATTTTATCCCCAACTACGATGAAACCCTGGACGAACCGGCGGTGCTGCCCACCCAGTTTCCAGCGTTGTTGGTGAACGGATCATCCGGAATCGCCGTGGGCATGACCACCAATATTCCGCCCCACAATATCCGTGAGGTGGTGGATGGCATCAAGGCCCTGATCGATGCGCCCAATCTGAGTATTGAGGAATTGATGCAGTATATCCCCGGTCCGGATTTTCCCACCTACGGCCATATCTACGGCACTCAGGGGATTCATGAGGCTTACAGCACCGGGCGGGGCATCATCACTCTGAGGGCCAAAGTGGAGGTGGAGGAGAACAAGAAAACCGGCCAGGAAACCATTGTGGTGACCGAACTTCCCTACCAGGTGAACAAGGCCAAACTGGTGGAAAAAATTGCCGAACTCATGCGGGACAAGGTCATCACCGGGGCGTCATTCGTGAGGGATGAATCCGACCGCCAGGGCATGCGCGTCGCCGTGGGACTCAAGCGGGACCAGATTGCAGAAGTGGTGATCAACCAGCTGTACAAACACACCAATCTCCAGACCTCCTTCGGCATCATTTTTCTGGCGGTGGTGAACAACCGGCCGGAACTGTTGACACTCAAAGATATTCTGCAGCATTTCATCGAACACCGAAGGGATGTCATCATCCGGCGGACCCGGTTCGATCTGAGAAAAGCGGAAGAACGGGCCCATATTCTGGAAGGATTGAAAATTGCTCTGGATCACCTGGATGACGTGGTGGCTCTGATCCGGGCGTCCCGATCTCCGGAAGAGGCCAAAACCGGCTTGATCACCACTTTTGACCTGACGCCGGTCCAGGCCCAGGCCATTCTGGATATGCGGCTCCAGCGGCTCACCGGGCTGGAGCAGGAAAAAATAATCACCGAATATGATGCCCTGCTCAAAGATATCGCCTGGTACAGAGAAATTCTGGGCAGTGACCAGGTGGTCAAGGGGTTGATCAAGGATGAACTCACGGATCTGGTGGATGAATTCGGCGACGACCGCCGGACAAAGATTGTGGAAAGTACTGCAGATATCAGTATCGAAGATCTGATCGCCGAAGAGGACATGGTGGTCACGGTCACCCGGTCCGGATACATCAAACGCAATCCGGTCAGCCTCTATGCCAGCCAGCTCCGCGGCGGCAAGGGCAAGACGGCCATGGGAACCAAATCCGATGATTTCGTGGAGCACCTGTTTGTGGCGTCCACCCATGCCACGGTGCTGTTTATCACCAATTTCGGCAAGGTCTACCAGGCCAAGGTGTATGAACTGCCCATGGCCGGCCGGTCCAGCCTGGGCAAGGCCATTGTGAATCTGCTTCAGTTCGATGAAGGGGAGACTCTGGCCACGCTGTTGACCGTGAACGAATTTGTGGAGAACTGGTATGTGATCATGGCCACCCGGAAAGGACGGGTCAAGAAAACCGATCTTATGGCGTATTCACGGCCGAGAACCGGGGGACTGATCGGAGTGAAACTGGCACCGGATGACGAACTGATTGCGGCCCGGATCACGGATGGGGATATGGATGTGTTTCTGGGATCGGACGGGGGCAAGGTGATCCGGTTCAATGAAGCCGATGTCCGGGCCACGGCCAGAGGATCCATGGGGGTAAGGGGGATGCGGATTCCACAGGATGCCCAGGTGGTGGGGATGGAAGTGCTGGCAGGACAGCAGACCCTGTTGACGGTCGCGGAAAACGGTTATGGCAAGCGCACGGCTGTGGAAGAATACAAGGTCCAGAACCGGGGCGGCATGGGCGTGTTTTCCATCAAGACATCCAAACGGAACGGCAAAATGGTGTCCCTGGCCCTGGTGGATGATACAGACGAACTCATGATGGTGACCGACAAGGGAAAACTCATCCGCACGGATATCGGCGGCATCAATATCATTTCCCGCAACACCCAGGGGGTGAAACTGATCAATCTGGTAGCCGGTGAGAAGCTTATCGGGATTGCCCGGCTTTTTGATGAGAATGGAGATGCAGACGACCTTGATTCAGACATCCAGTCAGAAAACGGAGACCACCCAAAGGAAAGCGATTCATAAGGGGGCGGGACACCGGAAAAGATTGCGCGAACGGTTTATTGCCGGTGGACTCGCAGGTTTTCACGACTATGAGGTGATCGAGCTGCTGCTGACCCTGAATACCCCTTTAAAGGATTGTAAAGACACGGCCAAGGCACTGCTGAAAGAATTCAAGAGTTTTCAGGCTGTGCTGGAGGCGGATGTGGACGATTTGTGCCGGGTGCCCGGCGTCGGGCCGGTCAACAGTCTGGGCATCCGTCTGATCAAGGCGGTGGCGGACCGGTATCTGGAGACCAGGGTCATCGAGCAGGATGTGGTCAACAACCCGGATGATCTGGTGGACTATCTGAATCATACCATCGGGTTCAAGGGCCGGGAGCATTTTGTCGGAATTTTTCTGGATGCCAAAAACCGGGTCCTGGCATCGGAGATTCTGTTTTCCGGCTCATTGAGTGCCAGTGCAGTCTATCCAAGAGAAGTGGTGATCAAGGCACTTCAGCACCAGGCGGCATCAGTGATTTTTGCCCACAATCACCCGTCGGGCGATGTGGCTCCGTCGGCCAGTGACAAAGATATTACCCGAAAACTGCTGTTCGCACTGGGCGTTGTGGGGATTACCGTGCATGAACATTTAATCGTAGGCAGTCAGGGCGTCTACAGTTTTGCGGCTCAGGGACTGATGGCCCGGTTTCAAAAGGAATTTAACGCTACGGATGACCATGGAAGAGGATAAACTGCCGCCGTGTTTCGGTGAACTGGACAAAGTATTTCCCATGCAGGAAAACGGGTTGAGACAGACACCAAAGTCCTGCTTTTTCCACTGTCCGGTCAAAACCCGGTGTTTGAAGCAGGCCATGGCCTCTAAGGACGGGATCAAAGTGGAGGAAGAGCTGATCGACCGCAGCGAGCAGGCCGGAATGATGAATTTTTTTGAACGCTGGTCCAGAAAAAAACAGGTGCACCGGCGTCTTCAAGCCAGGGGGAAAAAGGAGGATTGAATGAGATCGGTTCGGGATATTTCGGTTCACGGCAAGCGGGTATTTGTCCGGGTGGATTATAATCTGCCCATGAATGATCAGGGACTGATCACCGATGACAACAGGATCCGCCAGACACTGGACTTGATCCGGTATCTTCAGGAAAAACAGGCAAGGATTATTCTGGCCTCCCATCTGGGCCGCCCTAAAGGGGGATATGAAAAGCGGTTCAGCCTGGCGCCGGTGGCGGACCATCTGTCAGAACTTTTGGGGGAGAAAGTGGTGTTTGTGCCAGATTGTATCGGACCGGCTGTGAGCGATCAGGTGGCGGCCCTGAAAAACGGGGATATCCTGATGCTGGAAAATTTGAGGTTCCATAAACAGGAAAAATCCAATGATGCCGTGTTTGCCGGACAACTGGCCGATTTGTGTGATGTCTATGTCAACGAGGCCTTTGCCGTATCTCACCGGGATCAGGCATCGGTAACCGGGATTGTGGCCCATGTGCCGGTGGCGGCGGCCGGGTTTTTGCTGGAAAGGGAGATGAACGCCTATGCCGATGCGTTTGAAAACCCGGAGAGACCTTTGGTGGCGGTGATCGGAGGCGCCAAGGTGTCCGGCAAGCTGGCGGCTCTGGAAAATCTGCTGAACACCGTGGATCAGATGGTCATCGGTGGCGCCATGGCCAATACCTTTCTGCTCAGCCAGGGAATAGACACCAAAGCATCACTGATTGAACCGGATCTCAAGGACACCGCCGCCAGAATACTCCAGAAAGCCCAGGAAAAGAAAATTGACGTATACCTGCCCGAGGACCTGGTCGTGGCGGATTCTTTTGCAGAGACCGCAGAAACCGAAAGCGTGGAACTCGATGCGGTGCCGGACGGGTGGCTGGTGATGGATATCGGGCCCAGAACCGCTGAAACGTTCAACCAGGTGATTTCGAAAGCCAAAACCATAGTTTGGAACGGTCCCATGGGCGTGTTTGAGATGCAGCCGTTCATGGCCGGCACCTGTGCCGTTGCAACGGGGATTGCCCGTGCCGACGCCTTCAGTGTCGTGGGCGGTGGGGATACCGGCCTGGCCGCCAGAGAATGCGGGGTAAAAGAGCAGGTGTCGTATGTGTCGACTGGCGGGGGGGCATTTCTGCATCTGATGGAGGGCAAGAAGTTGCCGGGCGTTGTCGCACTGGGATGAATATTTAAACAAACAAGGTGGAAAATGGATGGTTGAATTCTGTAAAAAAAGGGAGTGTCTGAGCCGGGAAGACCGGCTGAGAAGATCCTATTATGAGGTCCTCCGAGATGAACTGGATCAGTTTGTCATCGGATATTCCCTGGTGGGATCCTACAACAATTTTCTGCGCATGAAAACACCGTATCCGTTTGTTGAACTGCGGGAACTCAAACCCCGTGCCAGAATTCCTTCCATTGAGTTTGACGCCCAGAACTCTTTTCTGATCATATTCTGCGAAGATGCCGTTGATGACAGACATAAAAAATACATCCGGTACTTTGATGCCAACAAAACCACCAAGACCAATCTGCTTCGTCATAAATATTTCCCCAATGTGGAGAATTTCAATCGTAATATCAAATATTTTGAAACCGATCAGTTTTTTGCCCTGCTCAGGTCGCTGCTGCCGGTGGACTATGCCCTTCTGATTCAGCGTTCCCGTCAGACACGGATACAATATGCCCTGACCCATTTTCATGTCCGGGTGGACTGGCCCATTGCCGATGCATCTGAAGATCTGGCCAAATATTTGCGCTATATCTCCAAGGACCTTTACGAAAAAGGCGATAAATACGCGGAAGACCTTCAGAAAAAACTGTTTGAATATTACGGGATCCCGGTGATGGCCGGCGGCAGACGCACCGCAGCGATCGTGGCCGCCCAGTATTTCAGGCAGCTGGACGGCATTACCACGGTGTACGTGGCGTCCAGCGAATCCAGGGGCCTGTTGCGCATCGATGAAAACGGGGTCTCCAAAGCCGTGCTGGTGGAGATTGCCGATGACCGGGTCAAATCTCTGGCGGAACTGGGGGGGATCTCCCGGAACAGTTTCACCAAAAACTATGTGGTGGCCCGCCAGCGCAAAAGTGTGGTATGCATCCTGAATGTCCGGTATGATTATACATCCCATGCACTTCCCTCGGAAGGGGGGCGGCTGCGGGAGGTCAAGCCGGATGCCAACTGGCTGACCGTGGCCGAAGAACACATCTGGCCCAAACCCGCGGTGCTGCATCGGGCACCGATTCCTTACAAGATGATTTATGCCACCGATTGAATTTCAGGCCATCAGGATCGCTGCGAATCGAGTTTTTTCAGCATGGCGGTTTCATCACAATTGGGAAAATGAACACATCCGATGCAGTCGGACCAGATCTTGACCGGCAGCTCATTCTTATCGATCACCGTGAATCCAAACCGTTTAAAAAAGCTGGGGCGGTAGGTCAGGGTGAACAAATCTTTGATCTTGAAATAAAACGCTTCCTGAATCGCCCGTTCCGTGAGCATGGTGCCGATGCCGTGTCCGGTGTGATCCGGGTTTACCGCCAGGGACCGGATCTCCGCCAGGTTCTCCCAGCAGAACTGAAGTGCACAGCATCCGGTCACTTCATGGGATGACGGATCTTCATATACCCAGAAATCACGCAGGTGATCGTAGAGTTTGCTCAACGGCCGGGCCAGAAGCTCTCCCCGCTTGTTATAGAGCTGGAGTAATGCATGGATCGTGTTCACGTCATCCAGTACGGCTTTTCGAATCATATGTCCTGACCTTGGTAATAGATGTTCATCAGATTCTGCACAGGATATCATTCTTGGAGAAACGGTGGGCCAGTTTCAGTAACGCCCGGGTATTGGGTTGTGCTTGATCGATGGGTGTGCCCTT
>JBFLKI010000037.1:0-18767 GCA_040883135.1 Desulfotignum sp. | reverse complement strand
TTGCATTTTAAGATCATTTATAGGAAATATGGTGATTTAGAAAAATTTCATCCACAAGGAAAGACAGACCATGATTGTTGTCATCGATTTCGGGTCTCAGTTCAATCAACTGATTGCAAGACGGGTCCGGGAACATAACGTGTACTGCCAGGTGGAGCCGGCCGACATTTCCATCGACCGGATCAGGGCACTCAATCCCAAAGGCATCATCCTTTCGGGCGGACCGTCCAGTATTTATGAAAAAGACAGCCCGGCCATCGACAAAGCCCTGTTTGATCTCGGGCTGCCGGTACTGGGTATCTGTTACGGGATGCACTACATGATTCATACGCTGGGCGGAGAGATTCAGCGGGCACAGAAAAGAGAATACGGGTTTGCCCGTCTGCAGATCAAAGCGGACTCTGTTTTGTTCAAAGAGATGCCCCCGCAGTTTCAGTGCTGGATGAGCCACGGGGATTCCGCCGGCACACTGCCAGACGGGTTTGAGGTGACCGCTGCTACGGAAAACACCCCCATCGCTGCGGTGGCCCATCATGGCAAGCGGTTCTACGGAGTCCAGTTCCATCCGGAAGTGGAGCATTCCATTAACGGAACATTGATGATCAAACATTTTCTGTTTGATGTATGCCATTGTGAAAAAAACTGGACCATGTCCTCTTTTTCCGATGGTGCCATTGAACAGATCCGGGAGGCGGTCAAAGACCAGAAAGTGATCATGGGGCTTTCCGGCGGCGTGGATTCATCCGTGGCCGCCACCCTGATCCACAAGGCCATCGGCAAAAACCTGCACTGTATCTTTGTGGACAACGGCCTGTTGCGCCACAATGAAAAAACACAGCTGGAAGAACGGCTTGGCAGAAACCTGAACATGAACATCCGGTTTGTGGATGCCGGTCCGACCTTTCTGACCGCCCTCAAAGGGGTCACGGATCCGGAGGCCAAACGGAAAATTATTGGTCGGGAATTCATCAGGGTGTTTGATGAAGAGGCCCAAAAAATCCCCGGGGCCGCATTTCTGGGGCAAGGCACCCTGTACCCGGATATCATTGAATCCAAATCCGCTTTCGGCGGTCCTACCTCCATCATCAAATCCCATCACAATGTGGGGGGGCTGCCGGAAAAAATGAAACTCAAGCTCATTGAACCACTGCAGCTGCTGTTCAAGGACGAGGTCAGAAAGCTGGGTCTGGCACTGGGACTCAGTGAAGACCTGGTCTGGCGCCAGCCCTTTCCCGGCCCCGGACTGGCGATCCGCATCATGGGAGAAATTACGGAACAGCGGTTGAATATTTTGAGACAGACCGATGTGATCCTGCTGGAAGAAATCCGCAAAGCCGGCCTTTACCGGAAACTGTGGCAGTCCTTTGCCGTCCTTTTGCCCGTCAAAAGCGTCGGTGTCATGGGAGATAAAAGAACGTTTGCCTATTGTGTGGCGATCCGGGCGGTAACCAGCAATGATGCCATGACGGCGGACTGGGCAAAACTGCCCCATGATCTGCTGGGAAAAATCTCCAACCGGATGATCAATGAAGTGGAAGACATCAACCGCGTGGTGTATGATATCACCTCCAAACCGCCGGGCACCATTGAGTGGGAATAACCCGTGAACATAGATGCCCCGGTATCTCAGGAACACGGAAATACAGGGAGCAACGGATCTTATGAGCCTGAAAAAATTTCGGACCGACGCCCAGGATCTTCCCGGGGAGGATCCGGACAATTCACCCCCCTCTTCGTTTTACCGGAAAGACCGAAATGCCCTGAAGATTGACAGGCTGTCCACCCGGATGACCATTATTACCGTTCTTTTACCGGTTTTCATGGGTGTGGTCCTGTTTTTCATCTACCTGGACATCACAGATCGGTTGTCAGGCGTGGATACGGCGAAAAACACTCAGGTGGATCAGCTGACACTTCAGATGGAACACAAGCTCAATGCCCTGGATGTCCGCATCGCCAAAAACCGGTTTGATCTGGACGAAAAACTGCCGCCGCTGGAAAAAAAAACCGGGGCGCTGGAACAGCAGCTGGGAAAAATGGCAGTCACCAAGGCAGACGTCAAGGCCCTGGAAGAAGGGGTCACCCGACTGGAAGATCAGCTGTCCCGGCAGGACCAGCGGATACAGAACAATGCCGACCAGAATCAGGCCAACCTGGCGGAAATGGAGCGGATCAATTCAACATTGCTTTCAGATCTGTCACAGAACCGGAAGCAGCTCGAAAACCAGATCCAGGCTCTCAAACAGGAAACAGCGTCTCTTCAGCCCCTGAAACAGGAGCTGGTATCACTTCGGGCACGATTAAATGAAAGCCAGGTCGACCTGGGGCCGGTTCAAAAAACGCTGAGCCAGCTGGAAAAACAGGTCACGGAACTGGAAAATCAGCTCATGAGCCGAACAGAGATCACCCGGCGGCTGATGGCCCTCAAGACAGACATGGATCAGTCTCTGAGCAACCTGGAAAAACAGATCCAATCCCCCCCGCTGCCCATTCCGGATTCCATTTCCGAAGAGACCCTGAAACAATGACTGTTGCGGAAGTTATTTGACTTTCAACCGGTCCCCCGGGTGGATCACTTTTTTGTATGATATGTCGTTCAACCGCAGCAGTTCCGCCAGAGACATCTGATAGGACCGGGCGATACCGATGAGGCTTTCTCCGGCAGCGACCACGTGAATCCGGACAGGTGACTTTTTCTGCCAGTCGGCGTAAAGAGCTGAAAACCGGTCATGAAACCCCGGTGTCTTGTCAGCTGGCACCTGGAAGCTGACCGATCCGGGTGACAGATAATATCCCCGGATATCCGGATTCTGGATTTTGAAAGTTTTAAACGAAATATCCGCGGCCTTAGCCATGATCAGTATCGGCACCTCTTTTTCCAGCGAGATGTCCAGTGTGGCGGTGTTCAATGCCGGATACATGTCTTCGGAATTCAGGTAAAACCCATATATTTCCGGTTGTTCCAGGATCAGTTTGGCCGCAATGATCTTATGCAGATACCGCTGGGTTTCAAGCGGCAGATACAGATCAAAGTAATCGTGGGTCTGCTGGGCATCGATTTCCACAGCCAGGCCGTGTTCTCCCATATTATAGGCGGCCAGGGCCAGGGAGATGGATCCGAATTCAGTCGTCAGTTTTTTCAGATACCGGCACGCCGCCCGGGTGGATTTGAAAATATTGCGCCGTTCATCCACGTCATTGTCGATCCGCAGGCCGTATCGCCGGCCGGTGGACTCGAGGAACTGCCAGTATCCCACGGCATTGGCAACCGACCTGGCATGGGGCAAGAGCGAACTTTCAATGACCGGCACATACTTCAGGTCATCGGGCATCTGTTCTTCGGCCAGGATCTGTTCGACGTGCGGAAACAGCTGGGCTGCCCGTTTTATCCACAAAATCACCTGGGGCCGGTTCCACAGGATCAGCAGCATCTCTTTTTCCAGATCCGCTCTCACCACTGGGTCCTCCAGCGGCACACGGATGTCGCAGAATTCAAGATGTGCCGGGAACCGGACACTCTGGATCAAAGAGGGAATCGGTTCCAGGTCCGTCAGCTGTTCCCCGAGGTCATTGGAAAACGAATCCCGGGTCATGGACAGGGTTACCACAAATATTCCGACCAGACAGACGGCAGACAGATATCGCATTTGTCACCTCACACCCACAAGCGGTTAATCTTTGGGGCATCATGGCAGACCGGATGTGAAAAGTCAATTCATGCCGTGTCTACCCCCTGTGTGGAAGTTGCCTTTTCAAATCAATTCTGATATGCCATATTCTATAGAAAAATCAATAAACCGATAACGGTAACGTCATGCATGAATTTTTAAAAAACACGATTGTCCGTGCGGGCGACATCTGCCTGGCCGAACAGGGGGGGATCACCCTTCAGGACTTGGAATTCAAGACCAGAAAGGATCTGGTCACAGCCACGGACAAACGGGTGGAAACAGTCATTGTCGCACAAATTCAAGACCGGTTTCCGGATCATGGTATCTGGGGAGAAGAAACCGGAAAGAAAAATGCCGACAGTCAGTATTGCTGGATTATCGATCCCATAGACGGAACCACCTCGTTTTTTCATGGACAGCCCTATTATGCGGTGAGCATTGCCCTGAAAAAAAACGACGAGATCATCGCGGGTGCCGTGTATGCCCCGGCACTGGGCCAGCTGTTTCATGCACGCATCAATGAGGGCGCCTGGCTGAACGATCGCCCCATCCAGGTATCGGGCACCACCTCGTTGACCGATTCCGTCATGGCCACCGGATTTGCATGCCTTCGTTCGGGCGTGGAGCCCAACAACCTGATCCATTTCAACCGGATCGTTCCCCAGCTGCGGGATATCCGGCGCTGCGGGTCCGCCGCCATTGATCTGTGCTATGTGGCCGCCGGCAAAGTGGACGGATTCTGGGAGCTGAATTTGAATATGTATGATGTGGCGGCCGGTGTGCTGATGGTAACCGAAGCCGGGGGCGAGGTCACGGATTTTGCCGGTGGCCCCGATTTCCCGGAAAATGGAATTGTCGCCGCCAATCCGGTGCTGGCGGATATTCTGAGGTCTCAATTGACGGCAGGCACTGCTGCGTGACAAAAGGACATTTTTTTCATGACCATTCAATGGTTTCCCGGCCATATGCTGGAGACGAAAAAATGGTTGCAGCAGTCGGCAGCCAGAGCGGATGTGATTCTGGAGATACTGGATGCGCGAGTTCCCATGGCCAGTGAAAATCCCTGGATGGACAAATTCACCCGCGACACCCCCCGGGTGAAGATTCTCAACAAGACGGATCTGGCAGATCCCGAAGTCACCGGCCAGTGGCTGACCTATTTTGAAAATCTGGGCCGTCACGCCCTTGCCATCAATGCCACAGACCGGTTTATGGCCATGGCGGCACTGGAACAGGCTGTCCAGCAGGTACCGCATAACCGGGCCAGAAAGAAAAAAGTCCTGGTGGCCGGTATCCCCAATACCGGAAAATCCACACTCCTGAATACCCTGGCCGGAAAGAAAGTCGCCAGAACCGGCAACATGCCGGCTGTGACGCGGCATCAGCAGCGGACCAGTCTGCCCGACAATATCGACATCTATGATACCCCCGGCATTCTCTGGCCGGTGATCGAACCTCCCCGCAGAGCCTATGCCCTGGCCATCACCGGCGCCATTTCCGATGCGGCGCTCGATTATCAGGACATTGCCTGGTTCGCCGCAGGACTCCTGTTAAGCCGGTATCCGGAACAACTGGTGGCCCGATACCCGTTTCTGGATCCGTTGCCGGAGAATGAACAAGGTCTGCTGGAACAGATCGGCGCCGCCAGAGGATGCCTGAAAGCAAAGGGGGCCATCGATTTTCACAAGGCCGCCACGGTTCTGATTCACGATTTCAGGTCCGGGAAAATCGGACGGATCAGTGTTGAAACCCCGAATGACATTTCTGTTGATGAGGAAAAAAACTGTGACCCGACGTATATCTGACTCATGTATCTTAGGCTTGAAGATTCTGCTGACCGGTTTTGTTCTGGTCATGTCGCTGAGATGGGAACCGGTATCTGCCGACCTGTCCACGCTCTCCCCTGAAAGACAGCACGCCATACAATGTATCCGGATCGTTTCAGCCCTGGAACACTATCATTATTTGGGGAAAAAACTGGATGACTCCCTGTCTGAACAGATTTTTGACCGGTATATCAAATACCTGGACCCGTCCCGGCACCTGTTCACCCGAAATGACCTGGAAGTGCTGGAACGGTACCGGCAGCGGTTTGACACGGACCTGAAGCGCGGGAACCTCAAAACCGCTTATGCCATTTACAATCTGCACCATGGCCGGTCCGCCCAGCGGCTGACATATATACTGGGTCTGCTGAAAAGCCGGGAATCCGTGTTGCCGCTGAATTCTTCGGATTTTCTGGAGATTGACAGCGCCCAGCGATCCTGGCAGTCCAGTCTGGACGATTTGCGCCGGTTATGGGAAAAAGAACTGATCCATCACATGATCACGCTGAAACTGGATGAAAACGGCCGGACCGATGTGATGGAAACGCTTGAAAAAATTTACACGACCCGGCAGACCCGGCTTTTCCAGACCACCCCTGATGACGTCTTCCAGCTGTTCATGAACTGCGTGACCGAAAGCTTCGATCCCCATACCCAGTATTTTCCTCCCCGGGTATCTGAAGATTTCGACATCCATATGCGGCTTTCTCTGGAAGGCATCGGTGCGGTTCTCCAGACTGAATATGAATACACCAAGGTGGTCAGTCTGGTTCCGAAGGGACCGGCGGACAAATCCAGCCTTCTGATGCCCGGGGACAGAATCATCGGGGTGGGCCAGGGAAAAACCGGTGAAATCAAAGACACCATCGGCCTGCGGATCGATGAAGTGGTGAAACTGATCCGGGGCCCGAAAGATACCTATGTCCGCCTTAAAATCATTCCCGTGAAAAAAAGTGATTCAACCACGGTCGTTCAAATCATGCGGGACACCGTGAAACTGGAGGAGCAATCCGCCAAAAAGCAGGTGAAAACCGTTGTTTCCGGCACAAAAAACTATAAAATCGGCATCATTGAAATCCCCAACTTCTATATTGATTTCGAGGCGTATCACCGGGGAGACCCTGAATTCAAAAGTACCACCTCGGATGTGAAAAAACTGCTGTTTGAACTGGCTGAAGAAAACATCGACGGCCTGATCATCGATCTGCGGGACAACGGCGGGGGATCTCTCAAGGAAGCCAGTGATCTGACCGGACTTTTTCTCACCTCCGGGCCTACGGTACAGATCCGCACCAAACAACAGATAAGCCGGATGTATGATGAAGATCCGGACATCCATTACAGCGGACCGCTGCTCGTGTTGATCAACCGGATGAGCGCATCGGCCTCGGAAATTTTTGCCGGGGCCATCAAAGACTATCAGCGGGGAATCGTGGTGGGAACCCGGAGTTTCGGCAAAGGCACGGTTCAGGAACTCAAGCCCTTAGGGGATGGAAAACTCAAGCTCACTTCGGCCAAATTTTACCGGGTTTCCGGCGAAAGCACCCAGAACCGGGGGGTTATTCCCCATGTTCTGTTTCCCGGAATCTATAAACCGGAAGAAACCGGAGAAAGTTCTCTGGACGGGGCCCTGCCATGGGACACCATTCCGGGCGTTCCTTTTCACGCATACCGGTCTTTGACCCCTTTGAACGACACACTTCTTCATCAGTTCCAGGACCGGCGCCAAAAGGATCCCGGCATGATGTACCTGGAAAAGCGCCTGGCTTTGACATCGCAGCTGGAAACCCGTCACCTTGTGCCCCTGAACATAGACATCCGTCAAAAAGAGCGTTATCAGCTCCAGCAGACGGAAATCGATATTGAAAATGAATATCTGACAGCCCAGGGAGAACCACCTGTTCAATCTCTGGAAGATACGACCCCTGTTCTCAGCCGGTACAAAGAGATTCTTTTGGAACAGGCGCAGCGGATTATGGCTGACATGATCCTGCTGACAAAACAGCAAGGGTATGCATGGCAGTGAAGCGTCTGCTGTTATATGTTCCTGCCGTGCTGATCGCCGCAGGGCTTATCGGCTTTGTTTTCCTGGAGCCGATCCTCAACTCCGGGCCGGTCAAGTCCCGGATCGTCCGTCTGATTGAAACACAGACCGGCGCCCGGATCGATCCGGATCAGCTGGCGTTTCTGCTGACACCCCACCCCGGCATTCAAGTGGCGCAGCTGATCCTCCCCTTGAACCGTGATATCGATCTGGCTGTCGATACCGTTCTTTTGGAACTGGACCTGCCGGCCCTTGTGAAAAAAAAAATCTGGATCTCGCGGATTTTCCTAAAAGATATTTATATCCGCACGTCTCCGGATAAAGACGGGACAGCGGTGACGTTTTATGACCCCCTGGAGTTCCAGTTCCCCAAAGAGCAGATAGCCCAGATGTTCGCCCTGCTGCCGGACAACGAAAACCAGCTGCAGATCATTGTGGAAAATTCGGCAAGCCAGCAGTTTTCCGCGCTCACCGGCAGCCTGTGGATTTCAAAAACCGATCAGACATTGCATTTTGACACACAGATTGAAGATCTCCATGTAACCAAAGAATGGCTGTCCCGGTTTTTCTCCGCGCCGGATTTCCGGGTGGATGCGTTGACATCGGCGCATGCCCGGCTGCATGTCCGCCTGAACCCGGAAACCGGCATCACCGGAAAATTCGGGTTGAACCATTTTGAAATCATCTCGAACCGGCTGGGCGATACCCCGATCTCCGGCGGTGAGACATTGATCCATTTCTCCTATCAACCGGATCAGGTCTCTTTTTATCTGGACCCCACACCACTGAAATATCCGTCGGCACAGGTTTCCATGGCGTTTACCAACAACCTGTCCCTGGGAGAAACAGCACTCACGTTCCAGGGCCGTCAGATTGACATTGCCCAGACACGGGATACCGCCCTGGCCATGTCATCAGACAATCAGGTGGTACAAAAACTATTCGATATCCTACAGGGGGGAACGGCAACGGAGGTATCAGTCGGGTTTCACGCGGCATCCTGGGCCGAGCTGTTCGATCCCGGGAACCTGGTTCTGGAAGGAACCGCCCAGAACGCGACCGTAAAAATACCGAACACCCAGCTGATGGCTAAAGACGTCAACGGCACTGCCGGGGTATCGGACGGCATACTGACCATCCGGGCCGATACCGGCCGTATTGAACAGTCAACAATGCACAAGGGCACCCTGTCCATCGCGCTGCTGCATTCCTCTCATGTGCCGTTTACCGGTGACTTTGATCTGGATGTGGACCTGGCGGAGGTACCGGGCGTGCTGATCCGGCTGTTGCCGGACACACAACTGGCCGAAGAGATGGCACGGGTCACCGACCTGAAGGGACGTGCCCCGGCGCGATTGACCCTGTCCGTTGGACACGACCAGCCGGATCTGCGGGTTTCCGTTGCCACACAACCGTTTTCAGCCACTGGCAGGTATGACCGCATTCCGTTTCCCCTTTCCATTGCCCGGGCGGTGTTTGTCTATGAAAACCAACAGGTCCGGATCACGGGACTGTCCGGAACCATCGGAAAAAACCGGGTGACAGGGGCAACCGCACGGGTATCGATTGCTGAAACCCCTCATCTGGATCTGGGCGTGGAAACCCTGGAAATCGACATTCAGGAGATCTGGCCGGAGCTGTATGCCTGGAAACCGTTCAATTCCCGCGTGGGGCGTGTAAAACAGATGGCCGGTCATCTGCTGATGGATACATTAGACTACACCGGTCCCCTGTTTGACTGGACCCGGGGTCAGTTTGACATAGCCGGAACGGGCCGGGATCTCCGGATCGGAGTCACTTCGGAAACCGAAGAGATTCTTGAATTGTCCGGAAAGTTCCATGCATCTGAAAATCGGGTCAACCTGTCTGACCTGACGGCCCGGGTCATCGATCTGGACTGGCTGTCCGACCGGATTCCCCGGGCATATACGTCCGGTATCGCCCTGCCCGTTTTTGTTCAAGCCGGAGAAATCGATTTTACGGACGGCCGGATGGCCGTGTCCGGGCAGGCCTTGCTGGCGCCCAATGTCCGGCTGTCCGCTCGACTGGCCGGAAACGGGCCTGATGACCTGAAGCCGGTCGTCATTCACCTGGAACACAAACCATTGACCGATGCCGTGATCCGGTTCAACCATGCGTCGGAAAAGGCCCGTGTGCAATTTGAAGGCAGGCTGGATACCCGGACCCTGGAAACCTTTCTGGACAAACAGGCGTTGGTTTTTCAGCGCCTGACACAGGTGACCCGGGGGGAACCGGTGGAAATCATTTCGGGTGATGCCCAAGACCTGCATGTTCACGCCCGGCGGGTACAGCTGGATACCCTGTTATCAGAGATGGATGATCAATCATATCTCACAAACCGTTCCCGGTTCACCTGGAAAAATCTGCAGATTCGTATCGACCGGATGGACTATAAAGCGTTAGCGTTTTCCGATCTTGATTTCAGGATCTCATGGGATCCGCATCAGGCCGAGGTTGAGTTGCGAACTGCGGATTTTTGCGGGGTTGACCTCTCCGGAGATATGGAGATGGATGTGACATCCCCTGACAGGCAGGCGGTGACCCGGCTGAAGATGTCTGCGTTGAACCGGGAGAACGTCTCCACCCTGCTGTCGTGTATTTACCCGGAAACACATCTGATGGAAGGGACATATTCTCTGAATGCCGATTTGTCCGGGACCGGATCCGTGAAAACCTTTTATTCCGATCTGGCCGGAGACCTGTCTTTTGAGTCTGAAAACGGCCGGATTCACAAAATGACCCTGCTGTCCCGGTTGCTGTCGGTACTCAATATTCTGAAACTGCCCGACATCCGTCAGGAAGGGTTCAGGTATCACCGTATCGAGGTGACGGCCCGCGCGGAAAACGGCGCCATCCATCTGGAAAAAGCCGTGATTGATGCGGAAAACATGGCGCTTTTTTTTACCGGCGAGATATACCCGCTTGAGAACCGTCTGGACCTGACCTGCTTGGTGGCGCCGTTTAAAACCATTGACACCATCATTCAATTCATCCCCGTGGTCAATACCATCCTTGAGGGACGCCTGGTCTCATTTCCTGCCAAGGCCACAGGCCCGATCGATGATCCGGTGGTCACACCGCTGCATCCGTCGGCCGTAGGAGAGGGATTGATCAATATGTTTACCTCGCTGCTCAAATCACCGGCCCGGCTGCTTGAGAAGGTTCCCTGATATGGCACATGATCCCGTATTCTCCCAGAAACTGCTTCTGCCCTATTCCGTGATGGGGGCCACCCGCCATGTCCGCATGGACCGGCTGCTGTCTCTGTTTCAGGATGCGGCCGGCATTCATGCCCACCAGATGGGGGTGAGCGGGTTTGATCTGGCCAAGAAACAATTGAAATGGGTCATCTCCCGGTACCAGATCCGTGTGAACCAGCCGCTCGTATGGCCGGGTCCCTACGAATTGAGAACCTGGCGGTTTCCCTGGAAAAACCTGTATGAAATCCGCCGGTTTGAGATGGTGTCTCCGGACGGTGTTCTGCACGTCCAGGCATTGTCGGTCTGGATCATGGTCCGGTCTGAAAACACCCGGCCGGTCAGGCTGTCTGTCCACATGCCGCCGGAACTGATGCATTCAGCCGGCGTACCACCGGAGTTATGGGCCGACACCCCGGACCGGTACGGATGGGATCACGAAAAACGCCTGCGGATTCGAATTCATGATCTGGACCTGAACCAGCATGTGAACAACACCGTCTATGTCACCTGGGCACTGGAGTCTCTTCCCATGCCCTGGCTGTTCGATCATGTTCCGGTCACCCTGGCGGTCGATTTTTTGAAGGAAACCTTTTACCCGGGCGCCGTGACCGTTAAAACCGCCGTCTCTAAGGAAACCGAACCGGTAACGACCCGTCACGGAATTTTCAATGCAGCCGGCGATGCAAAACTGGCCGTGCTCCACCTGACCTGGAAACCGCTTTCCCATGTCCCTGTCTGCTGATACCCCGGATCCGCAAGAGGAAAGGCTGTTTCAGGCGGCGCTGCGGTACCTGGCTGTCCGACCCCGCAGCGTGATGGAAATGACCCGGTATCTGGCGAAAAAAAGTCCGGACAAGGCAATGATCAG
The DNA here is from genome assembly GCA_040883135.1 of Desulfotignum sp. Classification (GTDB taxonomy): domain Bacteria; phylum Desulfobacterota; class Desulfobacteria; order Desulfobacterales; family Desulfobacteraceae; genus Desulfotignum. The sequence goes on along the minus strand of JBFLKI010000037.1, from coordinate 7,137 downwards.
CCGGATCATCGACCGGTTGAACCGGTATCGGTATCTCGATGATGCGGCGTTTGCCCGAAGTTTCATTGACACCCGCAAAAGACACAACCCAAAATCCAGATTCGCGCTGACCCACGAGCTGAAACAGAAAGGCATCAGCACCCGGATCATCGACGACCTGCTTAATGCCCATGATGATGCACACATGGCCTGTCTGGCCCTGAAAAAAAAATTCCGGCAATGGCATCATCTGGATGAAAAGACCCGGCGGAAAAAAGCGGTCAATTATCTGCGCTACAGAGGATTTGGATTTGAAGCGGTCCAGTCTGCGTGGGAACAGGTATCAGAAGGGTCGGATCCGGAATATGACGGGTCCGACCCTTGATCGGTGCGTGGATAGCGGCGGTCACCGGACCGGCAGAATTCGGATCTCCGCGGATGTCTCCGGATCCAGATATTTTTCAGCCAGGGCGGTCATGTCCTGGTGGGTCATTTCCCCGTACACGGACAGAATCGTATTGGCCCAGTCCAGCTTTTGCGGATGACGTTTCGATCCCGCCATCACGGAATTCAGCCAGTAGGCATTGGTCTGTCTGAGCACGTCCAGCTGTTTGAGAACCGGGGCCAGGGACAGCTCGGTCTCTTGTTGTGACACACCGTTTTCACGCACGTCGGCAATGATTTCATGCAGGGTGCGTGTCACCTCGTCCACCGTTTCCCATGACACAGGTACCACCATCTGCAGAACCCCGTATCCGTCATGAACCATGGACGGGTGGTTGTAGACATAGGGCGCATAGGCGGCCCCCAGTTTTTCCCGGATGGTTTTTCTCAGATGTTCGGACATGACCCGGGACAGCATGGACAATCCCCGGGACAGGTCCACATTCCAGTAATCATCGGTCAAAAAGGCGATCCGGACCACGCCCTTGTCGATTTTGGTATCCAGCGTCAGCAAGCGCTGTTCGCCCGCCGGGAATTGAACCGGATCCGGATCATGCGGGCAGGGAACCGGTTTTTCCGGAGCCCTGAATCCGCCAAGCAGCCTGCGGGCATGGGAAATGACTGCGTGGGTGTCAAAATCCCCCACCACGGACACTTCAAATCCCCCCTGGTTGAAGTACGGGACGAGCCACGACTGAATGTCGGCCAGTGTCAACCGGTCCACGTCATCCGGATCGGCCATGCCGAACCACGGATCTCCGCCGGCCAGAAACCGGTCTCCCTGGATACGCATGATGCCGTCAGGGGTCTGTTTCATGGCCTCATACATCTGGCGGTACCGTTCCTTGGCAAGGTCAAGACTTTCCGCCGTGAAGCCCGGATCCGCCATAACCGTCTGAATCAGCTGAAAAACCAGTTCGGTTTCCCCGGGATCGGCCGATCCGCTCAGGGAAAAACAGGTGTCATCCACTGAAAATTCCAGGGTGACGTCCCTGCCGGCCAATGCCGCGTTCAACTGGTCCAGGGACATGCGTCCCAGACCGCTGTGCTGCAGGGTCTGCTGACTGATGGGAACAATCCCGGGCATTCCGGCCGGTTCACAGGACCTCCCGTGGCCGAATGCCACCTTGAACAGAAACCGGCCTTCCTCAAAATCCGTCTGTTTGAGATTCAAACGAATCTGGTTGTCAAGATCGATCTGGGTAATCCCCAGATGGTTCACATCGTCCTGTTGACTTAGAATGGCGGCCGGTGTGTCAGGGACGGAAAGATAGGGAAAAACAACCGAGTCGGACGGCTGAAACAGATCGGCGGTCTGCCGGCCGCTGTTCTCGTACACCGCCATGATGATGTCTTGTGCCGGTCGGGATGCCGACGAGGCAATGTCCGCATTTCCGGTAACCATCACCAGGCGGTGATCAGACTGCCAGAGGTCCTGAAATGCGGCATTCACCTCCCGGGTGGACAGATTTTCCACATGGGGGGCCAGCAGGTCTCTTGCCTGGACAGGGGATAGAAACAGTTCTTTGGACTGCACGGCATCAAGCAGAGATCTGGCCAGAAGGGATGTCTGCCGGGTATCCGCCTGCCGGACGTCTGATTCCAGGCGGCTGAGAAAATCCGCTTTGACCCGGTCCAGTTCTTGCTGGGTAAATCCGTGTTCCAGGGTCTGGCGCAGCAGTTTTTCCAGTTGAGCCAGGCTGGATTCCCAGAGCCCGGGGTCACAGGTCACTGTGACGGCGGCCGCGGACACGTAATTGAGAAACCGACCGGAGTAAGCGGATGCAGAAGAAAAGTCCACCTGTCCCTGTTCGACCATACGGGAAAACCGGTTTTGCAGCATGGCGTCGGCCAGGGTCCGGGTCGCTTCCAGTCTCGCGGTTTCTTCGGTTTCATAGGAAAAATCCGTGTATTCGATCCGTTCAATGGTGATTCGTGTCTTTCCTGCTTCCGGCTCGAAAAAATAAAACGGTTTGATGCCTTGATGGGGGTCCCAAGGGATGCCTTTGGGCGCATACAGACTTTCCGGCAGCCGGGGTTCAAGGGGTTCAAACTGGTCTGCCACCCATTTTTCCACCGCCGGGATATCCATTTCCCCGACCATGATCAGCACCATGTTGTCGGGCCGGTACCATCGGTCATAAAACTGTTTGAGCCGGGGTCGATCCAATGTTTCGATCACCTCTTTCTGTCCGATGGGCATGCGCTGTGCCAGGATGGAACCCGGCAGTTCAAACGCCAGAGACGATGTGAACGTCCGGTATGACACGGAGTCCCGTTCCTGTTTTTCAGCCAGGATGATCCCGCGTTCCCGGTCGATTTCCTCCGGCAGAAGCAGGGCCCCCCGGGCATAATCTCTGAGCACCTTCAGGCCGTCCTGGATATACGCCGGGTCCCCTTTGGGCAGGTTCAGATCATATGCCGTATTGAAAAAAGAGGTGCCCGCATTCACGTCCGCCCCGAAATCCATGCCGATGGATTGAAAATAGGTGACCAGTTCTCCCGGAGAAAAATGTTCCGTGCCGTTGAACAGCATATGTTCCAGAAAATGGGCCGCCCCCTGCTCCGAGTCGGTTTCATGGGCGGACCCGGCAAAGATGTTCAAAAAGACACTGACCCGGTCCTTTGGAGTCGTGTTTTTCATGAGCACATACTGGAATCCGTTGGACAGGGTGCCGTGAACCACCGCCGGATCCTTGAGCACCTGATCCACGGACACGGGAACGGCGTGTGCGCCCGGACTGAGCCAGAGCCCCACACCCACCAAAAGGGCCCATGTCAGACAACTGATCCGGACCACATGCCGGATCAGGGTATGGGTTCTAATCATTAAAGAATCGGGAGTTGATGTCAATTTGGCTTTTTTCCTTGAGTTCATTGATCCATGCCTGAAAATACTGTCCCTGTTTTGCCTGCAGCAGCTGTGCCTTGATTTCTTTCAGATTTTCCCGGGTGTCATCGGGTTCCGGGGTCTTCCGGTCATGATAGGCGATGATGAAAAATCCCTGATTCGTCTGCAGCGTCTCGGGATAGACCGGTTGTTCCGGTGTAAGCGAGAACGCCGCACGGATGAACGCTTCAGAACGGCCGATCTCCTGGACGCCTTCATTTCTTGTGAACCAGTCTGTCGTCGACACGGTCAGGTCGTTTTCCTGGGCTGTCTGCGTGATATTCCCGGCCGTTTTCACCGCTTCGAGCAGCGTTTCTGTCCGGGTTTTTGCTGCAGCCAGGCGGAATTCCTGGTCCAGTTCCCCGGAGATCTGATCCGTAACCGCCTCTAAAGGAAGCTGAATCGGATCAATGGTTTCCGTGACCTCGATCAGAAAATAATCCCCGCCGATCTGCCGGATATCACTGATCTGCTGAGGCTGAAGGTCAAACGCGGCCTGGGCGAATTCAAACGCAGGGACCAGATCCAGACCGTTTCCCTGTTGATCGAAGGCCGCCGTGGTGTCAACGGCTTTTTCCGTCACCAGGGCCACCTGTTCCAGGGTGTCCCCATCAATGACCGCATCAAAGGCATCTTCGGCTTTGTAGTAAGCCTGTTGCTGCATCTCCTCCTGTTTGAGGCGTGTTTCGATCTCTTCGGCCACTTGATCCAGGGTTTCGACCTGTGCGTCAAACCGGTTCGTCACCTTGATCACATGCCATCCGAACCGGGTTCTCACGGGTTCGGAAATCTCGCCGGGTTTCAGGGCGAAGGCGGCATCGGAAAACGGCTGGATCATGCTGCTTCTGTCGAATTTTCCCAGGTATCCGCCGTCTTCAGCAGAAGGTCCCTGGGAAGTTTCTTTGGCCAGTTCTGCAAAATCCTCCCCTTTTACGGCCCGCTGATACACGGCCAGCGCTTTTTGGCGGGCAGCTTCCACGGCTGCCTCGTCAGCAGCCTCATCCACCTGTATCAAAATATGGCTGGCTTCCACCTGTTCGGGGGTTTCAAATTCTTCAGGATGCGCGTCATAATAGGCTTTCACCTGATCCGGGGTAATGGACACCTGATTTTCAAAATCCTGCGGAGAATAGCGGATAAACGCGGCCCGTCGTTTGGGTTCGGAGTGATACCGGTCCTTGTTTTTCTCGTAATGGGCCTGAATCTGTTCCGGAGTCACCGTCACGCCGGAGATGTCTCCTGGGGCCACTTTGATGTAATCCACTTTCATGGCGGTGTTGTAGAAGGCATAAAAACTGTCCGCTTCCAGATCCGAGACCGATACCGCACTCAACACCAAGTCCTGAAGTTTCTGTTTCTTCAACCGTTCCCGCTGAAGCTGCTCAAACATCTCCGGGGTCATGGCGTTGCGACCGAGCAGCCGCCGGTAGAGCTCCATATCAAACTGCCCGTCGCGATGGAAAGCCTCGACGGCCAGAATCGATTCCTGCAGTTCAGAATCGGTCACCACGATATCGAGTGCATCGGCCTGGGCGAGCATCAGTTTGTCTTCAATCAGGGAATTCAGGGCCTGCTGCCTGACGTTCAAAGCCTTTAACAGATCGTCTGTCAGATTGTCCTGAAAACGGGTCCGCATCTGTTCCACCAGGTTTCGGTAGGCATATTGAAACTCTTCTACAGAAATGGGGATGTCATTCACCGATGCCACGGATTTATCCCGGCTGGAATTCATGGACCCCACGCCCAGAAACACAAACACCACCACGATGATACCCAGAAAAATTTTGATGATCCAGTTGCCTGAATTCTCCCGCAGATAACGCAGCATTCCGTCTCCTTCGCACTCAAAAGAATAAAAACCAATAAATTTGGTATAATATCTGTTCATAAAACCCGATGTCAATGTTTAATTCAAATCCGATCCCCCCACCTGGTTGAAAAATATTATTTTTTTGTTGACACCGGGTCATGTCTCGTTTATAAAACAGCATCTTTCCGATGTGGGGCTGTAGCTCAGCTGGGAGAGCGTACGGCTGGCAGCCGTAAGGTCAGGGGTTCGATCCCCCTCAGCTCCACCAATCCTCCCCTCTTTTTATCCTCAGGGCATAAAAAATAATCAGAAAGCTTTTCGATCCATTCACCCCTCTTGTTGGAAATCGTTTCAGATCATAGCCAGCAACAAAAAAATAATATTTAACAAACAGCATCTCAAAAAGATTCAAAAAATATTGGGTATTCAACCAAATCAGAATCCCGGGGTACCGCAACCAGGGGCATCCACCCATTGCCGGGCCGGACCTGTCGTCTGAGCATGGGGAACCAATCCATGGCATGCTTATTGCTAAATTCAGCTATATAACGCGTTGGGGCGAAGGAAACCATTATGGACAATCACATTCAGCAACAGATATTCCAAGCCATGGCAAGCCCGGAATTCTATCCCCATAGGGTTGCCCGGCTCCAACAGCAGGATACGCATATTTCAAAGGTCTTTTTAACCGGGGAAATTGTTTACAAAATTAAAAAAGCAGTGAACCTCGGGTTCCTGGATTTTTCCACCCTAAAAAAACGCAGGCACTATTGTGTTCGTGAAATTCTTTTAAACCGCAGGCTGAGCCATGACATCTACCTGGACGTGGTTGCCGTCACCAGGGAAAACGGTACCTATACCATTGGAGGAACTGGAGAAATCCTGGAATACGCGGTAAGGATGCGGCAGCTTTCTGAATCCAGGTCCTTGCTCCAGCTGATCGAAAAGGGTCGGATTGATCCATCGGACATGGCTGCCCTGGGCTCCAGGCTTGCCCGGTTCTATGTGACGACATCCCAAAGCAAATCACTTCGGGCCGGACAGGGATGGAAAAACCTTTGTGATGCCTGCGAAGAGAATTTCAGACACACCCGGAACTTGAGCGGTACACTGCTTGATAAAAATATTTGGGAAACAGTAAAAGGGGCAACCCGCTCTTTTTTAAAGAGCCGTAAAGGGGCTTTTTACCAACGGTTCAAGGAGGCTAAAATTCGGGATTGCCACGGTGATCTGCGTACCGATCACATCTATTTTACAGACCAGGGCATCCAGATCATTGACTGTATTGAATTCAATGACCATTTGCGCCACATAGACGTTATCAACGACCTGGCTTTTCTGTTGATGGACCTGGATTTTTTGGGAAAGCCGGGAATAGGTGACTGTCTTTTAGATGAATTTATCAAAGGGACACATGATACAAACGGATTAAACCTGCTGGCTTTTTATAAATGCTACCGGGCAGTTGTTCGCTGTAAAGTCAACTGCATTTCACTAAGTAGCCGTGAGCTTAAACACCCAAAAAGGGAAAAAATCCATATGGAAGCGCTGAAGTATCTTGATCTTGCCTACCACTATGCAATCCAGTTTTCCCGGCCCGCTGTCTGGGTGGTCTGCGGCATGCCTGCCACCGGTAAAAGCACCATCGCCAAAGCAGTTTCCAAGGCACTTGGCATCAAGGTGTTCCGGTCCGATGTCGTGCGCAAGGCGCTTTTTGGCTTGAAGCCCCATCAGCAGGACACTACATCTGCCGGAAAAAAATGCTATAGCGATTCAGCCAGCTCCCTGACCTATGGCAGACTGCTGCTCCTGACCCAGCAGGAGATCGAAACCGGAACTTCCGTGATTATCGATGCAACCTACAGCAAAGAAAAGTATCGTCTGGATCTGATCAGCCTGGTTAAAGAAAAGGGAATCAGGCCCCTCTTTATTGAATGCTCGGCACAAGACCGGGTCATAAAAGAACGGCTGGTGCAGAGGGATTTCAGCCCATCGGTTTCAGATGCAAGGATTG
>JBFLKI010000253.1:0-3186 GCA_040883135.1 Desulfotignum sp. | reverse complement strand
GCATGACCAGGAAACCATGGAAGACTGCGACTGGATCGTGGACATCGGTCCCGGGGCCGGACATCTGGGCGGCCGGATCGTGGCCCAGGGCACCCCGTCGGAAATCAGGGCCGATCCCGCCTCCGTCACCGGGCAGTTTCTGTCCGGCAGAGAATCCATTGCCGTGCCGGATCAGCGCCGATCACCGGATGCCAAAAAATGGATGACCATTGTCAAAGCGGGTGAAAACAATCTAAAGGATGTGACAGCCCGTTTCCCCTTAGGTCTGTTGATCGCGGTGACCGGGGTGTCCGGGGCCGGCAAGTCCACCCTGATCAACCAGATCCTGTACCCGGCCCTGGCGGTGAGCCTGCACGGGTCCCAGATGAGCGTAGGCCGGCACGGCGCCATCCAGGGGCTGGCACATGTGGACAAGGTGATCAACATCGACCAGAATCCCATCGGCCGGACCCCCAGAAGCAACCCGGCCACCTATACCAAGGTGTTCGACCCCATCCGGGATCTGTTTGCCCAGCTGCCGGAATCCAGGGCCCGGGGATACAAAAAAGGGCGGTACTCCTTCAATGTCAAGGGCGGCCGGTGCGAAGCCTGTCAGGGGGATGGATACATCAAGGTGGAGATGCATTTTCTGGCGGACGTGTTCGTGCCCTGCGAGGTGTGCCGCGGCCGGCGGTTCAACAAGGCCACCCTGGAGATCACGTACCGGGATCATTCCATCGCCGACGTGCTGGACCTGTCTGTGCACCAGGCCCGGGACCTGTTCGACGCCCATCCCAGAATCACCCAGATCCTGGACACGCTCATGGATGTGGGGCTGTCCTATATCAAGCTGGGACAGGCCGCCACCACATTGTCCGGCGGGGAGGCCCAGCGCATCAAACTGGCCCGCGAACTGGCGCGGCGCAATACCGGCGACACGTTGTACATTCTGGACGAACCCACCACAGGCCTGCATTTCAGGGATGTGAAACTGCTTTTGGCGGTGCTGCAGCGCCTGACCGATGCCGGCAACACCGTGATCATCATCGAGCACAACCTGGATGTGATCAAAACGGCGGACTGGGTCATGGACCTGGGACCGGAAGGGGGAGACGGCGGCGGCACCATCGTGGCGGAAGGGACGCCGGAACAGGTGGCCCAAACAGCCGGCAGTCACACCGGCCGGTATCTGAAAAAGCTTCTGGCTTGCGGATCAAACGGAAAGATCGTTCAATGCACCGGCGGGGATGAATTGAAAAAGGTATCATGCAGTGCCTGAAGGGTGGTGTTCAGGCTGTCTTCATTCACCAGGAAATACATGGCTGCATCCGATGCCCCGAAAGAGATCATCTCGATGTTGACATCAGCGTTGGACACTGCGGTAAAACAGCGGGCCGCAATGCCCCGGCTCTGGTGAAGGCCTTCCCCCACGATGCTGACCAGGACCACCCGGGTTCTGCATGCCGATTCCCGGAAAGGCCGCGGGTGAATCTCCCGGATGCAGGCATGGGCGGCTTGGGCGTCTTTTGTGGATACCAGCAGGCTGATACAGGTCTGGGACGTGACCACGGATTTGATGTTGATGCCTTTGTCTGACACGGCCCCCGTGATCAGGGAAAGAATGCCCTGCCGAGCCCCTACGCCTGATGCGTGGATTTTTAAAATGGCCACATCTGTGGTGTAGGAAACGCTTTTGATGACGGTATCGGCTTCCCTGGCATGGCGGGTGATGCGGCTGCCTGGGGCATCCGGGTCATAGGTGTTTTTGATGGCGATATCGATGCCTGCCTGCCGGATAGGCTCCACAGTTCTCGGGTGCAGGATGCCGGCACCGGTATAGGCCAGTTCCGCAGCCTCTTCATAGGTCAGCTCCGGAATCAGCCGGCATTCCGGGATGTTGTCCGGATCCGCGGTCATGAAACCGGGGGTGTCTTTCCAGATTTCAAGCAGGTCGGCATCGACCCCGGCGGTGACAACGGCCGCGGAATAGTCGGACCCGCCCCTGCCGAAGGTGGTGATCTCTCCGGTGTCGCTGATCCCGTAGAATCCGGGAACAAATACAATTTTATTTTCCGTCAGCTGTCTGCCCAGCCGCAGGGACAGATTTTCCCGGGTGGGGGCCATGAGAGCGGTGGCATCCATGAATTTGCCGTCGGTGATGATGCCTGCCTCTTCCGGCAGGACCACCCCGCTGTCGATGCCCCTGGATGCCATGGCCCCTGCCAGAATCATGGCGGACATCCGTTCCCCGTATACGGCGATGATGTCCTGCATCCGGGGGGTGGCCTCCCGGGTGAAGCTGATGCCGAAATAGTAACGCTCCAGTCTGCCCAGCAGGTTCTCAAGCGCCTGAAGGGTCCGGTTTTTTTCTTCAAAGGGTTCCACCAGGTCGTCGATGATGGCCTTGTGCCGGGTTTTCAGGTCCTGGATGATCCCTTCAATGGTATGTTCAGATGCCAGTGCCGCATCAATGCCGGAAACAAGGATATCGGTGATCCCGTAAAATGCCGACACCACAAAGATATTTCCCTTTCCCCTGGCCGCTGCCAGCTCCAGAATGAATTTTGCTGTGGGCCCGTCCTTGAGACACCCGCCGCCGATTTTGATGACTTTCATGCCAGCACCTCGGGGTTCACGAGATGCGGGGCCCTGCCGGTTTTGTAAAATTCAACGATGTTTTGCGCCGCCAGGACCGACATCCGATCCCGGGCCTCCATGGTGCCGGAGCCCACATGGGGCAGCACGCAGACATTTTCCATGAACAGCAACGGATTGTCCGGGGCCATGGGTTCGGGATCGGTCACATCCAGCCCGGCGCCCCAGATCTGTTGTTTGTTCAGGGCATCGATCAGGTCGGTTTCGTGGTGGATGGGGCCCCTGGCCGTGTTGATGAAAACCGCCGAGGGCTTCATTTTTTCAAAGGCCCGGGCATCGAAAATATGCCGGGTTTCCGGGGTCAGGGCGCAGTGGACCGACAGAATATCGCTTTGTTCCAGCAGCCGGTCAAAAGGGACCCATCTGGCATCGAGCTGTTTTTCCGCCGCAGGGTTCCGGGTCCGGTTGTGATAGATGACCGGCATGTCATAGGCGGATGTGCAGCGTTGAGCCATTTTGCCGCCGATGCGGCCAAGCCCGAAAATGCCCAGGGTTTTCCCCTTAAGTTCAAATCCCAGGTGGCCTGTGGGGTTGAAGTGTCCCCATTGTCCG
>JBFLKI010000036.1:0-4404 GCA_040883135.1 Desulfotignum sp. | reverse complement strand
CCCTCCCAGACCCAGGGCCATGCCTGCGGTGATCAGGTCCATCGTAAGAACGATCCCTTCCGGAACCAGGCCTTTGAGCATCCACGGGAAAACCGGCAGCAGCAGCCACGCCCCGGCAAGAGCCATGACCGCCGCCAGCAGGCCCATCAAGATCAGCTGGGTGAACACAAACGCATACACCCCGGACCGCCTGGCCCCCAGGCTCATGAGCACGGCAATCTCCCGGTGTTTGCCTCCCAGAAATCCCCGGAACAGAAATGCGGCAGCCATTCCCGCCAGAAACAGGGCCACCAGAGAAACCAGGGCCATGTATCCGGCAAAATAACCGGTCACCCGGGACAGGTTTTGACTGACATCCCGGCTGTCCCGGACCCGGACCCGGGGCTGATCCGGGGACAGACCGGCAAATCCTGAGCGCAGCGCCTCCGTCACGACCGATACATCCGTGCCCGGCGGCAATCGGCAATAGAGATGATACCGCACCCGGGCACCAAATCCCAGCAGCCCGGTATCTGCCAGCTGATTTAACCCCACATAGATTTTAGGGGCCAGTTCCAGCGTGGTCAGGGCCTTGTCCGGATCATCGTCAAAAAAACCGGCCATGGCAAACCCCTTGTTTCCCAGCGTCAGGGTCCGGGACGTTTCCGGAACGGCCGAATCCCCGGAGACCGCTGCCGGCCCGGTGTCATCCCGGGACAGGTTTCTGCCGTCGGCATGCACCTGGATGTCCGGATGCTCCCGGATGCCCAGGGCCATGGCCGTATCCCGGGACATGAACACCCCGGGGGCCTTGTGAATGGCGCTCCTGTCAGTGCCGGGCCCCAGGACGAACCCGCCGTACAGGGGATATTTCTCATCCACGGCCATCACCTGCACCAACCGGGTGGTGTCATGGGTCTGCACCATGGTAAAAAACCGGATCGCCTCCGACGTCTGCCGGTCCGGTTCCAGAATCTGTTCCATCAGATTTTTTTCCGAAAGGGTGAAAGGTGCATTGGCCGTGATCACCAGGTCGGCGGTCAGAATATGGCGCAAATTGTCATCCAGGTGCCGGTTCAGCGACTGGCTGAAACTCTGGACCGCCACAAACCCGCAAAGCCCCACAGCCAGATTGGCCGTGAAAAACAGGGAAAACCCCTTGTTGCGGAACAGTTCCCGGATGCCCATGCGGACCCAGAGCATCAGACCAGCATTCCTTTGGACAGAGTTTTGATCTCATGGCACCGGGCTGCCAGCTCCGTGTTGTGGGTCACCACCACCAGGGTTTTGCGCCGGGTTTCCACCAGGCCGAACAGCAGATCCGCCACCCGTTTTCCGGTATCCGTGTCCAGGTTGCCCGTGGGTTCGTCCGCCAGGATCAGGGCGGGTTCCACGATCAAGGCCCTTGCAATGGCCACCCGCTGGCATTCCCCGCCGGACAGCTGGCCCGGCATATGACCGGCCCGGTGGATGAGCCCCACCTGTTCCAGCAGGGACCGGGTCCGCTCCCGGATGCGGTCCTGCCGAAGAATTTCAAGGGGCAGGGCGATATTTTCCGCCGCCGTCAGATGGGGCATGAGATGAAAGGATTGAAAAATCATGCTGATGCTGGCGGCCCGGTACCGGGTCAATGCGGCTTCGTTCATGGTGCAGATATCGATCCCGTTCACCCGGATTTCGCCGGCATCCGGCGTGTCCAGCCCGGCGATCAGAGACAGCAGCGTGGTCTTGCCGCTGCCGGAATGGCCGGTGATGGCCAGGGTTCTGCCGGCTTCCAGAAAAAACCCCACCTGGTCGAGCACCCTCACCCGGCCGGCATCCGGCAGATGAAACGATTTGTCCACGCCTGACAGTTCCAGCATCACAGGCACTCCAGAAGCCAGGGCAGCACGGTGCGGGCAATCTGCCGGTGGCCGGCGGCATTGGGATGGACCCCGTCCGCCTGGTTCATGTTCCTCACCCCGCCCACGTTTTCCAGCAGAAACGGAATCAGGGGGATCCCGTATTTTCCGGCCAGGTCCCGGAAAGTTTGAGAAAACCGCCGGGTGTAGTCCGGACCGTAGTTGGGCGGAATTTCCATGCCCGCCAGGATCACGCACAGGTTGTTTTCCAGGGCCAGGGCAATGGCGTCGTCCAGATTGTCTGCCATATTTTCCAAAGACAGGCCCCGCAGCCCGTCATTGGCGCCCAGGGCCAGCACCAGCACATGGGGGGCGGCTTTCAGATGCCATTTGAGCCGGGATGCGGCCCCGGCCGTGGTGGCCCCGCTGATGCCGCCGTTGATGATCTTGACATCGGTCCGCCCCTGCTGTCTGAGCAATTCTCCCACCAGTGCGGGATAGGCCTGGTCTTTTTGAACGCCCAGGCCCGCAGTCAGGGAATCCCCCAGAAACAGGACCCGGACCTCACCGGCCCGGACACCTGACAACCCAAGCGCCAGCCACAGACAGACACCTGCCGTCACCCCGCATAACCATTTGCTGTATATCCATTTGCGCTGCGCCATTGATCTTTGCTCCTTCATTGTTCAAAATATGACAATAAAATGCGTAACAAAACACCCGGTGTCAAATAAAATACCGACATCCCGGATGGAAATTCTCGGTTTGGTTCAGGCAGATGGACATTCTTCATCGGTCAGTCGTTGTTTTTGACCCTGCATACAAAGCACTGAAGCAGACAGAGCACTGAAGAAAAAAATTGATTTACGGCTGTCTGTGTGATACCCAGATACTATCTAGATCTCTTTCTGACAGGATCGCCGGCATGTGACGTAAAGATGACTTCGTCCTCAAGATATCCTATTGATTTTATATGCAATTAATGTTGCTTGGACAAAATTTTCAGGATATCGGAAATGGATTGGAAACAGAAAATTGTCGCACCCGACAGGGTCATGGAAAAAATCAGCCCCGGGATGCGCATTTTTCTGGGCACGGGTGTTTCCGAGCCCTGCACCCTGGTGCGGCATTTGATGAATTCCAGTCACAAGGGCCTGGTGGATCTTGAACTGATCCAGCTTGCCAATTTCAGTAATACCATCACCCTGAAAACCCTGGATGCCCATAAATTCAGGTTAAAGACATTCAGTTCGGGACACATGGTCAACAATGCCATTGAAAAAGGGCTGGTGGACCTGATCCCGGTGCGGTTTAACAAACTGCAGCGGCTGTTTGATTCAGAACGGATTCAGGTGGATGCGGCATTTGTACAGATCTCCCAGCCGGATGTTTCAGGCAATGCCAGCTTAGGAATTTCCGTTGATATGGCCCGGTCCGCCATGAAGCAGGCCCGCCTGGTGGTCGGCGAAATCAACCCGCAAATCCCGAGAACCTTTGGAGACACTTTCGTCAACACGTCGGAATTTGACATGCTCATCTATTCCCGGGATGATCCCGTCTATTTTGACCGCTGGGAGACCGGCCCGGTATTTGACATGATCGCTGACCGCATCAGCACCCTGATCCAGGACAAAAGCTGTATCGCATTTTCCATCGGCCCGCTGTTTGAATCTCTGGGCAGAAAACTGGTGCACAAACGCCACTTAGGCGTCCATTCTCCCGTCATTACAGATGCACTGATGGACCTGATAAAAAGCGGGGCCGTGACCAATCTTCACAAAGCGGTTTTCCAGGGCAAGTCCATTGCATCCTATGCCTTTGGAACAAAGAACCTCATGGCCTGGCTGCATCGGAATCCCCTGGTGGATCTTTTGGAAATCCAGACGGTTTTCAACCCGGTCATTATCGGCAAAAACCCCAATTTTATCGCGGTGATGCCGGTCCGCCAGGTGGATCTTTCCGGCCGGATCGTCCTTCACCGGGGACAGAGCCGTATCATCAGCGCCCCTATGGAGTTGATGGATTCTCTGACCGGAGCCCAGATTTCCAAGGGCGGGCATATCATTTTCGGTCTGCCGTCCAGAAATCAGCTTCGGGAGCCCAATATAAAACTGTCTGTTGAACAGGACTGTCATCAGCTGGGATTTGAAGAATCCATCGACATGGTGGTCACCGAATACGGCACCGCCATGCTCGCCGGACTTTCGATCCGGGAACGGGCCCTGGCCCTGATCGAGATTGCCCATCCGGACGACCGGCTGGCCCTGTTCAACGCAGCGAAAAATAAAAAAATGCTCTACCCGGACCAGATCTTTGCCAGAGAGATCAGTGCGCTCTATCCCGGGGAAATTCATGATCAGCATTTTTTCAAAAACAACCTCAAGGTCAGATTCAGGCCCATCAAACCGTCTGATGAGGAGCAGATGCGGCGGCTGTTTTACAAATTTTCCGATGAAGCCATCTATTACCGGTATTTCCACACCATCACCACCATGCCGCATGCAAAAATGCAGGAATATGTCAACGTCGACTGGCGCCATACCATGTCCATTGTGGGGCTGGTCGGAGAGCCCGGCGAAGGGGT
>JBFLKI010000252.1:0-7639 GCA_040883135.1 Desulfotignum sp. | reverse complement strand
TCTGTCATGCCCTGTTTCCGGAAAAAGGATTTGTGCGCCCTGGATTTGTCATCATCATGGGAGATTCCCATACATGCACCCACGGTGCGTTCGGCGCATTTGCCGCCGGTGTGGGCACCACGGACCTGGAAGTGGGCATCTTAAAAGGGGTGTGTGCTTTTAAACAGCCGGACACCCTGAAGATCGAGATCACCGGAACACTTCAGCAAGGCGTGTTTGCCAAGGACGTGATCCTGGAAGTGATCCGGCGGATCACCGTAAACGGGGCCACCAACCAGGTGATCGAGTTCTGCGGTCCGTTGGTGGATGCCATGTCTATGGAATCCCGCATGACCCTGTCCAACATGGCCGTGGAGGCGGGTGCCACCTCGGGCATCTGTCGGCCGGATGCTGTGACTGCGGCCTATCTGTGGCCGTTTATCAAAGATGACTATCCGGACCGGGACGCAGCTCTGGCGGATTTCTCCCGGTTTCTGCCGGATGAGGATGCCGTGTATGCCGGCCATACCGTCATCGATGTTACGGACCTGGTTCCGTTGACCACGTTCGGGTACAAGCCGGACAACGTCAGGCCGGTGTCCGACATGGCCGGCACCCCTGTGGACCAGGTGTATATCGGGTCCTGCACCAACGGCCGGATCGAGGATCTGCGCGTGGCGGCCCGGGTGGTGAAGGGCGGCAGGATCGCCGATAGCGTTCGGGCCATTGTGTCCCCGGCCACCCCAAAGGTGTTTTCCCAGGCCCTGGAAGAGGGGTTGATTCAGGATTTCATGGAGGCGGGATTCTGTGTCACCAACCCCACCTGTGGGGCCTGCCTGGGCATGAGCAACGGGGTTCTGGCATCCGGCGAGGTGGCGGCGGCCACCACCAACCGCAATTTCAACGGACGGATGGGCAAAGGCGGTATGGTGCATCTCATGAGTCCGGCCACGGCCGCAGCCACGGCCCTGGCCGGCACCATCACCAATGCGTCTCTTTTTACCGGTCCGGCTCAGACAAAATGATCCGGCCAAACCCTCAGGAGCCAGTCATGACAAGATTCAGCGGAACCGCCCTGTGCCTGGACCGGGCAGATATCAATACAGACGAGATCATCCCGGCAAGGTATCTCACGGAAATCGAGAAAACCGTGCTGGGTCCCCATCTCATGGAGGATCTGGAGCTGCCAGGGTTTGACCCGAAAACAGACCTGGCCGGCGTCGGGGTGCTGGTGACCAGACAGAATTTCGGATGCGGCTCTTCCCGGGAACATGCTCCCTGGGCCCTGGAGGCCAACGGCATCCGTGTGGTCATTGCCGAAAGCTTTGCCAGGATTTTTCACCAGAACATGTTCAACTGCGGCATGCTGGCCGTGACCCTGGCCCCGGCCGACATCGACCGCATTTTCCAGGCAGCCGGTACGGCTTCCCTTCATATCTCCGCCGATGTGGACAAAGGGAAGATCACCGTGACCGCCGGCCCGGAGACCTGGACCCTTTCCTTTGATCTCACGGGGTTTGAAAAAGCCCTGGTCCAGGCCGGGGGGTGGGTGGAATACGCCGACCACAACTATTGATTCCCACAGGCCCGATATGATATAACCCCGGCCCATTAAACCCTTCATAAGGAATTGCCCTGTGCCTGGACCGGGCAGGATCAATAAGGATATGCGCATGACCAGAGACTGGAATTTTGATGAGGAGGTGGACCGGAGACACACGGCTTCCATGAAATGGGAACCGGAAGTGCTGACCCGGGTGTTCGGCGATGGCAGGGACACGCTTTTGCCCCTGTGGGTGGCGGACATGGATTTCAAGTGCCACCCGGCTATCCGCAGGGCCATGGAAAAACGGCTGGCCCACCAGATCTACGGATACAGCCTCAAGGATCCGGCGTATCTGCCGGCCCTGATCTCCTGGTACCGGCGCAGGCACCAGTGGGAGATCCAGGAGCAGTGGGTGCTCACCACCCCGGGCGTGGTGCCGGCCGTCAACTATGTCATCCAGCGGTTTTCCCAGCCCGGGGACAAGGTGCTGATCCAGACACCGGTCTATTATCCGTTTGCCAGATCCATTCTCAACAACGGGAGGCAGGTGGCGGACAACCCCCTGACGATCGAGGACGGCCACTTCCGGATGGACTTTAATGATCTGGCGGAAAAAGTGAAGGATCCCCGGGTCAAACTGGCCATTCTGTGCAGTCCTCACAATCCCGTGGGCCGCGTCTGGACCCGGGAGGAACTGGACACCTTCGGACGCATCTGTATCGAAAATCAGGTCCTGGTGATTGCGGACGAGATTCACTGCGATCTGGTCATGCCCGGATTCAAACACGTGTGTTTCGCCGCCATTTCAGACGCGTTTGCCCTTCATTCCATCACCTGCCTGGCGGCCAGCAAGACCTTTAACCTGGCAGGCCTCCACCAGTCCAGCATCATTGTTCCTGATCCGGTGCTTCGCCGGGAGCTGCACGCCCAGCTGGAGAACCTGGGATTCGTCAATGCCGATGGCGGCACCCTGTTCGGGGCCGTGGCCGCCGCCGCCGCCTACAATGAGGCTGAGCCCTGGCTGGAAGACCTGATTATCTATCTGCATGCCAACTTCACCTACCTGAAAAGCTTTCTGGAGACCGAACTGCCCGGTGTCCAGGTATACGAGCTCCAGGGAACCTACCTGGCGTGGGTGGATTTCAGCGGCCTGGGACTGGTGGAACAGGACCGGATCCGGATCCTGGTGGAACAGGCCGGTGTCGGCCTGGACCACGGGGCCTGGTTCGGCGACAACGGCCATGGGTTTGAACGGTTCAACATCGCCTGCCCCCGATCCATCCTGACCCGGGCAGCCGAAGCCATTGTCACGGCGGTTAAATAGCCGGCTATGCCTCTCTCTTTATCAGCCGCCGGGTAACCCTGTTGAAATCCCCCAGGCCAAACTCACCATGGCGCCGGCCACCCGATACAGGGTTTCTCCCTGAAGGGAATGATCGGGGGATATCTGTCCGCCGACGGTATTGAAAAAGATGATCAGCCCTCCATATACTTATTAAAAATCTGCTCGTGGGAGATGTATTTTTCCCGATGGTCGTCCTGGAGGTAGCGGTGGATGGCGTTGACCCGGAGCAGTATTTCCCGCTCGGCCCGCTGGCGCATCCGTTTTTTGGTTTGGATGATATCCTCTTTGAGACCGGGGGTGTGATTTTCCGCGTAATATTTTTCTTTTTTATAGCTGATCCGTTTTTCGATGAGGGCTTCGCGCATGTCGTTGTGGCCGTCGTCAAGCACAAGGACTTCGGGCATGAGGTCTGCAAAATGGGTGACAGCGATAATGTCCTTGTCCCGCTGCCAGTAGCCGATGAGGAATTCGGGTTCCAGGTCCTTGTAATTTTGCAGGGGCATGTACATTCGCCGCAGGTAGAGCAGGACCTTTTCGGCTTTTTTACGGTGGCCGCCGATGATCACCGAGCCGCCGACCTCGTCTTTTCGCACGCCCTTGGTCCAGGGAGCGCCGGTGATGCCAAAGTCAATGCACAGGGGGATGCGCAGCAGGGCCGACAGGGTGTTCAGCGCCAGGGCGTAACCCGCCGAGGGGCCGCCCACGTTGTAGGAGGCGGAGAGCAGCTGGTGGTGGAGGGAGTAGCGCTGGAGAAAGTCCCCGAAAAGCCAGGGAATGCTGATGTCCGGGGCCAGCTCCTGTATGTAGTTTTTCACCATGGTCAGCGCTTCCTGGGCCGACTGTTTGGTCATCTGTACGGCCATGTCCAGCTGGGCCGCGTTGGGGGAGGATGAGGAGACGGCGCCGGTGACGATGATGGGCTGGGTTTCCACCCGGCCGGTGAGGCTGGTGGCAATGGGCAAAAGCATTCCCGTCATGTCGTTGGCCCCTACGCCGATGATGAAGCCCACCTGAGGCTCTTGGCTCAGTTCGGTTTCCAGAAACTCGGTAAGCTGGATGCTGCCCTTTCTTACCGGGCTCTGGGAGATCTCCCGCCGGGCCGATTCCAGGTGGGTTTCCACCAGGGGATAATCAGCTTCGGTTTCCACGTGGGCCACGGACTCAAGGACCTGGTCGTAATGGGTGACAAAATTCTGCAAATCGTTTTTGATGTTGGATTTGAGCAGGGGCGGTGCTTTGACGGCATCCAGGATGCCCAGGATGGTCTTGAAGTTGAGTTTGACGAAATCGAATTTTTCCGGTTCCGTAGAGGTGTCCAGGTCCCGCAGCTTCTGGACCACCTTGTACTCGGTGGAGCACAGGGCAATGGCCTTTTCCGTGAATGAGGTGTAATCGGCCGGCGTGTTGCAGATGCCCTGGGCCGTTTCAATGATTTTTTCCAGCTCGAACTGCCGGGGATGGCCCACATTTTCAAATTGTTTTTTGATGATATCGAAAATGTCCTTCTGGCGCATGTGGCCGGTTATTTCCAGGGTCTTGAGCCGCTTGGACCGGATCAGGGCCGGATCCAGGATATCCAGGCGGTTGGTGGTGAGTACGGTGAACACCTTGTTGAGGGGGATCTCGCCGTCGATGATATTTAAGAATTTATTGGTCAGAACGTCCGAAGGCTGGCCGCCGGTGCCCGAGCGCTTTGGGGCCAGAGCATCGCCTTCATCAAAAAAAATGACGGTGGGGGCGATCATTTTGGCGATGTCGTATACCTTTTCCAGGTTGGATACGGCGCCATGGACAGGGCTGGTGGGGTCCTGGAGGGCCGACGGTGAGGTGGCGATGTCATGGACCTTGCGGTTGGACGAGAGCCAGGTGCGCACCAGAAAGGTCTTGCCAGAGCCGGGGGGGCCGGTGAGCACCACGCCCTTGTCTTCGCTGACCCCGTAGTTAAAGCAGTTGTTTGCCATTTCAGAGAACTTGTCCTTGATGCCTCCCACATATTCGTCCCAGGAAACATTGCGGTCCATGCGGTCCACCACCTTGGAGTAAAGTTCGCCGTATACGTTTTTGGCCACCAGCTGGAAGGCGGACCGGATGAGGATAGGGTTGTCCAGAAATTCCATGATAAAATCCCCGCGGATATTGATGATGGATTCCACCAGTTTTCTAACGTAGGCTGGACTGATTTTCAGGCTCCTTTCATTGAAAATGCGGTAGATTTTTTCAGCGGCCCGGTCAAGTTCGTCGGATTCCGGTGTGTATTTGGTGGGAATCTGGTGGCGGTTGATTTCCAGAAAGATGATCCGTTTGAGGTTTTCCTTGTTCATCCAGTATTTGGAGATGTCCACGATGCAGCCTTTTTCGACAAACCGGCGGTAAATGGCCGAATCGAATCGGTGGGCCTGGTCCGAGGTGGCAATGAGAAAACAGTCCCGCCGCCCGTCGATGATCTCGTCCAGAACGATATTGGTGGTGTCGATGAGGGTCCGCTGCTGTTTTTCCGATCCCCCGCCGCCGGGGCTGCTCTCGGATTTGCCGAAGGCGGAATGGGCCTCTTCGATGTGGCGGATGGAGGTGAACTTTGGATTGCCCATGGCCCGCTTGAAATAGTTGCCCGGTTCGCCGGACAGGGCGGTCTGGTAATCGTTGGGGGTGATGATTGAGGCATCCACCATGATGCCCTGTTCTTCAAAATGGGTGAGATTGTTAATGATCCGTTTTCTGAAGATCCGGCGCAGGATGGGGATGGCTGCCAGGCGGCGGTAGAAATCCAATTTCCTTTTCCGGGCGATTTTCATGGCAAATTCCGGGTCCACATCCTCCAGGGAAGCAAAGAGGCTGTGGTCTGCCAAGATTTCTTCTTTTTTGCGTCTCCAGTCCACAATGGGAATCACTTCGTTTCTGAATACCACCGTTTCCAAAGCCTCCCGCACAGTGGCACTCTTGCCGCTGCCCGATGAGCCTTCCACGAGCATGATGGGTGCCTTGGGCACGTCCGGGTCCTCAATGTGCTCCTTGCGGATATGGGTCCGGTAGATTTTATCGAACATCTCAGCCAGCTCCACCGGCACATAGAGGTCGGTGAGTTCACAGTCCAGCACCGCTATGAGGTAGTGGTATTCGGCTTTGGTCAGCTCCTTTTCGATGATCCGGTTCCATGAGGATCCGGGGTTGGTTTCACCCGAGTAGAGGAATCGTTTTTTCCAGTCCCTGAGGATGGCCGGGTTGTTGAGCACTTTCATCTGCTTTTTCTGCCGGCGCATGAAAAAAACCAGGTGACCCAGGGTCTTTATCCCTGAAATAACGGGATGGGGCGGGCGGTACTGATTCAGTCGGGACCTGACAAAGGCCTTGGTGTCGTAACTCCAGGAAGCGACCATGGCTTCTATTTTCTTGATGGTCTCCTCGGGCAGGGTTATATAGGTTTTCTGTTTTGTAAGTCGTTTGGCCATGGACGTCTCCCGGTGGACAAAACTTAAGGTGTTTTTTTCTGGACGTCGGGCTCAGAGGTGCTTTCGACCGCCTGTTTGTTCTGGAAATGCGGCAGGGTAAGGGCCGGAGGCATGGTGCTGCCGTGGAGGACGAATGTTTTCTGATCGCTCTGGTTCTTTTCATATGCCGTGGCCCATTTCTGCTGGGATAGGAATTCAAGCAGGGCCGGGTTCACCTCGTCTTTTTCCGTACCGCCAAGGGCCAGGTGAAGGGATCTGATACCGTCAAGATAGGCCTTGTACAGCTTGCGGATTCGGTCCGACTCCTGGTCTGCGGCATAGTTTTCCGCTTCGGCAATGAGCTGGCGCCGTTTTTTCTCCTCGGTGGCTTCCACCAGTTTGTCGCCGAACCGGGTTTCGTTGAGGACGAACGAGATCACCTCTATGCCGTATTTGCCTTCCAGGGTGGGGCCGTCCTGGTTGATGGGCCTGTTTTTGAGGGCCTGGAATATTTTTTCTTTGATGGTTTCACGTTGGGAGATGAGTTTGTTGACCTCCTGGCCCTGGAGGATATCCTTGGAAATACCGTCGAAATCTCCCTGGAGCAGAATTTCCGGTGACAGGTTTTCAATGCCCCATTTTTTCAGGTCCTTTATCCTGAACGTCATCAGGGCCGATGTCCACAGGGCCACATTTTCTTCTGAAATAATTTTGATCGGAGCCGATGAGCCCCCCAGGTACATGTTCTGGTTCATCAGGGGCACCTCTTTTTCAAGCCTGGTGAAAAAAGGAAGGCGGAAATGCCAGCCCACATTGGTGACGGCCTGGCGCTTGCCGCCGAACTGCTCAAGGATGACCGCATAGTTGAGTTTGACCTTGTAGATCACCTGGGTGGAGTAGACCACCGCGGCCAGTGAATAGCACACGGCGATAATGACAAGGATAAATGCGGTGCGCCGCGCCATGGTGATAACCCGTGCCCGCTGGAGAAAAACCTGAGACGTTTGTTCACCCATACCTGCTCCTTTTCCGGAATAAAGGACCAAAATTTTGCAATTATTCAGTAGACCAAAAAATATTACAAAAGGATGTCGTGAAACTGAACGTACCGGCTCAACAGTAAATTCAACAAATTGTATGCAGAATCAGAAACCGTCAAAACTATACATGAATCTCGCCGGATCGTCAAAAAAATATGGGCTACGGCTGCCTGCGCTCAATTTCGTTCCGGATACGGGCATGTTCCTGTTCTGAGATCGGGTAAAAACTGATGATGGCGATGGACACGATATTGCACAGGCACGGCACCAGCGCATACAATACTTTGAGTATGAAGACCGTGGA
>JBFLKI010000035.1:0-19605 GCA_040883135.1 Desulfotignum sp. | reverse complement strand
CATAGGGATAGCCGTCCTTCTGGGTGCACAGCACGGCCAGCTGCCGGGAATCGATCAGGTCACGAATGGTGTTGAACAGGGTAAGGTCATCCATTTTGGATCTCCGGGATGAAAATTTACTGTGTGTCAATTAATTGCCGGGCAGCCAGGCGGCCGGACAACAGTGCCCATTGAATCCCGGGAACGCTGTCCAGTTCGCCGCAGACATGGATGCCGTCGGAAACCGGGGGCAACGACCGGGTGGGATCGGGTGACGGCGGGGTCTGCCGGGGCAGGGCGTAAGGAATCTCAAATGTTTTCAAGTGCTGCCAATTTTTTGTTTCCGGGCCGAACCAGGACTGCAGTTCCTGTCTGACATCTGTGAGCAGGGTTTCGGATTGTATGGCGGGATTGCCCAGAACCACGGCAGCAATCAGGGCTTTGCCCGAAGGCGCATAATTCGGGGCCGTCAAACTGGGAACCGCCACCAGCTGAATCCTGCCGCC
Organism: Desulfotignum sp.; assembly: GCA_040883135.1. GTDB lineage: Bacteria > Desulfobacterota > Desulfobacteria > Desulfobacterales > Desulfobacteraceae > Desulfotignum. The sequence continues at coordinate 19,120 of JBFLKI010000035.1, read as the reverse complement.
GTCACTGTTTAAAATCAGGTATGGGTCAAAAATCGGCGCTTTATCTGCGGCAAAATAAAAGCAGGTTTCTCCGGCAGCGCCGCTGTGCCAGGGTCGGTCGAGAAGGCGGGCCGATTCCGGCCCTTGTGTGGCAATCACCACTTGTTTGCAATGCAGAGTCTGGCTGTTGTTGTCCAGTGTCACCCGTCCGGGCTGGACCTTTGTTACCCGCGTTCCCATATGAATCCGTTTCTCCGGGATGGCCGCGGCCAGTTGGCCGGCAATGGCCCCCATGCCCTGTGCCGGCAATGTGGCATCACCGGATGAAAAAATATGGAATAGGTATTGAAATACCCGGCTTGAAGCCTGGATCTCCGGGTCCAGACAGGCTCCGGCAAAAAACGGTGTGAAAAACCGCTGAATCATCCTGCTGGAAAATCCTCTGGATTTCAAAAAATCGGGCGTGGACATATCCGGTTTTGCAAATATTTTGTTCACCGGTGTGTTTCGAAGCTCCCACGCCAGGCGGGCCACCCGGAGCCGGTCCATGAAATTGCCGATGGGGGCGGTCAGGGTCTGCCACAGATCACCGGGACAACGCAAGGGATCCGATATCCGGTAAAAGCGGCGGTTGACTCTGATCATCACCCCGGGCGCAAACCGTTGAAGGTTCAACGATGTGACATCCAGCTGCCGGCGGACTTCGGGATAGGCTGTCTGTAAAACTTGAAAGCCGTGGTCCAGCAGAAATCCGTCAACCCTGTCGGTTTTGATCCGGCCGCCGATACGATGGTCCGCTTCCAGCACACGGACATCGATGCCGGCCCGGGACAGTGTTTTTGCACATGCCAACCCGGAAATTCCGGCGCCGATAACCAGCACCTGGGCGTCCATTGATTCCATGCCAGATCTCCCATAATTTGGTAAAAGATGCTACAATCCGGTTGAATTCAATTCTTACGGCATGCTATAGGAGCTGTCAACCGTTACCTGTTTTATCATTTGAATTTAGGAGGACAAATGGCCAGAAAGATCAGTCTGATCGGTGTGCCCATGGATTTTGGTCAGGATCTGCGCGGGGTTGACATGGGGCCGGCAGCGGTGCGGTACACCGGGCTGATTGCCCGTTTGAGGGAACTGGGCCACACCGTCCGGGACCGGGGGGATGTGCCCATTCCTATCCGGGATGAGGCCGTGCCGGAACCGTTGCCGGGAAATACCTATGTGGAGGAAATTACCCGGATCTGCAATGCGGTATACACCCTTGGCCGCCGGGTGATCGAAAAAGGGGACTTTCCGCTGTTTGTGGGAGGTGACCATTCCATTGCCGTGGGCACGGTGGCGGCAGCCGCATCCGACAAAGAGTCCCTGGGCCTGATCTGGGTGGATGCCCACGGAGATTTCAACACCCCCGACACCTCACCGTCCGGTAACATCCATGGCATGCCCCTGGCCATTCTCATGGGAGAAGGGCATCCGGACATGGTGAACGTGGGTCGGCAGGGTCCCAAGGTGCTGCCGGAAAATGTGGTCATGATCGGGCTCCGGGACATCGATCCTGCCGAGAAAAAACGGCTGAAAACCTCCGGGGTGACGGTGTTCACCATGCGGGATATCGACGAACAGGGAATTTCCACAGTGGCCAACAAGGCAGTGATGAAGTTCGCTCACATGAAACGGATCCACCTGACACTGGACATGGATGCTTTAGATCCGGTGGAAGCCCCGGGTGTCGGGACTCCCGTGCCAGGTGGCATTACCTACCGGGAAGCCCACCTGCTTATGGAGATTCTGGCTGATACCGGAAAAGTGGGTTCCATGGACCTGGTGGAGATCAATCCGATCCTGGATGTGGCCAACAAGACGGCAAAGCTGGCCGTGGAACTGACCCTGTCCGCCCTGGGGAAAAGCATTTTGTGAGCCTGGCCGAGTATATCCAGTCCCTGAAGGCCTACAAAGGATTTGCCGGCGACATTGTGTGCCACCGCACCCTGGACCCGGTGCCGGCACGCTATGCCCGAACGCTGCCCGGGTTCACCCATGACCTGACCCCGCTGCTGGGGGAGCTGGGCATCACCCGCCTGTATGTCCATCAGCAGGCCGCCATGGACCGGATACTGTCCGGTTCCCACACCGTCATCGCCACACCCACGGCCTCGGGCAAAAGCCTGGTGTACAACCTGCCTGTGGCGGACCGTCTGCTGTCTGACCCGTCGGCCACCGCCCTGTATCTGTTTCCCCTTAAGGCCCTGGCAAGAGATCAGCTGGATACGGTCCAGGATCTGCTGGTGCGGACCAGAAGCCTTCAGCCGGATTTGCCGGTGCTCAAGGCGGCCGTGTATGACGGAGACGTGACTTCCCACCACAAGGCCAAAATCCGTCGGGATCCGCCCCAGGTGCTGCTGTCCAACCCGGAAATGCTGCACCTGGCCATGCTGCCCCACCATGATCTGTGGGAAGCATATTTCAGGCGCCTGGCCTTTGTGGTGGTGGATGAAGTGCACACCTACCGGGGGGTGATGGGCTCACACATGGCCTGGGTGTTCCGGCGCCTGGTGCGCATCTGCCGGCACTACGGGGCGGACCCCGTGTTTGTATTCTGCTCGGCCACCATTGCCAATCCGGGCGATTTGTGCCGCCGGCTCACCGGCCTGGATGTGGGGGTGGTGGACCGGGCCGGGGCACCGGCCGGGAAAAAAGAGGTGGTGCTCATGCGGGGCATGGACGGGGCGGCCCGGACCGCCATTGCCCTGATCCATGCAGCCCTGCACCGGAACCTGCGGACGATTGTATATACACAATCCAGAAAAATCACGGAACTGATTGCCATCTGGGCGTCTCAGCGCTCGAAAAAACAGCGGGAGAAGATCAGCGCCTACCGGGCCGGGTTTCTGCCCGAAGACCGGCGAAAGATCGAAAACCGGTTGGCCACAGGGGATCTTCTTTGCGTGGTGTCCACCTCGGCCCTGGAGCTGGGCATCGATATCGGGAACCTGGACCTGTGTATCCTGGTGGGATATCCGGGGACCATCATGTCCACCTGGCAGCGCGCCGGCCGGGTGGGCCGGGACGGCAGCCATTCCGCACTGGTGCTCATCGCCCATGAGGATGCCCTGGACCAGTATTTCATGAACCATCCGGAGGTGTTCTTTGACATGCCCCCGGAAACTGCGCTCATCAATCCGGACAATCCCGTGATCTGCCGATCCCACCTGATATGTGCCGCTGCAGACCTGGCCCTGAAAAAAGGAGAGCCGATTCTGGCCGGGGATGCAGCCCTGTCGGACCGTTCCGACAGCGATTCCGGCCGTTGCGAAACAGAGACACCGGCGGCGGCGCGGGGCAGCGATGTCGAGTCCGTTCTCCTGGAACTGGAACATACTGGAAAGCTGCTGCGCAGTGTCAACAACGAGATCTGGTATGCGGCACAAAAAAATCCCCACCGGGAAGTGACCCTGCGGGGCACCGACCGCACCATTCCCATCTTCCTGGAAAACACCCGGCAGCGTCTGGGTGAAATTGACCGGCACCGGGCCTTTTTCGATACCCATGACGGGGCGGTGTATCTGCACCAGGGGAAATCTTATGTGGTGACCCGGTTTGACCCTGACAAAGGCACGGTGGAGGTGATCCCAAAAGAGGTCCGCTATTACACCCGGGCCCGTTCCTCCAAATCCACCCGGATCATCCGGGTGGACGATCAAAAAGTGGTGAGAGGGACCCGGATGGGATTCGGCCGGCTGCGTATCACCGAGCAGGTGACCGGTTATGACCGGAAACTGGTGGCCACGGGCAGGTCCCTCGGCATGGTGCCCCTGGATCTGCCGGAACTGGCGTTCGAAACCCAGGGGCTGTGGATCCAGATTCCGGAACAGGTCCGGGACCGGATTGAATCAGACCGCATGCATTTCATGGGCGGGATCCACGCCTTGGAACATGCGTCTATCGGCATCATGCCCCTGTTGGTGATGACCGACAGGAATGACCTGGGCGGGATTTCCATCCCGTTTCATGACCAGGTGGGGACAGCAGCCGTGTTTGTGTACGATGCCGTCCCCGGCGGGCTGGGGCTTTGCCGTCAGGCGTTTGAAAGTGCAGACCGGTTCCTGTCCGCCACGCTGGAGACCATCATGACCTGCAGGTGCGATACCGGGTGCCCGGCCTGTGTCCACTCCCCCAAGTGCGGGTCCGGCAACCGGCCCATTGACAAGCACGCAGCCCGGCACATTCTGGAACAGATGATACCGCTGCCTGGCGGCACAGCCCGGGTTGAAGTGCCGGGCCCCATCCATCCATGGGTTCAGGAAACCCCTGCGTCTTTCAGTGCCCAAGCGTCGAGATCTCAACCAGTCCATTACCCGGCACCGGAACGGTCAGTGAAAAAAACCGTACCCCTGCGCTACGGTGTCCTGGATATCGAGACCCGGCGGTCCGCCGCCGAAGTGGGGGGCTGGAACAAGGCGGAAAAAATGGGGGTCAGCTGTGCCGTGCTCTATGACTCGCAGTCCGGGAAATTTCATGATTATTCACAGGATCAGATGGCGGCCCTGTGCGAACATCTCCGGCAGCTGGACCGGGTGGTGGGGTTCAACCTGATCCGGTTTGACTACCGGGTCCTGGCCGGGTTGAGTGATTTCGACTTTTACCGCCTGCCCACCCTGGACATTCTGATGAAGGTCCATGAGATCCTGGGATATCGGCTCTCTCTGGATCACCTGGCACAGAACACCCTGGGGGCTCAGAAAAGTGCGGACGGTCTCATGGCCCTTCAATGGTGGCAGCAGGGGGAGGTGGACAAAATCATTCAATACTGCACCCAGGATGTGCGGGTCACCCGGGATCTGTACCGCTTCGGCCGGGACAACCGGTTTCTGATTTTCAGAAACAAGGCCGGACACCTGGTCCGGATCCCGGTGTCCTGGTAGGATCAGTAATCGCAGATGGAGGGGTCCACACTGGATGGCACCCCTTCATACGGGGTCCATTTGTGAGACTTGAAGCTGTCTCCGTCCCGCATGCTTTTCAGAATCTCAATACTGGTCTTGTAGCCCTTATACATGCGGCACATTTCCATGGCCATGCCGCAGATCAGGGCCACGGCCTGGGTCAGGGTGATGTCGTGGTGGGAAAATTCCCAGGGTTCCGCCGTGTAGACCCGCAGCGCCCCGATGATTTTGTTGCTGCTGATGACCGGCACTCCCAGCAGGGAGGCGATCCCTTCCTTTTTCGCCTGTTCCGGATATTCAATGCGCGGATCGTCCATGACATCATAGATGGCAATGGGTACGGCATCTTTGGCTTCCCTGATGGTCTGCATGAAATGGATCGGGCCTTTGTTCAGGTACTCCTCGCTTAAACCGGATGAGGCCACCAGGCCCAGCTCCCGGGTTTCCCGGTTCACCAGAAATACGGAACAGCCCTTGGCATTGAACGCGGTTTTCACGCTTTCCGCCGTGATCAGTGCCACCTCTTCCGGGTCTTTGCACTGGGAAATTGCGGTGGTCAGTTTGATGATCGTGTCGTAATACATGGCGTGTTTTTCCATACCAGCCTCCTTTGGTTGATATTTTATGGTCTGCTCATCAGGGAGCAGGGGATGACATCAGAGACAGACGGCGCAGGCAGGTAACAAGGCAGCAGGGAATCAGTCATGCCGCATGGTGCGAATATCGCTTGCGGAAAAGAACAGCCGTGGTCATAAAGGGAGTCGTTTCAGTATTTAGACTATAGATGATTTGCCGGGGATCGTCAAGAGCTGATCGCATATAACGCTGTATGAACAAGGTGTGCCGATCACCTCACACGGGCGGCGATATCCGCCAGAACCGGCCCGGCTTTTTCCCGGATCAAAACGTGGCATTGACTGTCATAGGGAGTAGGAGACAGGTTGATGATGGCCAAAAACGCGCCCGCTTCAAGGGCATATCCGGGCATGAGGGCCGCCGGCTGAACCAGAAGTGTCGACCCCACCACAATGAACACGTCACATCGTGAGGACAGTTCCACAGCCCGCCGGGTTTCCTTTTCCGGCATGGCCTGACCAAAGGAGATGGTGTCGGGTTTGAGATATCCCCCGCATCCGCACCGGGGAGCTTTGTCGCCGGCCAGGATCATCTGTTCCGCCGCGTCCCAGGTAGTCAGGGTATGGCAGGACATGCACCGGACCCGTCGGGTGTTGCCGTGCAGTTCGATGACCTTGTCGTCCGGGATGCCGGCGGCCTGGTGAAGGCCGTCGATGTTCTGGGTGATGACACCGGTGAGATGCCCGGTTTGGTTGAGCCGGGCGATGCTCTGGTGTCCGATGTTGGGTCGGGCGTGTTTCAATCCCGTTTCCATGTCCATGCGCTGTTCCCAGTAGCGGATTCGGGCCGTTTCGCTGGACATGAATTCGTCAAAATATACCGGCGTGAACTTGTCCCAGAGGCCTCCCTGGCTCCGGTAATCGGGTATTCCGCTTTCCGTGGAAATGCCGGCGCCGGTGAACACGATCACGCTGCGGGCGGATGTGATTTTTTCCGCGATGGACCGGGTCTGGGCATGAATCTCAGATGTCAGGACGGGGGAGGAATCTTTTGCCATGGCATCAGTCTCCTTGCGGTTTTTTCGTAAACGGTCATGATTTCGGGAATATTCAGCAGTCTGCCAGCTACCGGCAGCAATAACACAAATACCAGTCCGGTGACGATGCAGACAAAGAAAGCAGAAAAAAAGGTATCCGGCGGCATCACCCGGGTCAGTCCATGATGGATGCCTGAAAGAACGGCCCCCAGGATCAGGCTGGCCAGGATCAACCGGGCCAGAAACAGATATACCCGGTTTTTGCCGGGATTCCGGGTTTTTCGGTTCCAGGATGCAAACAAGACGAATGTAGACACGACCACAGTGCCGGACAGCCCCATGGCCACACCGGTGACGCCAAACGCTTTCATGCACCCGAAGATGACCGGCAGACCGGCCAGCATGCAACCGGTGGATACCAGAGCCGGAAACAGGGTGTTTTCCAGGGCATAGAAGCCTCTGGCCACAAATGTCTGGGCCGAAAACGCAAAGGCCCCGGCCATGAAAAAGGGAAGAACACCGGCAGTGAGCCTGGTGGCGGCCGCATCAAACGCCCCCCGCTGGAACAGGATCATCACAATTTCGTGGCGAAGCACCATGAACAGAATGGAAAACGGGATCACCAGAAAGATGAATTTCAATGTCTGGTTGATAATGTGATTGAGGTGGTCCATGTCTCCGGTGGCTGCGATACCGGCCATGAAAGGGTAGGAGGCCATGCCGATGGCCTGCCCGAAAAATCCCACCAGTATGAACATGATGCGCAGCGCGTAATTCATGGCGGCAATATGACCGGTTGCCAGAAAGGACCCGAAGAATTTCATCAGAATCTCCGTGGAAAAGGTCACAGTCAGTCCCAGTATAAAGGGCAGGGTGATTTTGAGATAGTGGATGAACGCCGGGTGGAAAAAATCGATGACAAACCGGTATTTCAATCCCTGCTTGACCGCACCGGCCCACTGAAGCAGGAAATTGCCGGCAAGCGCGCCGCCCAGAACCCCCCAGGCAAAGCCTTCCATGCCCAGATACGGATACAGGAACACACCGCCGCCGATGATGCCGAAGTTGTAGATCAACGGGGCCAGTGCCGGGATAAGGAATTTTTCCTTTGTAAACTGTACCGCCATGAACAGGCCTCCGGCAAAAAAGAAGAACTGGGCCGGCAGAATGATGCGGGTCATGCGTACCGCCAGATCAAAAGTGGCCGGATCAGAGATCCCGGGGGCCAGCAGACGGACGAAAAAAGAGGTCCAGATCATGGCACCGGTAATGCCCAGGATCAGAATCAGGCCGAATCCATTGAACACCAGGGCAAACACCTCAAACCCCTTCTGTTCTCTGCCCTGGGAAACATACCGGGAAAAGATCGGGATAAATGTGATGGACAGAAACCCGCTGGCCACAACATGGTTGAGGATTTCAGGCAGGGCAAAGGCGATCTGGTAGGCATCCACCCCGGCGCCGGTGCCGCCGGTCCAGGCAATGGCCATCTCACGCACCAGGCCAATGACGCGGCTGGCAAACACCGACGCCATCATGATAAACGAGGCCATGCCGATCTTTTTGAATATGGATGGATTGTGCGCTTTCATTGGATCAGGATTTACCACAACCCTGGGGCAATGAAAAGGGCTGTTTGTCTCTCAAATACTTGACGTACCCGGTCCGGCCGAATATACTTGGCAAAACGATAACGACAGAAAGGAAAATGACATCATGTGGACCCGAATGGGAATATCGTGCCTGATGGCGGCGTTTTTTATGTGGCTGTTCAGCTGGATTTCCATAGTGATGCTGGCCGACAATATCTGGGTGGGCTTGACCCTTTCCCGACTCCTGGGGGGGCATGCAGATACCGTGATCACGTTCATTCCTGCGAAGCCCGTTGAGAACACCCTGCATTTTCTGGTGGAAGACCTGCCGTTATACGGCGTTGTTCTGGGATTGGGGACCGTGTTTCTTGTTGTGGGTCTGTTTGTAAAGATCCGGTCATGAACAGATTCGCACAGGCTGAATTCATGAGGACACTAAAAATGGATGAGATATTTGTTCAACACATGGAAGACGCTTCACTGACACGACGGCAGTTTCTGAGACTGTCCGCCATCTTGACCGCTGCAGGTCTGGTACCGGTCTGGGGATGCGCCAAAGATCCGGTCACCGGGAAAACCCAGCTGATGATGCTGACGCAGGACCAGGAGATCGCGATAGACCGTCAGCAGTCGCCGTTTCAGTTTTCATCGGATTACGGTGTTGTCCAGGATGCGTCCCTGAACCGGTATGTCGGCCAGGTGGGAGCCAATCTGGTGCCTTTTTCCCATCGTTCGGGCATGCCGTATAATTTTCAATGTGTCAACGCCACCTATATAAATGCATACGCGTTTCCCGGCGGCTCCATTGCCGTGACCCGCGGGATACTGCTGAGTCTGGAAAACGAGGCGGAGCTGGCGGGGTTGCTGGGCCATGAGCTGGGTCATGTCAATGCCCGGCACACCGCAGAGCAGGTCTCCAAAAGCCAGCTGTCATCCCTGTTTGTGGGGGGCCTGGCCATCCTGGCGAATTCCCAGGCAAAAGGACTGGGAAACCTGACCCAGCAGCTGGGGGCACTGGGTCAGGGACTGTACCTGGCCAAGTACAGCCGGGACAACGAGCGGGAAGCGGATTATCTGGGACATGAATATATGGTCAAAGCCGGATATGGCTCTCCGGGATTTGTGGGATTGATGGAAATGCTCAATACCCTGAACAAACAGCAGCCCACCGCCGCCCAGATGCTGTTCTCAACGCATCCCATGAGCGATGAACGACTGGCTGCGGCAGTCCAGCGGGATCAGGGACCCTATGCCCAAACGCGGAATGCACCGGTCTACAGGGAGCGGTATATGGATCAGACCGCTGCGCTTCGACAGCGGAAAAAAGCGATTGAGCTGATGCAGGAAGGAGAAAAATACCTGTCCCAGGAAAAATACGACGCTGCCCGGACCGCTTTTGCATCCGCTCTGAAACTGGCTGATGATGATTATGCCGGGTATGTGCTCATGGCCAAATGCCAGCTGATTCAAAAGAAAAACGCGGAGGCGGCGACCTATGCCGATGCCGCCATTGAGCTCTATCCCACAGAACCCCAGGGACATTACATGGCCGGACTGGCCCATGTGGGAACCCGGCAGTTTGACCGGGCCCTGGACAATTTTATCCGGTGTGATCAGCTGCTGCCGGGCAATCCCCAGCTGACTTTTTACAAGGGATATTCCCGGGACAATCTGGGACAGCGGCAGGCAGCGGCCAATGATTATGCGACTTACCTGAAAATGATCAATTACCAGTCCAACCAGTATTCGCAGCATGCCTATAAACGGCTGAAAGAATGGGGGTATGCCCAGTAGCCCGCCCAGTGACGGGGCTTTGAAACTGATCGACGCTGTATGGACCATGACCCTGGCCACCACCGGAGAAAACGGTCCGTGGTCGGCGCCGGTCTATTATTATTATAGAGATCGGCGGTTTTATTTTTTTTCCAGCCCGTCTTCCAGGCACATTCAGGACGGTCTCGGCCGGCCGGGTGCGGCGTCCATTTTTCGGGTTCATGAGCGCGTGGATCATCTGGAGGGCCTTCAAATGCACGGAACGATTCAATTGCAAGGAGCCGGCATCCGTTCCGCAGCCGCAGCGACCGCATATGCCCGGCGGTTCAATATCACGGCTTCCGGCCCTGATTTCCTGGCATTTTTTCAAAGTGCGTTTCATGCCCGACTGTATGCATTTGTGCCGGATCGGGTTTATCACATGGACAACAGCAAGGGGTTCGGCTGCCGGGAGTTGGTTGTGTTATGAAGTTTGACAGTCTGAATCAATGTGTGTCTTTTCTGGATCAGGACGGAGAACTGATTCGTATCCCAGAGTGGGTGGACCCGCACCTGGAGATGGCTGAGATCACCCGCCGCGTCTTTGCGGCCGGGGGTCCGGCCATTCTGTTTGAAAAGATCAAAGGGTCGCCGTTTCCGGCGGTGTCCAACCTTTATGGGACCTGGAACCGAACCTTGAAAATATTTGAGCCGGAATTGAGCCGGGTGACCGCCCTGACCGATCTGGTCAGCGATCCGGCCCGGGGACTCCGGTCTGTCAGCCGCGTATCAAGGGCCGCCAGGGCCCTGTGCCACGCATATCCGCTGCCGGTCAGACACGCCGCAGTGACGGACCGCGCCTCCCGCATCGACCAGCTGCCGCTGATCACCTGCTGGCCGGGTGACGGCGGTGCGTTTGTGTTGCTGCCCCAGGTATTTACCCAGGATCCGGATACGGATTCGGTTTTGCGATCCAACCTGGGCATGTACCGGATTCAGCTGTCCGGTAACCAGTACCGGCTCAATGAGGAAGCCGGCCTGCATTACCAGCTTCAGAGGGGAATCAGCGTTCATCACCAGAAAGCATTGGCCAGAGGCCGTGCACTGAAGGTGTCCATTTTCATCGGGGGCCCTCCGGCCCATGCCCTGGCTGCGGTCATGCCTCTGCCCGAAACGGTGCCGGAAATCGCTTTTGCCGGGGCCTTGGCCGGTCGGAATTTCCGGTATGCCCGGCACAACGGGTTTGTGGTGTCCGCAGATGCGGATTTCTGCATCACCGGCTGGGTGGTCCCCGGCCGGACAAAGCCGGAAGGCCCGTTCGGGGATCACCTGGGGTATTACTCCAACACCCATGAATTCCCTTATATCCGGGTGGCATCGGTATGGCACCGGCCCAATGCGATCTATCCCTTCACCGTGGTGGGACGGCCCCCCCAGGAAGACAGCCATTTCGGCCGGCTCATCCACGAGATCACCCGCAGCGCCATCCCGAAGGCCATTCCCGGTGTCACTGCGGTCAATGCCGTGGATGCGGCCGGGGTCCATCCGCTCCTGCTTGCCAAGGCAAGAGAAGGGTATCTGCCCTATGAACAGAGGGAACCCAGGGAGCTGCTCATCCATGCCAGTGCCATTTTAGGGACAGGGCAGCTCTCGTTGGCCAAATACCTGATCATTGCTGCCCATGAAGATGATCCCAACCTGGATGTCAATGAGGAGAAAGGTTTTCTGACGCATGTGCTGGAACGGATGGATTTCACAAGGGATCTGCATTTTGTCACCCGCACCACCATGGATACCCTGGATTATTCCGGTCAACAGATCAACCAGGGGTCCAAGGTGGTGATGGCGGCGGCCGGACCGCCGAGGCGCCGGCTTGTCACGGAACTGCCCCAGGATTTTTCTGTGCCTGATTCTTTTTCCGTTGCCAGGATCGCGGCCCCGGGCATCTGTGTGATCCAGGGACCCCCCTTTGTCTCTCATCCCCGGGCACGGCAGCAGATGGGACCGGTGAAAAAATGCCTGGAAAAAATGGCGGGCCCCTCCTGCCTGGCCCTGGTGGTGGTGGTGGATGATGCGGGTTTCTGTGCAGAAACGTTTGCCAACTTCCTGTGGGTGACTTTTCTGAGGTCCAATCCGTCCCATGATATCTACGGGGTCAGGGAAAAAACCGTTCACAAGCATTGGGGTTGCGAAGGCCCCCTGATTATCGATGCCCGGATAAAACCGTTTCATGCGGCCCCGCTGGAGCCGGACCCGGAAGTGGCCCGACGTGTGGAACAGATGGCCTGTCAAGGTGGGGCTCTGCACAAGGTGCTGTGACCGGATGTCCATGTGAACCGCTTCCATGCAAAGGCTCCGGCAGGGGCGATGAATTTCCTGTTGGTTTTATACGGTGTGTCTGGTAAACTTCAATTTTGGCCCATAGGAGGTGGACATTCATGTTCAAGCGCTTGAAATTTCTGATTTATACCCGGCCGTTTATCTGGTTTGCCTATTACCTGATCAAAGGATACAGCAGCACATTCCGGTTGAAAATTGAAAATGAAGATCACTGGAAAATACGGCTGGATCAGGGTGAACCCATACTGCTGTGTGCCTGGCATCAGCAGTTTTTTGCCGCCATCGCCCATTTTAAACAGTATGCCGGGTATCATCCCGGACTGATGATCTCCCGAAGCCGGGATGGGGACCTTATTTCCGGTGTGGCCAACCGGGTGGGATGGCATACCCCGAGAGGATCTTCCTCCCGGGGGGGTAAAGAGGCCATGACCGCCATGATCACCCATTTGAAGGAACACGGTTTTGGGGCCCATATTCTGGACGGCCCTAGAGGGCCCATGGGCAGAATCAAGCCCGGGATCATCCGCATGGCCCATGCCACCGGGGCCCGGCTGGTGCCGTTTCACGTGACCGCCGACAAGGCCTGGTTCTTCAATTCCTGGGACCGGTTCATGCTGCCCCGGCCGTTTTCAAACGTCTGCATCACTTTTGGTGACAGCATCCTGCTGCCGCCGTCCCCAGAGCCTGACGGTTTTGAACAACAGCGTCAAGACCTGGAAACCCTGTTTATACCCCGATTATTTCATTTTCAGACCAAGGAGTGATTTCATGGAAAAAAACCCGCTGCCTTCCGTATTTTTTCATTTTCGGTTCAAATTTCTGGCCATCACTTCCATAGCGTTTCTCATGTTTGTCATCCTGTCCAGCTCATCGGACTTCAGCCAGTTTGCAGATACCGCCCAGTTCAAACTGCTGGGGCCGTTTTTCATTCTTTCCGGGCTGATGTTTCTGGTGTTCAGGAGATTTCCCATCAAGTGTCCTCACTGTGCCAGGGTGCTTTCGACCAGAAAAGACTGGTCCTGCCCCCATTGCGGGAAAAAACAGGGAAAAGAGCGGTATCTGATGGATAAGTGTGTGCACTGCAAACAGATGCTGAGCACAAGCGTTTGTGATGTGTGCAAAAAGGAGTTCCGGCTGTAAAATTCACACCACGCCGGTGAATTCCATGTTCAGTTTCTGCTGAAAGTTCTCGATGGTTTTGAAGATTTCTTTGAGCATGTGCCGGTCCAGGTGCGACAGATTGGACGGATTGATATAATTGTCGGGCGGGGTGCCTTCGTCCATGATATTGGTGATCTGCCGGCGGAACCGCAATGTCATCAGAAAATTGTAGGACTGGACAATGTTATGGTATTCCCGGGCTGTGATGGCATGCTTGGTATACAGCCGGAACAGACGGCTTAAGGTGTTGGTCTGGCGGATATTGTTTTTCAATGCATACACCCTTGTGACGTCGGTGATGGGCAGCATGGCGTACTTGATGTCAAAGGCGTTTTTGTGCCTGCCTTCGGATTCCACCCGCAGTTTTCCGAACAGTCCGATGGGCGGTTTGAAGTACAGGGCGTTTTCGGTCATGTTGCGCAGAAAACCGGACCATCCGCGTATCGTATCAAACAGGTGGCGCTTGAGCCGGTCGGACAGGGACAGGTCTCCGTAAGTCCCCTTGAAATCGAAAAAGATGCTGGAATACAGCAGATCTTCCGGCTTGGCCTTGCGGACCCAGGTGTGAAAATACTGTTTCCAGACAGACAACGGCTGGCACCATTTCGGATTCTGGGCCATGTTGTTCCCGTCACAGAACCGGTATCCCGCCATGTCCAGCCGGGTGCATACCAGGCCGGCCAGGCGGCTGAAATAATCGGCAGCGGCCCCGGCTTGTGCGTCGGAAGATGGATCCGCATACACAATGGCATTGTCCTGGTCCGAGACCAGGGTCTGTTCTTCCCGGCCTTCCGATCCCATGGTCAGAAAGACGAATTCACAGGGTGCGGGTCCCACCTCTTCGAGTGAGAATGCCATGATCTTGTTGAGGAGGGCGTCGGAAAACGTGGTGATTAACCGGGTGATCACTTCCGGACTCAGGCCGTTGCGGATGGGATCTAAGAGCATACGGCACAAGCGGGAATGAAAGTCTTTCAGATCTGTCATGGACCCGGCCGAGGTAATGGATTTGAGCAGCAGATATGCCGATCTGGTCTGGGCGGTGATCAGGTCTTTTTCCGTGAGAATGCCTGAAATATCGCCGGATTCTCCGGACACGGCCAGGTGGCGTTTGTCTTTGTGGATCATGGTCAGAAACGCTTCAAACACCTGGCAATCCGATGAGATGGTGATCACCGGCGACGACATTACCTCAGACACCGGGGTGTCTGGTGCCAGATCCCGTGCCAGTACCTTAGTTCGCAGGTCCGCGTCCGTGACAATGCCGGCAATCCGCCGGGACGCATCCGTGACCAGAATGGCGGAGGCATTGGAGCGGGACATTTTACGGGCCGCCTGGTTCACCGGGGTGTCCATGGGACAGGTAGCGATGTTGGCCCGGAATATTGCGGACACCGGCTGATTGAAAAAGTCCCCCTGGGGATGATCTTCTTTCATTTCAACCCCCAGGGATCGAAACAGGTCAGATCGATATCGGGAAACTGCAGGGTATCCAGATTGAACCACCTGGCGGTGAACATGCCGGGAAACACCTTTTTCCGGCTGTGAAAATAGGTCACTTCCTTGTTATAGCGCTTTGCCGCGTAAATGGTTTTCAGATACAGGTCCGTTAACTCCTGGACCCGGGGGTGGGATGTGCCGATATCACGGGTCAGGGTATCCAGGTTTTTTGCCAGGCGCGACTGGGCCTGTTCAAACACCGTCACCAGATCCGGGTCCAGCGGACCGCTTGACGCCTGGAATCGGATCAAAACAGCCTGAAGCTGATTACCGGCGTCTTCAATCCGAAAAAGGACCGGTTCAGCTGTGGCCTCCGGTGCCAGAGACAGCAGCTCAGGAACCAGGCTCAGCTGGTTCTGACAGGCCGTGATCATCAGATTTTTAGCGGCATGAATCCGGTTTTTGGAGCGCAGCATGCTGGTGTAGCTGCCGAAAATCACACAGATCATCACAATGACCAGCACGACGGCACACAGGCCGGTAAAGGTGAGCCATGGATGTTTCATGAACAAGCCTCCAGTTTCAGAGTTGACCGGATTTGCCGGGTGTATGTGAGCCCTATCACGTGTGCTTTCAGGAATCAATATTTTAATCGGGCATAATAGGATTTTTTTGATGCGTGCATGGCATCACCCAGGGTCAGAATACCGTTGCTGTTCAATATCGGGATCAGTTTCAGAAAAATTTCCGCCGTGGTCAACGCATCCCCTAGCGCGGTGTGCCGACCGATGATGGGGATTCCCAGGCGCCGGGCGATATTTTCCATGTCATGCTGTTCATGCACGGGATGCAGGATGGCCGACAGCAGCAGGGTATCCAGTGCCGGGTTGGCGAACCGGACCCGGGTGGTCTCTTCCTTGAGTTTGATCAGTTTCATGTCGAAGGCAATGTTGTGTCCCACCAGCACGGTGTCGGCCACAAACTGCCTGAACCGGGGCAATACTTTTTCAATGGGATCTTTTTCCGCCACCATCTCCTGGTTGATGCCGTGAATCCGGTAGGAAGCCACCGGGATATCCCGCCTGGGATCCACCAGTTCTTCGAACACTTCGTCGGACAAAAGCCGGCCGTTCACAATTCTGACCGCACCCATGGAGATGATCTCGTCTCCCCCTTCCGGGTTCAACCCCGTGGTCTCCGTGTCAAACACCGTATAGGTCAGATCGGTGAGCCGGGAGTCCAGCAGGCTCTGGTCCCCGTCTTTGATTTTGAACAGGTCGAAATCGTAAAATTCGGGTCGGGAACCGGCCAGAACCGGTGTCCGGTGGGATGTCGCAGGCGGTTCCGTCGATTTTTTCACAGATAAGATAATGTGGGAAAAGTGTGTTTCGTCTGATTCCGGTACATTGAGCCGGGCATTGTTGAGCGTCAGAATGGATTTGAAGCCGGGCAGGGCGTTGATGGTTGTCTTTATGATGGTATCCAGGCCCGGTTTGTCCACTGGAATCCCGTCCCAGGTAATGTCGAACCGGATCCGGCCGGCGTCATCGGTGGCGGTGAGGTCGAATTCAAGCGCATATGTCAAGTCGGACAGTGTTCTGAACAAAAACACAATCGCCCGGGTTAAAGAATAGGTGTCTGCGATGATCTGTTCGTTTCGGGGAATGCTGTGCACGTTGATCCGGATACCATGGGCCCGGCCTGTCTGTTTCTGGACCTTACACAGAAACTGGGCCAGATTGAGCCGGGACAGGGGGAGGCGGGAGAGATACGTATTCTGGATCGTATCGGACAACCGTCGAAATTTTTGCTCCACGTCACTGTGTTTTTCCAGAAATCCGTGAAAATCAGCCAGATCCCGCTGCATGGATCTGAATTTTTCGACGTCCCGGGTGATATCAAGGATGGCCAGAATAAAACCGGTGATACGGTTGGTCTTGTCCAGAACCGGGATGGTTTCCACACTGACCAGACTGCGGTCCCCTATGGGGGTGATGAAAAAGGATCCGGCACTGTTTTTACCTGCGGTCAACTGTTCATTGATTTCTTCCATGGCATGGGAAATCAGGTCCCGGTCCACCAGATGAAAGATGGATCGGCCCAGGCCCATGAATTGCTCCGTTTTTTCCCGGGCCACGGTGCTGGTGAAGATATTTCTGGCCAGGGAGTTGTACAACAGTATCCGGCCGTTCTGGTTGCAGATGATCACTCCCTGGGGCAGTTCACCCATGATGGCGGCCAGCAGGTTTCTTTCCTGGTCCGTCTCCTTTCTGGCCGCCATCATCTGCGTTTTAATGTCCTGGTTCAATTGTTCAAATGTGTCGGCAAACGTATTGATGGTCCGGGCCAGGGCCTTGATGTCCTGGTTTCCGGTGATCGGGATGCGCAAAGACGGATTGGATGCATAAATCAGGGCCAGATCGCCGGATATTTTTCTGACCGGTTTGACGTAATTGGCGTATACCAGATCGGATAACGCCCAGAACACCAGCGCCAGCAGCAGGAAACCCGTCAGCAGAACCACCAGGTGATCTTTGATCAGGCCGATCACTGTCTGGGTCTGACCGGGAGTCAGGTGAAACCAGAGATACAGGGCCACGCCCGTGACAATCATCAGGATGATACCGGCGGCACTCAGAGCGAAGATCCAGAATCGATGGCTGAGGGTCATGGCGCGTAAACAGGAAGAATTCCGGGCACCGTCCGGTGCCCGGAATTCTTTGTAAACATGTTATGAGTTACTGCCAGGGATTATCCCCACCATCCCCAGCCGAACGAACATACAAACAATACGCAGAAAATCAGGGTTACTATGAGATATTTATCTTCCAAAGCCATGGTTGTCTCCTTTTCGTGTCGGTTGTCAGTTCTCCGGGGTATCCGGATCAATCATCGGCTTCCTTGGTCACATCCATGGTTTCCTCATCGGCCCGCCGGATCTGTTCGGCGGATGTGGTGGACATCTCCGCCTTGAAACACAGGCCCCACATCATGATGATACCCAGAATCCACCAGAGGATCTGCCAGGACCAGATGGGCGGAAACCCGGCAAAGGAGAT
Organism: Desulfotignum sp.; assembly: GCA_040883135.1. Lineage (GTDB taxonomy): Bacteria > Desulfobacterota > Desulfobacteria > Desulfobacterales > Desulfobacteraceae > Desulfotignum. The sequence goes on along the minus strand of JBFLKI010000035.1, from coordinate 1,239 downwards.
GGCTTTGTTGCCGATGAGCACACCGGGTCCCAGGGCCATGAAATACCAGACCGGCACGGCAATTTTCATGTAGCCTCTCCAGCGCTTGCCTTTTTCAGAGGGACCGTCAATGGAGTTGAGCCATTCCCGCACTTCTTTCTGCCGGGCAATGGTTTCTTCACTGTCTTTTATCCCTAAGCCCCGGCACAAATACGCCACGGCCAGGCCCACGAAAATCCCCCAACCGGCGGTGTGGATGGACAAAGGATATTTCCAGACATAATAGGTCAGGAAACAGGCAATGATGGCGCAGATCAATCCCAAGACCACGCCGATGCTCGGGAATCTGAATCCCCAGTGCACCCCTAAAAGGCACAGGTACATGATGGTACCGAATGCCGTGGCAAACCCGCCGATCATGACGATGGCGTCAGTGGAGGTCAACGATACCACCACGGCGGCCACAGCCAGGATGGTGGCAAAGATCCGGTTGGTCCAGATCTGCTCGGAGTGAGAGCCGCCCTGTTTTTTAACATACCGCCACCACACATCCCGCTGGATGATGGTGCCGCCGGTGCCGATGTAAGGGGCTGCCGTGGAGTGGATGGCGGCAATGGCCCCCATGAACACCAGACCCAGGACCGGGCCGGGCAGGAACTTGGTCATAAGCATGGGCACCACGTCGCCGTCCACCTGAGGCGCCAGTCGGCCGGCCTCCATCAGGATCCGGGCACCCATGCCCTGGAACGCGGTGAAAAAGAACAGGGCAAGACCCACCACAAAGGTGGACATGAACACCTGCTGCCAGGCCAGAGGCTTGGGAGAGGCGATGCCGAAGTTCCACAGAGTGAATGCCGGCGAGGACTGGATCCCCATGAGGGCGAACATATAGGTGAGAATCATCACTGCGGTCCACCCGCCGGTACCCAGGCCGAAGTGAATCAGACCCGGCACCTGCATGTATTTGTCCTCGATCCCGGCCAGAGAGGCGGAAAATCCCGACCAGCCACCGAACAGCGGACTGGTGATGGTGTAAAATCCCAGCAGGATGATGCCGCCCACTAGCAGACAGAACTGGAGCACGCCCACCCAGGTGGAGGCCTTGAGACCGCCGGTGACCACATAGAACCACACGATGGCAGCCATGAAAATCAAACCGATGGTTTCCGGCACGCCGGCAGCCCAGTAGAACAGTTTGGCCGCGGCAATGAGCTGGAGACCGGAGTAAAATATGGAATACAGAAACGCTGCCAAAACTGT
>JBFLKI010000251.1:0-4613 GCA_040883135.1 Desulfotignum sp. | reverse complement strand
TTGTGAATTCTCGGGAACAGGATCAGGGTGTTGTCCCGGACCTGGTCCGGAGATTTGCCGATCCGGATATGGGTGAACAGCCGGAATATCGGGAATAACGGTTTAAACAAAAATCGGGACAGCATAACCGCTCCATTTCTGATGAGTTGGGCCTGCCGGTTGCGGTCAATCAACCTGCGGCAGGGATGTAAAATACTGTTTGATCAGGGCCCTGGCATGGGATGCGGCACGGGTGCCGATGTATTCGCCGTGTCCCACCACAACGGAAAACGTGATGGCCCGGGAACCGTTTTTTTGTTTGGCAAACCCGGTGAACCAGTCATATTTGATGGTATGTTCCCGGTTGGACAGGGAGCCGGTCTTTCCGCCGATGCTCAGTTTTGACAGCACCCTGTCCCGGGAAAAAGACCCGAACGATTTTCTGGCAGTCCCATGGGTCACGGTCTTTTCCATCATGCCTGCCAGGGCGGCGGCGGATTTCGGGGTCATGACGGACATAGACACTGCCGGGGTATGCCGGTAGATGGGATTGCCGTCTGCATCCATCACATGGCTGATCACCGCAGGGACCACGGTGTGGCCTTCATTGAGCAGCGGGGTGATCATCATGGCGCCGAAGACCGGAGAGATCAGGGTGTCCCGGTTGAATCCGCATCCGATTTCCGCCAGATGAAACGCGTTTCCATTCACGTTAAACAAACCGGTGTCAAATAACAGGTCCGTGTCCGGGGTCTGGTTGAATCCAAAGGCATGGGCATAGGTGGAAAGGGTTTCCCGGCCCAGATAGGTCTGGCCCAGCTTGCCGAAAACCGGGTTGATGGATTCGGCAAACGCTTTTTCAAACGAGACTTTCACCGTGTATTTGTTCTTCACCTCATTGAGCTGTCGTTTGTACAGGGTGTATTTGTTGCCATTGAAATACAACGGTGTTTTTGGGGTGTAGTTCAGCGCATCCATGGCCGCCGCCGCCGTGACAATCTTGAAAATGCTGGCTGCCGGATACATGGCCCGGGTGCAGGGGTTATTGTCGGGGTTTTCCAGATCAAATCCGGCCATGGCCAGGATATGTCCGTGGAATCCGTCCATGACCACAATGGCGATCTGCCTGGGTTTTCCCCGGTCCAGGGTTTTGAGGTGATCCAGTGTGGCGTTGAGGAACCCGGTCAGGTTCACGTCCAGAAATGTCACCACCTGCACGATGCCTTCAGGGGTGTTTGTCAGAAAAACATTTCTGGCCGCATTCACCAGATCCTCGTCCCGGATCATTTCCCTGATCTGGGCCAGGGTCAGGGTTGCCGGCGGTTTCAATGCGGGAAGGGATACCGGATTGGTTGCCGGTTCACTGACATCCGGGTCGGACAGATGTGACTTGAACACATGCCACCCGCCTGCAACAACCGCAATCATGACGAACAGAATCAGACAGGGGGTGCACCATTTCCGGTAAAAAGATTTCTTTTTCCGGGAGGACAGATACAGTGCCTGTTGACGGCGCCAGGTGTTGTCTGTTCTAAAGATTGTCACGCTCCATCGCCTCTTTGACCGTTATACCGGGCTACTGCCCCGGTTTTTTTTCGACATCCACTCTGGGAAACAAACTGTCCGGCTTTTCAAGGCAGGCGCCGGCCGGCATCTGCATCCATGGGTCCATCTGTTCCAACCGGAAAAATCCGGATTCCGGCAGGGAAATCGTCAGCCCCTCCAGCATTCTGCGGCTGGTTTCCGGCATCACGGGATAGATCAGGCAGGCCACGGTGCGCAGCCCTTCCAGCAGATTTCTGATCACCGCCGAAAGCGTTGGCACTTCTTCCGGATCCTTTGCCAGGCGCCAGGGCTCGTTGGTGTCGATATATTTGTTCATACGGGAGATGAACTGCCAGACCGATTCGATGCCTTTGTGAAATTCATACCCGGCCATGGCATCCCGGTATTGCCGGACGGTTTCTCTGGCTTCGGTTTCCAGACACAGGTCGGGAAAATTTGCTGGATCCGTGTCCGGGACAATCCCCTTGAAATATTTCAGGTTCATGGACAACACCCGGGAGAACAGGTTGCCCAGGTCGTTGGCCAGATCCGAGTTGATCCGTGCCACCAGCACATCTTCAGTGAAATTGGCATCCAGGCCGAACACCATTTCCCGCATCAGAAAATACCGGAACGCGTCCACGCCGTACTGATCGGTCACCTGAACAGGATCCGTGACATTGCCGACGGATTTGGACATCTTGCTGCCGGACACATTCCAGAAGCCATGGACATTCAGGCCGTTGTAAATATCGATGCCGGCGGCCTTGAGCATGATGGGCCAGTAAATGCCGTGGGGTTTGATGATGTCTTTGGCCACAAAATGACGGGCCGAGGACCAGAATTTTTCAAACAGCGGACCATCCGGATATCCCAAAGCGGAGATGTAGTTGGTCAGCGCGTCAAACCACACATAGGTGACATAGTCGGGGTCAAACGGCAGGGTGATCCCCCAGGTGAGCCGGGATTTGGGCCGGGAGATGCACAGATCCTCTAAGGGTTCTTTCAGAAACGAAAGGATCTCGGTTTCATACTGTTTCGGGTGAATGAATCCGGGATGGGTTTTGATATGATCGATAAGCCAGTCCTGGTATTGGCTCATTTTGAAAAAATAATTGGATTCCTTGATCGGTGACGGTGCCACTCCGTGGTCCGGACATTTGCCGTCTACCAGTTCGCGTTCCTGGTAGAACCGTTCACATCCGAAACAATACAGGCCGTCATAGCTGGAAAAATAGATGTCTCCCCGGTTGTGGATGCGGGTCAGGAGCAGCTCCACCACCCGGATGTGCTCCGGCTGGGTGGTTCGGATGAACTGATTGTTGTCGATGGTCAGCCGGGGCCAAAGGTCCTGGAACAGGCGGCTGATTTTCTCCACATACTGGGCCGGGCTCTGGGATTGTTTTTGCGCGGCCTGGACGATTTTGTCACCATGTTCATCCGTTCCGGTGAGAAAATAGGTCTCGTATCCGTCCATCTGTTTGAACCGGGTGGCCACATCCGCCGCAATGGTGGTGTAGGCATGACCCAGATGGGGTTTGGCGTTTACATAATATATGGGGGTGGAAAAAAACTGTCTCAATGGTTCCATGGCAGATCCTGTGTGTTGTCGCCCGGCCGGTTCATGGCCGGTGCGGATTAATCGGTTGGATGTATGTCGGAAAGTGCGGCTTCAATTTCCGTCTGGTCGTCCATTTTGACGGTGACTGTCTGTTTGAGAATGTTCTGTCGGATGACCTTTCCCTGCCCCTGGGTCAGGGTCAGGGTCTTTCCCGTCCGGGGCATGTGTTTTTTCAAGTGCTGATACGTCTGATTTTCAAAGGTCAGGCAGCACATGAGCCGGCCGCATACCCCGGATATCTTGGTGGGATTCAGGGACAGCCCCTGTTCCTTGGCCATTTTGATGGAAATCGGATCGAAATTCTGCATGAACGAGGAACAGCAGAACTCTCTTCCGCATTTGCCGATGCCGCCGCAGTGCTTGGACAGGTTCCGGATGCCCACCTGTCGCATCTCGATGCGCAGATTGTACTCTTTGACCAGCAGCTTGATCAACTGCCTGAAGTCCACCCGGCCGTCCGCAGTATAGAAAAAGGTCAGTTTGTTTCTGTCAAACGTGCTTTCCACGGAAAACAGGTTCATCACCAGTCCCAGTTTTTTGATGCACTGGTTGCAGAAGGCATGGGCTTCGTCTTCCAGAGCCTTGAGTTCCTGGCGCCGGACAAAGTCATCCCGGGTGGCGACGCGCAGAACCTGTTTGAGGTTTTTTGGGGGGGTATCGGTGTCAACCGGTGGCTTGACCACAATGCCGAACCCCAGTCCCTGTTCGGTTTCAACAATCACCCGGTCATCCATTTTCAGGTCGAGGTCCCGGCTGTCAAAATCATAAATCTTGCCGGCGGGTTTGAATCGAACACCTGTCACACGGGTCATGAAGCACTTCCTTGTATGTCTGTCAGTTTCAAAAAGAAGCGGTCCAGGGTCATGCGGATCGAACTGTTGGAAAAGAGCCGTTTTTCAGTTTCATGCAGTTCATCCATCCATAAAAGAGCGTCTGTGTCATTGATATAACCGGACAGCTGCCGGAACCGGTCTGAACAATCCGTGTTCACAAGTTTTTCCGGGGCATGCCGGACCACACACAGATCCCGGAAAAAGGTTCTCATGATCGCCAGACCCGGGGCGACCCGTTCCGGGTGCCGGCTTAAAAAACCGGACAGGCCCAGTGCGGTCGGGATTTTACGGAAACCGGGTTCGGAAATCAGACGGCATATCTCATGGATCAGCCAGGGCCGTATGTCTTGCCAGTTCAAGGCCGCCGCTGTGTCGGTTTTTTGGTTTGCCCGGGGTGCCGGGGTATCGCTATCCGGTGCATGGACCAGGGTGGCTGCCAGGTTCAGGTCGGTGCCGGCTGTGGCCGCGGCGATCCCGGCCCATCGGGCATCGATCCGATAGTGTGCACACAAGTGGGCGGCCATGGCCTGTCCCGACAGCGGCGGAAACCGCAGTGACCGGCATCGGGAGAGGATAGTGGGCAGCAGCCCGGACCGCTCCCGGGCCATGAGAATGAAAAAGGTGTTTTCCGGTGG
>JBFLKI010000250.1:0-3435 GCA_040883135.1 Desulfotignum sp. | reverse complement strand
CCAGAATCTCCAGAAGCCGGCAGGTGGCGTAAAGCGCGTCATCAAATCCGAAATACCGGTCCTTGAAAAACATGTGCCCGCTCATCTCTCCGGCCAGCTCGGCATTTTCCTCCTTCATCTTCTTCTTGATCAAAGAATGGCCCGTACGCCACATGATGGCGTTGCCCCCGTGTTTACGGATATCATCATACATGACCATGGAGCACTTGACTTCGGAAATAAATGTGGCGCCGGGTTTGCGGGACAGAATCTCTCTGGCATAGATCACCATGAGCTGGTCTCCGTAAACCACCTCGCCGTTTCTGTCCACCACGCCGATGCGGTCTCCGTCCCCGTCGTACCCCACCCCCAGGTCCAGATTTTTCTCCTGTACCAGATTGATGAGATCCGTCAGGTTTTTTTTCTGGGTGGGGTCTGCCTCGTGGTTGGGAAACCGGCCGTCCGGGTCGCAGAAAAGCGCATGTACCTCACATCCCAGGGCGTTCAACGCCGGCAATGCCGTGATGCCGCCGGTGCCGTTGCCGGCATCGATACCTAAACGAAGCGTGGTGGGGATGCTGATATGGTCCGTGATATATGTGTGATACGGGGTCAGCACATCCTGCCGGGTCAGGCGGCCGGTACCGGTGACATAGACGTTGTTTTCAATGATTTTCCGGAGATCCTGCAACCCCTGGCTGTGGATGGAATCATGGCCGTTCATGAGTTTGAACCCGTTGAATTCCGGCGGGTTATGGCTGGCCGTGACCATGGCCCCGCCCCCCAGGTCCAGGTGGTGAATGGAAAAATACAGCACCGGTGTCGGGCACATACCGATGTCCACCACATCACAACCGGTGGACAATATCCCCTGAATGAGCAGATCCGCATACCTGTCCGAGGTCAGGCGGCAGTCCCGGCCCACCGATACCCTGTGTCTTCCTTCATGGTGCAGCAGGGTGCCATAAGCTTTACCGATGTTTTTCACGTCTTCATCCAGGATATCGACCCCGGCCACACCCCGGATATCATACTCTCTGAATATGCCTTTATTCATGATCTCCTCCTTGACGGATTTCAAAATATCGTCGACAACAGCACCAGGATGCCGATCAGCCAGCAATACGGCGCAAACAGATGAAATTTTCCCGCATGCACCAGTTTAATGAGCAGTTTCAAGGCAATCAGCCCGCTGACAAACGCCACCAGTGTACCATAAATCACGGCGGCATCCAACTGCATTCCCTGGTCCAGCGATTCCAGGATACTGATGAATTCGGCGCCCAGAATAGCCGGAATGGACAATAAAAATGAAAACCTGGCGGCTGTCTGCCGGTCAAGCCCGCTGAACATGCCGCAGGCAATGGTGGTTCCGGCCCTGGAAATCCCGGGAATCACGGCCAGCCCCTGGCTGATACCGATCAACAGTGCCCGCTTGAGGTCGAGGGGTTTTCCGGTCTTTTCAGTCCGGTAAAATCCCCGGGATACCCACAGGATGGTTCCGGTTACCAGAAGCATGCCCCCCACCAGCCGGGAGGAAGTAAACAGAATCTCTTCAAACCGTTTCAACCCCAGACCGATAAGGGCCGTGGGAACCGAACCGGCCAGAATGAGCAGCGCCAGTCTCAGATGGGCATCCGATTCAAGATGGACGGACTGTTTTTTCACTATGTCTGACAAACAGGAGACGACCGAAACGAGCATGGACCGGATATCGGCAAAATACACCGCCACGACCGCACCCAGGGTTCCCATATGCACACTGATATTGAACGCCAGGGAAGATTCCGTCATACCGAAAAAAATCTGGCCCAGCACCAGGTGACCGGAACTGCTCACCGGCAAAAATTCCGTCAGTCCCTGGACAATGCCTAAAATAACTGCCTGGTATATTTCCATTGTGATTTGCCGTTTCCTTGATCTAAGACAATGGGCGCCCGGCCCCGACCGTGGAGAATCAAAATTGAGTAAATAGTACTGTTTGACTCAAATTGCAAGGATTAGTTGGTTTGAATGGACCGTTCCGGCAGCTGTTTTTTGGGTAAATCAGATAAAAAAAGAACCCTCTGTAAAATAGATCCCTAATAACAGTTGATTTCACCCGAAATCTTTTGTATGATCTTAGTCCATAAACGAATCGGTGTGACATAACGAATTCGGTTTTTATATATCAAACATCAAAAGGCATCGTTTCAACCTCAAAACTGAAATCAGGAAGGAGAAAAAAATGAAAAAAACGTGGGTTATGCAAGGTCTTTTATCCATGCTGGCATTAGTGTTTCTGTTCGGATGTGCGGCCAAAGAGCCGGTAAATTTCGGTGCATTCACCCCTGCCCAGTTTGATCTGGACAAGGTTGAATCCAGCGTGGACAATTTTCAGGTCATTATGGATGCATCCAGCTCCATGCGGCATGACAACAAATTCGCCACCGCCAAAACCGTTATCGATCGCCTGAACATGACGATACCGGAACTGGGTCAGAACGCCGGTCTCCGGACTTTTGGTCATGACCCCTCTGTATGCACAAACAAAACAAGATTGTTTTACGGCATGGAAACCTATGCCACCGCCGGCATGGCGGACGGGCTTGCAGCGGTGACCAAGCCGGGCGGGACCAGTCCTCTGGATGCTGCGCTGGCAGCGTCACAAACCGATCTGGAAGCATTGGGCGGTGTTCATAACGCCATCATTATCGTCAGCGACGGTGAAGACATGACCAATGTGATGAATCAGGCCCAGGCCCTGAAAGATGCATTCGGTTCTTCCCTGTGCATTTATCCGGTGCAGGTGGGCAATTCGCCGGAAGGCGCAGCACTGCTTCAGAATCTCGCCGAAATCGGCGTCTGCGGTTTCTTAAGCACGGCGGATGATCTTCTGACCAGTGCCGGTATGGCCGAGTTTGTCTCCAAGGTATTTCTCAAAGACAAACCCACTCCTGCACCCGCACCGGAAAGAAAAGATTCCGACGGTGACGGTGTGTATGATGATCAAGATCAGTGCCCCGGAACCCCGGCAGGCGCTCGCGTGAACTCCGTGGGCTGCTGGGTGCTTGAAAACGTGCTGTTTGATTTTGACAAAGCCGTGATCAAACCGGAAGCCTATCCGCTGCTTGATGAAGTGGTGGTTATCTTGAAAAAGAATCCGAACATGACTGTAGAGCTCCAGGGTCATACCGACAATATCGGTACAGCGGAATACAACATGGGGCTGTCTTTGAGACGTGCCAATGCGGTTGCCGACTACCTTGAAGGCAAAGGGATTTCAAGAGACCGCCTGACCACCAAGGGATTCGGGTTCAGCAAACCGGTGGCTCTCAATGGTACGGAGTTCGGCCGTTCGCTTAACAGACGGGTGGAACTTCATCCATAGTAATTAAATAATCGCTGACAATTAAATTTTCGGCGGGTTCGTGCGGTTCAGGACCAACACCCCCCAATTTTTTTGAAATAGTTTGT
>JBFLKI010000249.1:0-35177 GCA_040883135.1 Desulfotignum sp. | reverse complement strand
TGACAAAAAAGGGCCGACGCCATTCATTGGCAGCCGGCCCCTGGAATACGGTTGATGTGTTGAATGTTACATCGCGCTTTCCGGATGAAATACGTTGACTTCTTTTAAATCATCCCCCAGGTATTCCCGTTCATTGGGACCTAAAATGCCTAAGGACAGGCACAGCAGGGTCCACAGATGTACGGTTTCCCAGGCATGTTCGTTCACTTCCGACATGTCATGGACCTGGGCATGGCAGTTGTGGCACGGGGTGATGCAGTAGTCCGCCTTGGTTGCCAGAATCTGGTTGGCCTTGGTCTGTCCGTAGGCCCGGCGCTGTTCCTGGAATCCCGACTGGAGGTACCCGCCGCCGCCGCCGCAGCAGTAGTTGTTGGAGCGGTTGGGCTGCATGTCAATAAAATTTTCTTCGCCCACAACCGCCCTGACCACATATCGCAGGTCTTCGGCCACCGGATCGCCCAGGGTTTTTCTCACCAGCTGACAGGGATCCTGGACCGTAAATTTGATCTGGCGTTCCTTGTTCCATTCCGATGAGGGTTTGAGCTTCCCTTCCCTGATCCACTGGGCGTACAACTGAATAATGGATTGAATTTCAAAATTGTAAGGGATGTTGAATTTTTTCAGTCCTGCCAGGACTGCAAAGAGTTCGTGTCCTCACTCGGTATTGAGCCAGACTTTACAGCCCAGTTCCTCCACCGCTTTCACCTTGGTGCGGACAATTTTTTCCCAGTTTTCGTTATCAGCTGAAAACAGACAATAGTTTTCCGCGGCCCAGCCTTTGGTGCCGTATGTCCAGTCAGCTCCTGCCAGATGCATGATTTTCCATAAAGGCACCATCTCATCCGGCTCGGTCACAGGCTCCCTGGAGTTCTGGTTCAAAAAATAATAGGCCCCTTTCCGGTTGACATCTGCAGTCATTTCCGCAAATTCCGGTTGTGCTTCCCGATATTCCTCCAGCACATCTTCCACTACAAACTGAAAATCCTCCTCATTGGCACCCATGGCGGAACAGGTATCATTCTTCAATGCCATGTCACAGGAACCGACGATGCCTTTGGGCTTGTCTTCCTTTTTCCAGGCGGCCCTGGCATTGAACACCAGCTGGGGGATATTGATCTGCATGGGGCAAACATACATGCACCGAGTGCACATGGAGCACATCCATACCCAGTTTGTGGACAGAATTTCTTCATCCATGCCCAGGGCAGCCATACGCAGAAACTTTCTGGGATCCATTCCTTCAAGCCCCGTGGCGGGGCATCCTGATGCACATGCCCCGCAGGTCAGGCAGGCGTTCAGGTTTCCGCCTTCCGGCAGAATTTCCTTGACCTTGTCAATAAACAAACTCCGGGCCTTTTTTTTGCCCAGTTTTTTCACCGCTTCTGCCATGAATCGTTCCTTTCTTTATCAATCATCCGGTCAAATGATTATATGGTTTATCTTTCAATGTATGATTCGCATCCGACACCGGCAATATTTTTACATGTGTCAGACACCCTTATATATTGTACGACTGAAGTAGATAACAATTTTATATTTAATATGTCAAGAGCACAATGAATGCTGATGCGACTTTTTCGTCAGGCAGGTTCGCTTGAAATGCAAACGGAAAGACCGGCTTGACTTTTATGGGGGATGATTTAAATTATGTACAATTTTCCCTTGCCCAAACGGCCGGATTAGATTCAACGGAGAGCAGTTACATGAACATAGAAAAGCCAGAAAAAAACGGGACCTTTTCCCGTCAGACACTTTACATGACCATTCTGATTTCTTTAACGATCGGTTTCGTTCTCGGGGCGGCCTATACCTCGTTTAAACTGGCGGATGGATCGCCTGACAGGCATGATCATACCGGTGAACCGCCGGTTGCCGGTGGAAAGACGTCCAAACCCGCCGGCGGCGGCCCGGATGTGGATGCCAGAATCGCGGAACTCGAAAATTTTCTGGATCAGAACCCGGAAGATCCTGAAGTCTGGGCGGAACTGGGCCATCTGTTTTTTGATACCCATCAATTCGACAAAGCGATCCAGGCGTATCAGCGATCTTTGGCCATCAAACCGGATAATCCGGCCGTGCTGACCGACATGGGGGTGATGTACCGCCGCAACGGGGAGCCGGCAAAGGCGGTTCAGGCCTTTGATCAGGCGGTAGCGGTCTCTCCCGGATTTGAAACCGCTTTGTTCAACAAAGGCGTGGTGCTGATGGCGGATCTCAACGACCTGGAAGGCGCCATGGCCGCCTGGAAGGAACTGGTAAGCGTCAACCCGGATGCCACCACACCCAATGGTGAGAAAGTCGCGGATATCGTGACCCGCATGGCATCACAGAATGAATGACCATCCAGTGAAGGTATGATCGATTTTGTTTGCAGGAGAAAAGATTCATGAATTTGAACACCTTGGATACCATTGAAAAATTCGAGATTCAGACCTACCGGAAATCCGCAGACATGGACAAGAAAAGCCATGTGCCATTTTCCGGTTCCCCCAGAAAACATCCCTGGGATCCTGAAAAGATCATACTGATTGTGGATCCGTTTACAGTCAACACATTTTACTATGAATTCAAGATCAAGGATATCGGTTTTGCCGAAGAACTGGCCAGTATGACCAATATCGACGGAGAGTCCGTGAGCATGGTCCGGATCTGGGTGAAGAAACACAGCGTGGCCATCCAGTGCAGTCCGTTCCGGGTGGATGCCATTTCCTTATACGAATAACTGGATCAACTCTTTCTCTGAGCCATTTTTTCCCGGCAGACCCGGGTGATCAGGTTGACCATGACCGGAATGCTGGCCAGTTCCACATATTCATCCGGTCTGTGGGAGTTGGCACCTACCAGGCCCATTCCGTCAATGGTGGGAACGCCTGCTGCTGCGGTGAAATTGCCGTCTGAACACCCCCCGGTGGTGATGGCTTTCATGTCGATGCCCAATGCTTTGGCCTGGTTTGTGATCAGTTCCAGAAATGTCCGGCTTTTTTCTGTGGCAGCCATGGGCGGACGGTCAATGGCACCGGTGACCCGGACCTGAGCGTCTTTAGACAGCCGTTTTTGGTGCAGGCAGGCAAAAAAAGATTCCACCCGCGGTTTTTCTTCCGGGTCCAAGATCCGGACATCCACAGACGCGGTGGCGAGGGAAGGAATAATGTTGACTTTGTCTCCGCCATGGAACACGGTCACCTGGGTGGCAGTGCCGGTTTTTTCGTTATTGAGATTCTGGATCAAAGGAATCAGGTGGGCCAGTACCACCACTGCGTTGACGCCTTTGTGAGGGTCGGCCCCGGCATGGGCTTCTTTGCCCGTGACCTCGATGCGGAACCATCCCCCGCCTTTTCTTTGACTCACCAGATGATAATCCGGCCGGCAGGGCTCGAATACCAGGACATGGCGGCATTTATCGGCTGTCTCCAGGATCAGGGACCGGGACTGGTCGGATCCGGTCTCTTCATCGCCGTTGAACAGGACACAGATGGACATGGTGTCCAGGTCTCCGGTGTTTTTCATCGTCTCCAGCGCATGGAGCGCTACCAGCAGTCCGCCTTTCATGTCACAGACACCGGGTCCCCAGGCCCGTTTGTCGCGAATCTCAAAGGGCCGTTCAGCCGCTTCTCCCTCGGGAAAGACCGTGTCCATGTGACCTAAAAACATCACTTCATAGGGCGGAGTGCCCATTGTTGCCTTGAGACATGGCACCTTGCCGTTTCCGGGCATCAGGATCTCACAGGCCATTCCCAGGCGTGAAAGCCGTTTTTCAAAAAAGCGGGCAACGGTGAGGATGCCGGCCGAGTTTCCGGAAGCGGAATCCGTATTGACAACAGTTTCAAAATCGTCCAGAAACCGATCGATATCTGTAAATTCCATCCTTAGCGACCTTTGTGTGTTTCGTGGTAAACAATCAGCGGCAGAAAATACCTGCCTGGGATCAGGAACGCAGTGCGAGCTTGGGATTCATTTCATCCCGAAGCCAGTCTGAAAACAAGTTGATGGCCACCACCAGCAGAATCAGGGTCATGCCGGGAAACAGTACCATCCACCACATGCCGGCATATATATAGTTCTTGCCGATGGAGATCATCATGCCCAGAGAGGGTTCGGTGATGGGCACGCCCACCCCCAGAAAACTCAAGGTGGCTTCCAGCATGATCACCACGGCCAGGTCCACGGCCATGAGCACGAAAATGGGAGGCAGGGCATTGGGCAGCACATGTTTGAACAGAATTCGGAAATCTCTGGCGCCGGAAGCCTTTGCAGCGGTCACATAGGCATTTTCCTTGACCTCCAGCACCGATCCCCTGATGGTGCGGGCATATTTCACCCACCCGGCGATGCAGATGGCCAGCACCACGGTCCAGATGTTGCGGCTGTCAAAGATCCCCAGCAGAAGGATGGCCAGAAGCGTGGTGGAAAAAGCGAACACCGTGTCTGCGGTCCGCATGATGAATGCATCCAGAATCCCGCCGTAAAATCCTCCCAGCATGCCGAAAAAGATGCCCAGGACACTGGAGATCACCACCACGGAAAATCCCACCATCAGCGAGGTGCGCAGCCCGAACAGCATGGTGGACAGAATACCCCGGCCCTGGTCATCCGTGCCCAGAGGAAACGAAAGGCTTCCCGCGTCCATCCAGGCCGGAGGTTTCAGGGAATCCGCCAGTTCCACCGTAGTCAGGTCATAGGGATCCATGGGCGCCAGCAGCGGTGCAAACAGGGCACAGACCACAAAGATCACCAGCAGTACCATTCCGGTGATGGCGGAAATGTCCCTGACAAAACTGAAAACCAGGTCGGATTGAAGTATTTTTCTGATCATGGGATCGATCCCTAACCGTATTGAATTTTCGGGTTGAGCCATGCGTACATCAGGTCCACCAGAATATTGATGACCAGAATGATACAGGCGGCCAGCATGATATAGGTGACAATCACGGGGTGGTCGTTTTCAAAAATGGACACCAGCAGCAGATTGCCCATGCCCGGCCACTGGAAAATGGATTCCGTGACAATGGAAAAGGCGATCAGCTCCCCGAAACTCAATCCCGCAATGGTGACCACGGGAATGAGTACATTGCGCAGGGCATGTTTGACGATGACCGTGAACGGGGACAGGCCCTTGGACCAGGCGGTTTTGATGTATTCTTCGGACAGCACCTCTCGCATGCCGGCCCGGGTGAGGCGCAGCAGCACGGCCAGCTGGTATCCTGACAGGGTCAACGCCGGCATGATCAGATGCTTCAAACCGTCCAGGGTCAGAAAACCGGTGCGCCACGATCCGATCTGCACGGTATCTCCCCGGCCGAACGGGGGCAGCCATTCCAGGTAAACGGCAAACAGCATGACCCACAAAATCCCCATCAGAAAGGTGGGAATGGAAATACCGCCCAAGGACCCTGCCATGATGAGGCGGGATACCGGGCTCTGGGGCCGTATGGACACCACCACCCCCAACAGGACCCCGGCGGCCAAAGAGATAAAAATGGCGGTGAGCGCCAGTTCAAATGTGGCGGGAAACCGCTCTAAAATGGTATCCAGGGCATCCACCTGGGAGATGTAGGATTTGCCGAAATTTCCTTTCAGTGCATTGCCCAGAAAATTGACATACTGCACATGAAAGGGGCGGTCCAAACCATAGGCGATCCGCACCTGTTCGCGTTCCTGCTGGGTGGCGTATTTGCCTGCCAGCATCAGGACCGGGTCCCCGGTGAACCTGAAAATCAGAAAACAGATAAAGGATACCGCCAGAAGCACCACCACCCCCTGGCATATGCGCTGAAAAATATATCTTCCCACGTCAGATCCGGTTCAGGGGCGGCCGCCAGATGCTTAAGGGGCCGCCCCTTGTTGTGATTAACGGTTGATCACGTTCAGATGGTTATTTTCTGATCTCTTTGGCCACGATCCACATATCGGGTCTAGGAGTGAACGTGAGATTGGCCGCCTTGGACACGGCATACACATCCTGCTGATAATGCAGCGGAATCCAGGCCAGGTCTTCGACGGATTTTCTGTTGATGGCCTGCAGGGCCGCTTTTCTTTCTTCTCTGTCCAGAATGGCGCTGGAGGCGGCGATCATTTCATCCAGCTGAGGATCGGAGTACATGGCCCCGTTGTAAACCCCCATGCCCTTGTCCGGATCCACGGTGTGAAGCAGCAGCTGGGCGGAGCGGCCGAAGTCGTAGGAGCCGTCCATCCATCCGATCAGATAGAAATCATGGGTGTTTGAAGCCAATTCGTCAAAGAAAATGGATTTGGGTTTGACATCCAGGTTCACTTGAAGACCGATGCGGGCCAGGTATCTGGCCACGGCTTCACAGATCTGCCCGTCGTTCACGTACCGGTCGTTGGGGCCGGCAATGGTGATATCGAATCCTTTTTCATATCCGGCTTCCTTGAGCAGGGCCTTGGCCTGTTCCGGATCATAGGGCAGGCGTTTGAGGGAAGGATCATACCCGATGGTGGCAGGATCCGGTATCTGGGCTGCCGGCGTGGCCTGTCCCCGCATCACCGTGGCAACGATTTCATCTTCATTGATGGCCATGGCAATGGCCTTTCTCACCCGGATATCCGCAAACGGGGTGCCGGGCTTGTTGCCGATGTCCATGTATATGGCCCGGCGTGCCGGCCGGGACACCACCTCGATGGCGGGATTCTTTTTGATCTGCTCGATCATGGGCACGGGCACGCCGCTGAGGATATCCGCCTGACGAGTGGCAATGGCGGCAAACCGGGTAGCATCCTCGGTAATGGGCTTGATCTCAACGGTCTTGAAATCCGGTGCTCCTTCCCAGTAGTCCGGGTTGGCCTCCATCTTGATGTAGGAGCCTTTGACCCATTCCACAAATTTATAAGCCCCGGTGCCGATGGGACGGGTGTTGTAATCTCCGGAATCCCGATCCAGAGAGGATTCCTTGTCCACGATGAAATTCTGGTGCATGGTTTCCGCAAACCAGGGCACCGGTTTTTCGGTTTTGAAAATCACGGTGTAGTCATCCGGGGTGTCAATAGAGGCGATAGAGTTGGCAATGTTCAGAAATTTCGAAAATTCCGGATCCTTCATGCGCTCGAATGTGAATTTGACATCTTCGGCGGTGAACGGATTGCCGTTATGAAATGTGACCCCTTTTCTGAGTTTGAATTCCCAGGTCAGGGCATCAATTCTGGACCATTCCGTTGCCAGGGCTGGTGCCAGTCGGCCTTCAGGTGCCGGTCTCTGGAGCAGCCCGTCAAAGAAATTGGACATGTAGGACAGGTTGGCATCGGAATTGTAGCTGTGGGGATTCATGCTCTTGGGCGGGGAATCCACGGCGATCACCAGGTCTGATTTAGCCAGGGCCAGGCTGGGCAGCACCATCAGGGCAGCCATCAGCAGACAGGTTATCAGTTTTTGTTTCATGATACATCCTCCTTTGGTTTGGGTTGGATTTTAACAGGTTTCTTTTCAACAAATGTCTTTCCGGTCCCTGTCTGTGCTTCGGACCGGGACATGCCGGGCCGGGGGCCGGCGTCTGCATACAGGTGACAGGCGGCGGTGTGGCAGTCACTGAACCGCTGCATGACCGGTTCCTGCCTGGCGCAGATATCCATCCGGTCCGGGCAACGGGTATGGAATCGGCATCCGGCCGGCGGATCGATGGGGCTGGGCACATCCCCTTTCAGGATGATCCGCCGGCTGTGCCGGGACGGGTCCGGTACGGGAATGGCAGATAACAGAGTCCGGGTATAGGGGTGTTTCGGGTCTTTGTAAAGAGAGGCGTAGTCCGCGGCTTCCACGATTTTGCCCAGATACATCACTATGATCCGGTCACAGATATATTCCACCACGGCCAGGTCATGGGAGATGATGATCAACGACAGATTGAATTCCTTTTTCAACCGTTTAAGCAGGTTGATGATCTGGGCCTGGATTGAGACGTCCAGGGCGGATACAGGCTCATCTCCGATGATCAGGGAAGGGTCCAGCGCCAGTGCCCGGGCAATACCGATCCGCTGGCGCTGGCCCCCGGAAAATTCATGGGGATAGCGGTCGGCCTGACCGGGCGACAGGCCCACGGTATCCAGCAGAAAATCGATCCGTTCCCTGCGCTGTTTTCCGGTGAACAGGCCGTGGACGTCCATGGGGTCTGACAGGATTTGCCTGACCGTCATTCTGGGATTCAAAGAGGAATAGGGGTCCTGAAAAATAAGCTGCATTTCCCTGCACAAAGCCCGCAGGGTGGACCGGTTCATGGATGCCATATCCGTGCCTTTCCACGCCACGGTACCGGCGGTGATGGGGGTGAGCCCCACCATGGCCATGCCGGCGGTGGTTTTGCCGCAGCCGGATTCTCCGACAATCCCCAGTGTCTCTCCTGGCATGATATCAAAACTGATGCCGTCTACGGCATACACATGACCCACGGTTTTGCCCAGAATGCCTTTTTTGATGGGAAAATGGACTTTCAGATCTGAGACGGCGGCCAAAGGCGCATGCATGATATCAGTCTCCATTGTAGAGCCAGCAACGGACCTGATGGCCGTTTTCCAGGCCGGTGAGTTCGGGCAGCTGGTTTCTGCACCGGTCCATGACCCGGGGGCACCGGTTGCTGAACCGGCATCCGGCCGGCAGGTCATAAAGGCTGGGAATCATGCCCTTGATTTCGGTCAGATCCTGATCTGTTCCCTGGCTGCGGCGGCCCAGAACCGGAATGGAGGCCAGAAGACCCTGAGTATACGGGTGAAGGGTGTGCGCAAACAGCTCACGGGTGGCGGCCTGCTCGACCACCTGACCCGCATACATCACCACCACCTGGTCGGCCATTTCCGCAATTACGCCCAGGTCATGGGTAATGAGCTGAATGGCGGTGGAAAATTCATCCCTGAGTTTGTGCATCAGGTCCAGGATCTGGGCCTGGACCGTGACATCCAGGGCTGTGGTGGGTTCATCGGCAATCAGGATTTCGGGATCACAGGACATGGCCATGGCGATCATGGCCCGCTGTCGCATGCCCCCGGAAAGCTGGTGGGGGTATTCATGGACCCGTTTGTGGGGAGAGGGGATCTGGACCCGGTCCAGCATGTCGATGGCTGCCGACAGAGCTTGTTTTCTGCCATACCCTTTGTGAAGCCGAAACATTTCCGCGATCTGATTGCCGATGGTGTACACCGGGTTCAGGGAGGTCATGGGTTCCTGAAAAATCATGGCGATGCCGGCCCCGCGGATTTTCCGCAACGCTTTGATATCCAGCTCCAGCAGGTTTTTTCCGTGAAATAAAATACGGCCCCCCACCACCCGGCCCGGCGGACTGGGCACCAGTCCCATGATAGACAACGCTGTCACACTCTTGCCGCAACCGGATTCGCCCACGATCCCCAGGACCTGTCCCGGGGCCAGGTCGAAAGAGACCCCATCCACGGCCCGGGCCGCGCCTTTTCTGGAAAAAAAATGGGTCTCCAGATCGTGAATGGAAAGAACCGGCTCCAGAGTGAGATTTTCCACGGCAGTCCTTTGTTGAAATTTTGGTATTGGAATTGGGTTAGCACATAATCCGATAGTGGGTCAATAAAAAAATACAATAAAGTTTAAAAAAAAACTAAACCTTGTTGAGGGAACGTGGCTTCTTCAGTGAAACTTCAGTCCGGGGCTGTCCATGAGCTCGGCCAGTGCCTGGTCAAAGACAGGGCCCATGCCTTGGGCAACAAACAGATGCTGAATATAGTCATGAAATCCGCGGGGGGTGTTCGCCTCATCCGTCTGCCGGGCCGCCATCCGGCATTTTTTCACCTCCTGGAAAAACAGATCCGTGATGCCCGGTGCATTGGACAAAAATCCTTCAATATTGAGCTGTTCCCATTCGTTGTGGAAATAGTGACGCCGGTCGGCCGTGAAACTGACCTTGGGATTGTCTCCATCGGCATCCTGGATCTGGAACTGAAAATAGGTGCATCGTTTGACCACCTGGTGCCGGTGCTGGTCCGGAAATTTCAGGTATGCGGACACCGCGTTGGCAAAATATCTGGCAAACAGTTGTGCCTTTCTGGGATTGGATGTTTGCACTTCGTTGCCGATGTTGTTTTTCAGGCTCTCTTCCAGGCACCCTTTACAGATATAGGTTTCAAAGCGAAACCCTTTGCGGCAGTTTTCCATGAACAGCTTTTTGCGTTCCGCCACCACATCATGGGTAAAGGTCATGAAGAACCGGGCCGCCTGATCATCCGATTCAATGGGGAATTCCTTCATCATATAGAGGTCCATGGGAATGAAGATACCGCTGGGTCTCTCCTTGATGATGATCTTGGTGCCGCCCATCGCCTCCAAGGCCGCCATGACCAGTTCAAAATAGATGTAATCGAAATGGGGCAGAATCCGGCCCTCGAACCGGCGGTTCCGGTTGTTTTTCAGAATCTGGGGGATGTCGTGCCGGCTCAATGGCTGATAATCGTAGTCCGCCAGCACATCATTGATGGCTGTGATGGTAAAGTTCAGGGCCAGCAGCACTGAAGCGATCTTGTCCTTGCCCGGATGGTTGATCCGGTGCCGAAGCAGTTTGGTTAAATATGTGTTGGAAATGCCAGATATCATGCTGATCTGGTTGATATTCAGGTCACTTTTTTTTATGATCGTCACCAGGGTGTCTGGAAAACTGCGCATATCAGGGAACGGTTCCTTTACATTCAAGGTTTGTTTCATGTTTAAACCAAAGTTTAATAAAAAGTTTACCAGAACACAAGACCGGATTCCACCCAGGGTCGGCAGGAAGCCGTCAGGAGACGGGTCCATTTCGTTTCGTTACGCTGCCGGATTGAAAGTGGCGGATTTACAGCGTTTGTGGTATTGTATTTGCTTGTAATGCTGGCGGAGCAAAGAAAAGTGAAACACAGACAACATATGATCGCGGCAGGTGTTTTTGTCCTGGTGCTGGTTCTTTTGGGGATAACCGGGTACCGGAATCTGTCCTACAACTGGCAGTGGTACCGGGTGGCCGACTATTTTTTTTCTTTCGAACAGGGTCGGTTTGTGCCGGGCGTCCTGCTGCAGGGGATGTGGGTTACACTCAAGATTTCCGGCATTTCTTTGTTGCTGTCTTTGATCATCGGCCTGATGGCCGCCTTTGCACGGTTGTCTCCGTATGTGTCTCTGCGGGGTCTGGCCTGGTGCTACGTGGAGACCATCCGCAACACCCCGCTGCTGATTCAGATCTTTGTGATCTATTTTGTGATCTCCCCGGTGCTGGATCTGTCCGCTTTCACTTCTGCGGTGATCGCCCTGAGCCTGTTTGAAGGGGCTTATTCCTCGGAGATTATCCGGTCGGGTATTGTCAATATCCCCAAAGGACAATGGGAGGCGGCCCAGAGCATCGGTCTGCCGGTTTCCGTGATCTACCTGAAGGTCATCATTCCCCAGATGCTGCGCCAGACCCTGCCCATGCTGGCCGGCCAGAGCGTGTCCCTGATCAAGGATTCGGCCCTGGTCAGCACCATTTCCATTTATGACCTGACCATGCAGGGCCAGAAAATCGTGTCTGAGACATTTTTGACTTTTGAAATCTGGTTTGTGGTGGCATTATGTTATTTGAGCATCACTGCCACCCTGTCATTCATCGTCCGGCAGATCGAAAACCGGATACGGTTTGTGCATTAACATGACATCTGAAGAAAGGAGAGAGAATGAAAAAACGAATCATTGCCTGTATTGTTGGCCTGACACTAATGGTGCCGTTCTTTTCCCCGGTTTCGGCCGGAGATCTGGGGGATCAGCTGGCCAGAGAAAGCATTGTTGAAAAAATTCAGCGGGACAAGGTGATCCGGGTGGGCATGTCCACGTTTGTGCCCTGGGCCATGAAAGACAAGCACGGAAAACTCATCGGATTTGAAATCGATGTGGCCCGACAGCTGGCCAGGGACATGGGGGTGGAAGTGGAATTTGTGCCCACCGCCTGGTCCGGCATCATTCCGGCGTTGATGACCGGCAAGTTCGATGTGATCATCGGCGGGATGGGCATCACCCCGGAGCGGAACCTCAAGGTGAACTTTACCATGCCCTATGACTATTCCGGTATGTCCATGGTGGCCCACCGTCAAAAAGCGGAAGGGTTTTCAACACTGGATGATTTTAATAGCAAGGATGTGAATATCGCTGTCCGGATGGGCACCACCGCGGAACAGGCTGCCAGAAAATTTTTTCCCGATGCAAATCTGCGACTGTTTGAAAACGAAAGTCAGGCCCTGCAGGAGCTGAATCTGGGACGGGTCCACGCCGTGGTGTCGTCCGCCCCCATGCCGGTGTTTCATGCCCTGAAATATCCGGACAAACTGTTTGTCCCTCTGGAAGAGAATTTCACCAAAGAGCCTATCGGATTTGCCATCCGCAAAGGGGACCCGGATGCCCTCAATTATTTCAACAACTGGATCATCAACATGCATGCCAGCGGTTTTTTAAAGGAGAAAAAAGCGTACTGGTTTGAATCCAGAGAATGGGAAGAGCTTGTCAAGTAAACCTGCCAGACGACTGACCCTGGTGGACCTGGCCGTTGCCTCTGCGGTGGCTGCCGGGGTCATTTTCTTCTTTGTGCGCATGACCCAGGTTCTGGAGTATCAGTGGGAATGGCAGGCCATTCCCGGATATTTTCTGTTCAGAGATCCTGAGACCGGCCGTCTTTCGGCCAACATTCTGCTCAAAGGATTCGGCATCACCCTGAAATTGAGTATCTGGTCCATGGTCCTGGGGTTTATTCTGGGCACCTTTTCCGGGATCCTGGGGGCAAAGGGCGGCACCTTCGGACGCATGGTCAGCCGATTTTATGTGGAGACCGTGAGAAATATTCCCTCTCTGGTCCTGGTGATCCTGTTTTATTATTTTGTGTCCTCCCAGTTCCTGGATGCCCTGGGACTGGATCAATGGATCCGGCGCCTGCCGGATCCCGCGGCCCGGGGCGTCGCTTTTTTTCTGGCAGGGGCCGGACAGATCAATGCGTTTGTTTCCGCTGCCTGTGCATTGGCCATTTATGAAGGGGCCTATATCTCGGAGATAGTGAGGGGCGGCATCAATGGCGTCTCAAAAGGTCAGTGGGAGGCGGCCTGGTCCATGGGACTGTCCCAGGGCCAAACCTTTCGGCTGGTGGTGCTGCCCCAGGCATTCCGGCGTACCGCGTTTCCCCTGGCCGGCCAGTTCATTTCCACCATCAAGGATTCGGCCATTGTTTCGGTCATCTCGGTCCAGGAACTGACCTTCCAGGGTCTGGAGCTCATGGCGGCGACATTTCTGACCTTTGAAATCTGGATCACCATCACATTGCTGTATTTTCTCCTGACCTTTTCTCTGTCCCGGACCATCTCGTTTTTTGAAAAACGCATGGCCATCCGTCAGTAATATCAAGTGTTTGCCTGGTGTATGGCCTGTTCCAGGGCCTGGATCTTGGGGCCGTCCTGTTTCCACATCCGGCAGGAATCCACCAGAAATCCTTTTTCCTTGATATCTTCGATGTTGTCCGGCAGGGGCATGGGTTCCCGGCGTTTTTCGGTCAACCACCCGTGGACCATCTCCTGGGCCATGGCTTTGGTCAGGGTGACCAGATGGGTACATCCTTTCGTGCCGCCCATTATTTCGCTCACGCTGCGGGTGAACCCGGGTCTGATTTCCAGTCCGGCCAAAAGCGGGACCCGGTCCAGGGTGGTGCGGCAGTCGGGCATGGGAATGATGGGCATGTCCGACTGGGCCTCCAGGATGCGCAACGGGTCCGGGGCGATCCGGCAGAACAGGCGGATATGGTGGATGGTGCCGGGTTCCAGGAGTTTGCCGGTGATGTCGAATATCTCGATATACCGGGTATCAATGAGTTCCCCTGCCACGATGACCTGACTGTTGCCGTGGGGGAAGGTGGTCATGCGGATATACCGGGTGTGGATCTGAAAGCGGTCTTTGACAAGATCAGAAAGCATCTTTGTTCCTTTGGGTTGACATTTGTGTCAGAAAAAATGAAAATTCTACCACAAGAGGGGTATGCTGCTCTATAAAAAACAACGAATAAATCATAAGGAGGCCGTATGGCCTGTAACATTGATGAAAAAAAGATAGAAGAGACCATTGCCTTTCACGGGCATTCCTGTCCCGGCCTGGCCATCGGGATCCGGGCTGCGGAACTGGCATTGAACCGGCTGGATTTCGGGCCGGAAGCGGACATGGTGTGCGTGGTGGAAACCGATATGTGCGGAGTGGACGGGATCCAGTATCTGACCGGATGCACCTTCGGTAAAGGGAACCTGATTCACAAGGATTTCGGCAAGGCCGGGTTTACGTTTTTTGATCGGAACCGGTCGGAAGGGTTCCGGGCCCTGTTTCAGGATGATGCCATCCAGGCGTTTGAGAAGGCCGACAGGACTTCGGATAAAGAGGGCCGGACCCGGGCGATCATGGATGCCGATCTGAAGGATCTGTTTTCCGTCACGCCGGTGGATACCCCACCGGTCCGTCCGGCCCGTATCCTGGAGAGCATGACCTGCCAGGAATGCGGGGAAAAAGTGATGGAATCCCGGATCCGGCGGTTTGCCGGAAAGGATCTGTGTATTCCCTGTTTTGGTCGGCATGAACAGAAAATCTGAGAAGGTGTGAGGGCAGGGCCTTCCAATCACTGGTCAGCGGGCAGTGAAAACAGCACAGAGACCCGGGTGCTGCCGTCACAGACAGGCCCGGGTTTTTCGGGGCAGCGCTCCCGGTTGCCCGGGCAGGTGTCAGAGATGTCGGGCAGGCGGCTGCATCGTTTCGAGGTCATGGAGATCTTGAAATTGTAGCGTTCTGAAAAGATTTTCATGCGGAGCAGATCCGCCCCTTTGCCGCCGGCATTGAAATCAAACGGCTGCCTGGAAGAATAATGAAGGGTCTCCTGGGTGGTGAAAAATCCTTCGAAGATGCGTTTCTGGGCTTCCTGTGTCAAACCGATGCCCTGATCATGGACCACCAGTTCTACTTTGCGGCCGCTTTCATGGACCTGCACCTGGATGTCGCACCCGTCCGGGGTGTTTTCCACGGCATTGCGTATTAACCCGTCCACCACCTTTTGCAGCGGGTCCTGGGGAATCCGGATGGCCGGCACCGGTTCCAGCCGGGTGGTCAGGTTCACATGCCGGTGGCTGAACAGGGGCCGCAGGGACCGAACCCGGCGAGCCACAAACAGGTCCAGGCGGACATCAACGGCTTGCTGTTCCGGGGTTGAATAAATTCTGTCCAGGGTGTCTTTCACCTTCTGAACCACCCCCCCCTCTCCGGTTTCTTCGGCGATCAGCGCTTCAATCATATCTGCGCATTCATCAAATATCAGGCTGAAGACCGGTGTGTGGTGAAACCATTTTTTTTCCAGAATATCATACACCTGGTCTTCAATATCGATCAGCCGTTTCAGATTCCGCTGCATCCGGTCCAGGGTGGGGCGCCAGGTATCTTCCGGCAGTTCCGTCAGTTTCCGGGACAGGATCTTGATGGAACTGAGCAGGACTGCCACCGGTGTTCTGAGTTCATGGGACAGGTGGCTGATCATTTTGTCTTTTGCGGCGTTCAGACTTTTGAGTTCTGCATTGGCTTTTTTCAGTTCTTCAGATACCCGGGCGTTTTCAATGGACAGGGCCACGGTGGCGGCGATGGTGCCTAAAATACTCAGGTCGGTCTGGTCGAATGCGCCTTCTTTTTTGTTGTCCGCTGAGATGACCCCGATGATCCGGGTGTTGGACTGTAACGGTACAACCATGACATTTTTGATGCGGTATCCGATTTTTTCATCCCGGCGTTTGAATGTGTTATGGCTTTCTTCAGGGAGATAGTTCATGATCAATGGTTTGCCGCTTTTGACCACCTCTCCTGACAGCAGTTCATCCACGGGAAACCGCGTTTTTCTGACCCGTTCCCGGGTGGTGGGGTCATCATGGGCGATGCTCAGGACATGAAACTCTTCTGCTTTGTCGTCCAGTAGCATGACATTGGCCCCCTGGGTTCCCAGCAGTTCCTTGATCTCGTTGCTGATATATTCCAGCAACCGGGGAAGCTCCGGATATTGGGGCAACGCCTGGCTGATGCGGTTGATGGCATTCTGGTTCCGGTCGATGCGTTTTTCTTCTGTGATATCCCGGAACACCATCACCATTCTGGCCGGCTTGAGGTCTTCATCCCGGTCGATACCTACCCGGACGACCACATCCAGTGCCTGTCCGGTTTTGGTCAGCCGTTTGGTGGTCAGTTTGACCACATTTCTGTTCGGGGGCAGGGCCTTGATTTTTTTGCCAAGTTCCGATTGCAGGTGTGCCGGAATACATTGCCGGCCATCGGTCCCTTTGAGTTCTTCCGGGGTCCAGCCGAATGTCTGGGTGAATGCCGGATTCACATAAGAGATCAGGCCCTGGGTGTTGCGTATCAGCACCGGATAAGGGATGAATTGAAGAAACCGGCGATGGTATTCGGCGGCCACCCGGTCTTTCTCCCAGAGCGATTCCTGTTCAGCCAGCCGAGCTTCAAGCGTTTTGATTTTTTTCAGCAGCGGGTCTCGTGCGGTGGTGTCGGTCATAAGTCTCCTGAAAAATTCATGCAAACATTACCAGGCTGCTGGCCATCACTGCCATGCCGGCCACGACGCCGTACATGGCAATGTGGTGTTCCCCGTATTTTTCAGCGGTCGGCAGCAGTTCATCCAGCGATATGAATACCATGATGCCGGACACTGCGGCAAATGTCAGTCCGAACAGGGTATCGGTAAAATAGCGCAATACCAGAAAATACCCGATCACCGCCCCTGCCGGTTCGGACAGACCGGACAGAAACGACAGGCCAAAGGCTTTTTTACGGCTGCCGGTGGCGTAATAAACCGGCACGGAGACAGCGATCCCTTCCGGAATATTATGGATGGCCACTGCGACGGCAATGCTCATGCCCAGTGCCGGGTCCGCCAGGGCTCCCACAAAGGTGGCAATGCCTTCTGGAAAATTATGGATCCCGATGGCCAGGGCTGAAAAAATTCCCATGCGGTGCAGGTTTTTTTTGTTTATCGTGAGATCCCGGTCCGGAATATCCTCCACATCCCTTATTTCATGGGGGTTTTCATAATCGGGGACCAGCAGGTCAATGGCGGCGATCAGCACAATACCACCGAAAAAAGCCAGGGTAGTCATCAGGTATCCCTGAAAAGGGCCCAGGGCCGCTTCCAGGGAGTTTCTGGCTTTGACAAATATTTCCACTAAAGAGACATAGATCATGACACCGGCGGAAAATCCCAGCGATGCCGTCAAAAAGCGGGTGTTCGTCGTTTTGGCGAAAAACGCCAGAGCACTGCCGATGCCTGTGCACAGGCCGGCCATCAGTGTGAGGGAAAAAGCGAAAAGTACCGTACCGGCATCATATGCCATGGTCAAAAAGCTCCTTGAAATGGTCATATCCGGATATCAACTGGTTCGGCAGACCGGTCGATTCGCCGGTTCCGGTCTCTGTGCCGTTAACGGGTTGTAATAATTTTTTCAGGGGTATGTCAATACACATTCATATGGGATGTCTTGAATCCCGGCATTCTGTGTTTTTTCCCCACGGTCTGATTCAGGGCGAAACTGTCCAGAAACTGACGGACATTGCCCGTGACAAAAGGGATGAGGTGAATGTGCTGGTCCTGAATCTGGCTGGCAGGCGTTTTTGAAATCGCACCACACACCAGGGTGGCCACATCGTGTTTTTTCAGGGTATGAATAAGGTCGACCGGGGATTCCGGGTCAAAAGCGGTATAGTATTGACCGGAGATTTTTCTGTTTGTGATTTCCGCCACCAGCAGGGTGCTGGCCGCGTCAAACACCGGAGATATCCGGTTTCCCCAGACGGTAACAGCCAGTTTCACAACAATGCCTCCACATACGGGGTTGGTGTGCTGTTTCAAGACTGCCACAAAACCAGTGCAAAGGTTGTGCCTTAGGTGATCTGAATGTCCGGAAACCCGAGAAAACCGGCACTGCGTCAAAATGTTGGATTGTCCGTCAGGACCTGTCCGTAGTCGAGGGGCGGCAAACAGATGCTCGGAACCACCGGAGTCGCAAAA
This sequence comes from Desulfotignum sp., assembly GCA_040883135.1. GTDB lineage: Bacteria > Desulfobacterota > Desulfobacteria > Desulfobacterales > Desulfobacteraceae > Desulfotignum. Next base: position 17,145 of record JBFLKI010000249.1, on the reverse strand, counting down.
ACAGGACCTTTTGGAGGGAAAGGGTTGCAATTATAATTTGATGCCCAGCTTTTTGATCCGCCTGAACAGGGTGCTTTTATGGATGCCCAGATCTTTGGCGGCGGCGTTTCTGTTGTAGTTGTTTCGAGCCAGCGCTTCGGAGATCATATTGATCTGGGCCGCTTTCACCGGGTCATCCTCTGGTTGCCGTGTGGATGCCTGTTTCTGGGACAGAAAACCAGGCAGATATTCGCAGGTGATGGTGCCTTCCTGGCACAGCACAAAGGCATGTTCGATGATATTTTCCAGTTCCCGGATGTTGCCGGGAAACGTGTGAGACATGAGAGTTGCCAGTACGGCCTGGTCGATTCCCTGGAGGTGTTTGCCCTGTCGCAGATTCAGTTTGGAGATGAACCGTTCCACCAGCAGGGGCACATCCTCCATGCGCTGCCTCAATGGGGGGAGGAACAGTTTGACCACATTGACCCGGTAATACAGGTCCTGCCGGAACTGATCGGTTTTCATCAATTCAGACAGATCCCGGTTGGTGGCCGCGATGATCCGGACATCGGTTACTTCTTTTTCCACCCCCCCTAAAGGGGTGTATTCATGTTCCTGAAGCACCCGGAGCAGGCTGACCTGAAAGGCGGGGCTGGTATCGCCGATTTCATCCAGAAACACCGTGCCGCCCCGGGCCAGAGCGAATTTGCCGGGCTTGTCCTTGACCGCATGGGTGAACGCCCCTTTTTTGTATCCGAACAGTTCAGATTCCAGCAATGTGTCGGGCAGTGCGCCGCAGTTGATAGCCATAAACGGTTTGTCCTTTCTGGGACCCATGTTGTGAATGGCTCTGGCCAGAAGTTCCTTGCCCGTCCCGGTTTCTCCTTCAATGAGCACGGTGGCGTCGGACTGGGATATCTGGGGCAGAATAGAGAAAATTTTTTTCATGGCTTTGCTGTTGCTGACAATGTCCTCCACGTGAAAGGAGGCGGTCAGCTGCTTTCGCAACTCTTCCACCAGGGAAAGATCCCTGAAGATTTCCACGCCGCCCAGCACCTCGCCGTTCTTGTCGATGAGCAGAGAAGTGGACACGGAGATGGGGATTTTTTTCTGGTTCGAATCGATGATATACGCGGAAGTGGACACATAGGGTTTGCCTTCTTCCATGGTTTTTTTCAAGGCGCACTCCGCCTCGCACATGTTGGACCGGAACACATCCCAGCAATGTCTGCCGATGGCATCTTTCCGGCTGATGCCCGTAATCTCTTCAGCGGCCCGGTTGAACGAGGTGATTTCCCAGTTATAGTCAATGGTGAACACGCCGTCGGAAATGCATTCCAGAATAATCTGGGTGGCTTCCGGTGTCAGGGGCCCAAATATTTTTTTGGGGTCGATCATGATCCCGTGTTCCCTTTCCTGAGTTTGGTCAATTGCGTTACCTGTTCAAGATAATGGCGTTTACAGAAATTTTCAACCTCGGTCATATGAGAAAACGCCTGAATAAAGTCGGTGTCACCGGTGGCAAACACGCCATGCCCATATACGATTACCGTGTCTGCGGTTTCACAGGCGATAGGCAGGGTATGACACAGCCCGAAGGGTCCGGTACCCACCTCGCCTGGAATGATCGGAGTGTCACCGATCTGCCGGGGAACCGGACAATGGGTATGACATCGGGTATTGAACGCGCAGGCGGTTTTCTGTTCCGGATCGCAGTCCATGGACAGGATCACGCTGAACCGGGGGTGCCCGTGGAGAATGGCCCGGCACCCGGTGCGGGCAATGATCTCCATGTGGGCGGACAGTTCGCTGGAGGCGGTCATGCCGGCGGATGTGGTGCCGTCCAGGGGTACCGGGTCAATGCATCCTTCCAGCTCATCTAAGGCCGCGCCGGTCTGACTGATGTACAGTATGTCGTTCAGGCAATAGGAAATGTTGCCGAAATAGGAATCCACCAGTTTGTCACTCACCACTTTTTTTCCTGCCTGAGACATGGCGGCGATCACCCGGGACTCAGAGGAGAAAGGGCCCGGCATCAGAAAGGATGTGTGGGGGATGCCGCCTGTTCCGGGATCCGTTAAAAAAGGCAGTACCTGTTGGAACACCTCATCCATCTCCGGATCGATCTGATCGGTTTTCAAAAGGGACAGATAATCGGAAAAAAATTTTATAAAACAGGCAAAGCAAACGGAACTGATGTGAACAAACCCCTGTTCCGGGGTGATTGTGCCCGGTGCAATGATGGCGGGTCCCGGCGGTTTCCCGTCAGCGTTCCGGATCCGGATGATCACGGTTTTTCTCTGGGAAAGCGCCTGAACAATGGCCTGGACGTCAAACACATCTGTCACAGGCAGGTCATGAAGAAACGTCCGGGTCTCACTGTCTTCAGGTGTGATCCGGCCCGATGCTTTCAGGGCCCGGTCGGCCAGAAACCCGATGATCCGGTCATGGGGCGGGCAGGGGCTGAGATATGCCAGGGAATTGATATTCAAATGCTGGAAAACCTGGTTTAATAGCGGAATTTCAGGCGCCGGCCGGTTCCAGGTCAATGAGCGGTCCCATCCCCCGATCAAAGGAATGTTCGGCCCATCAGCCGCTGCCAGACCGGCCTGGATGAGTTTGTCGCTGTATTTTTGGAGCAGATCATCCATGAGGGTCAATTCCCAGTCGTTCCGCGGTTTCTTTTTTGGGCTGACCGTCTTCGGTCAGATCCCGCACCGCATAATACGCGGATCTGGCGGACAGGAACGCGGCCCGGTCGATGGGCGGGACGGAAAACCGGTCACACCCGCTACCGGGCTGGTCGAAAAACCGGTTCGGCAGGGTATCGTGCCGGGCATCAACTCCGTTCAGACTGTTGATGATGCGTTCGGTGTAGACAATTTTTTCACCCGCATTCAAAAGATCCCGGGCCGTGACCGGGTTTCCGGTGACGGCATGAACCGCCCTGGCATACTCTTCCAGGCCGGCGGCAAAAAAAGTGAATTTGCAGGCGATCAGGGAATCCACCACCGCATTGAGATCCTCGGCGATTTTGATGATTCTGGCTTTTCCGGAAAAAGAGAACCGGTCCGTGGCCACGGGCTTGCGCAAAATTTCATGGGAAATGGGATAGGCCCGCAGATGGCACCCGCCCCGGGTCGCCACGGCATAGCCCAGTGCCATGCCATACGCCCCTCGCGGGTCATAGGCCGGCAGTTCCAGCCCCTTGACCGTCATGGCGGTCTCGGGTTTGCCCATGGAGCGTGCGTATTTGGCTGCCCCGTGTTTGAGGTCCCGGCCGTTTCCCCGGTCCAGTGCCGTATCCTTCAGAAGGGCCAGCAGGGACTGGGGGGTGAAATTCTGTCTGGTGATTTCCCGGTAACAGGCCAGGGTGGATGCCGCGGAAATGGCGTCCATGCCCATGCGGTTGCACAGCTGGTTGGCCGCGGTCACCACTTGAATATCCTGGAGCCCCACCAGGGCCGTGAAATGGGACATGGCTTCAAATTCAGGAACCGGAGTGCCGGGATCGGATTGCGTGGCGATTTTTTTGCACAGGATATGACACCCTTTGCAGCCGTGCCGTCTGGGCAGATAAGTGGCGGCATAGGCATGGGCGTTCAGGCGGGATGCCGGGGAAAACCGGGTGGCGGTAAAATTGTGCGTGGGCATCATGCACCGGTTGTCCATCAGATCGTACAGGGCCCCCGTGCCCATGCGGGAAATGCCGAACCGGCCCATGAGTGCGGGGGATGCCGCAGTGAGGCGGACAATGTCTTTCCGGGCCTGTTTGAGCTGTTCCGGATATTTGACCCGGGTGGCACCGTTGCCGGACACCCGGATATATTTGACTTTTTTGACGCCCAGGCTCAAGCCTAAACCGGTGCGGCCGGCAGCATGGTACCGGTCCGTGATCACGGCGGCGAAACGGACCCCGTTTTCTCCGGCCGGGCCGATGCAGGCCAGACCGGCCTTTCCCGGGGTCAGTGTGTCATACAGCGTATCCGTAGGCATCCCCCATAAATGGTTTGCAGAAACCAGTGTAATGCGGTCGTCTTCGATTTCAATGCCCAAAGGCTCACTGCTTTTCCCGGTGAGGACAAGGCCGTCCCAGCCGGCCCGTTTGAGCTGTACCCCGATTTTGCCGCCCATGGACGCATCTCCCACCAGTCCGGTCAATGGAGAGATCGAGATCATGTGGCAGCGTCCGGCGGTCGGGGCAATGGTGGCGGTCAAAGGTCCGGTGAACAGGCAGACCGGCATGTCTTCATGATCCCAGGCCAGACGGGCGGCCGGCCGGATAAACAGACCCCCTAAGCCCCTGCCGCCGATGTGTCCGGCACAGGTTTCCGGGGGCAGGGACAGGGTGCGGATCTGGTGACGGGTCAGATCGATGAGCGCGATGTTTCCGGTCCACCCGTACATCATGTCAAAAATATACCGGATTCCAGACCATGTTGTCGATCAGGGTGTTCAATCTTTCCGGATCATTGTTGTGCTTGAACCGGGAAAATGCGCATCCCTCACCGGTCACTCCGGCTTTGATGGCTTCGGCTCCCACCTGTTTGGCGACGGCAATGGATACTTCCCGCAGCTGATCCAGAGGCGGGCACAGGATTCCATCCGCCAGGTCCTGATCCGAGATGAACCCGGCCACGGCATGGGCGGCTGCGGAGAAAAAGACCGGCAGCACCTGGGTCGCACCGGAAGCGATGATCCCCAGACCGATTCCCGGGAACACGAACGCATTGTTCATCTGACCGATGCGGTATTGTTTATTGCCGTGGGTCACCGGGGCAAACGGAGATCCCGTGGCCACCAGAGCCTTGCCGTCGCTCCACCGGTACAGGTCTTTGGGCAGAGCTTCCGTGTTGGTGGTGGGGTTGCTCAACGGCAGGATGACCGGCCGGTCTGAATTCTGCATCATCGCGTCCACAATGGGTTTGTCAAAACAGCCGGGCTGGCCGGACGTACCGATAAGCACCGTGATTTTTTCATGGCGGATGGCATTTTTCATGGTGTTGTCCGCCGGTATTTTCAGCCATGGCAGTTCTGCCGGATCTTTGGCAAATTTATACTTGTAGGGTTCCAGATCCCGGTCCGTGGTCACCACGCCTCTGGAATCCATGGTGAAAATCCGTTTTCTGGCGCCAGTTTCATCCAGGCCCTGTTCCACCAGTTCGGTCCAGATCTGTTCGGCAATCCCCACGCCTCCGGCGCCGGCCCCGTTTACCAGAAAGACCTGGTCGGTGAACGATGTTTTTTTGGTTTTCATGGCTGCCAGAATGCCGGCCAGAGTAATGGATCCGGTGCCCTGAATATCATCATTAAAGGAAATCACCTGTTCCAGATATTTGTCGCGTACGGAAAACGCGGTCTGTTTGGAAAAATCCTCCCACTGGCACAGGGCTTTGGGGAATATTTTTTTAAAGGCGGCAACGAATTTTTCAATAAACAGGTCATAGGCGTCCCCTTTAAGCCGTTTGTTCCGCCATCCCAGATATCCGGGATCATCCAGCAGGGCCTGGTTGTTGGTTCCTACATCCAGAGAAATGGGAAGGCAGTGCCAGGGAGCGATGCCCGCGCCCTGGGTGTACAGCATCAGTTTGCCCAGGCAGATGGGGATGCCGCCGGCGCCCTGGTCTCCGATCCCCAGGATTCCCTGGTTGTCCGTGACCACGGCCACCCGGATGTCCTTGTCCGTATAGTTGGCCAGAATCTGTTCTGCATAATCGATGTTGTCCGGAAACAGGTGGATGCCGTTGGCCCGGCGGAACATGCTGGAATACTGCTGGCAGGCCAGGCCCACGGTGGGGGTGTAGATGATGGGCAGAAACTGGGTGATGTCGCTGGCGATCACGGCATGGGCCAGGACCACATTCCGGTCATAAAGACTTCTGAGGTAGATGAATTTCTCGATATCGTCCTGTTTTTTTGCAATGATATCCAGGCTGTTCTGCACCTGCTCCTCCAGGGTTTTGATCCGGAAGGGAAGGTATCCGCTCAGCTTGAGGCGGATCCGTTCTTCAATCGAGAACGCCGTGCCTTTGCTGATGTTGTTGAACCGCAGAATGTCGAATCCGCGAAGGTTGATGGTTACATCGGTGGTATTGCCGTATTCGCCGTATTCAAGTTCATAATGATTGATTTCCATAGTGGATGTGGATCCCCTTAAATTGTTTGGTTAAATAATAAATAAAAAACAAACAATTATAACACAGATTCTCCATAGATAAAATGATGATCGTAAATTAGCCGTTGATAATATTTCGCAGTTGGGCTGCAGGGAGGTCAGTGCTTTGGTGGTGAAAGTTTCATCTCCGGCGGGCTGCAAGGTCATCTTCCCACAGCAAAGAGGTGTCGTTGACGTGCCTGGCCAGGTTTTTCAATCAATATCCCGGCGGTAAACGGCAGGGTGTTGATGTCCGGCACACCGTGGATTCCAATTTTTGATGTCAAATGAATTTGATCAGAATCCAAGAAAATTATCAAACCGGCAATAGTTCAAGAATCGATCATATTATCCCTGCTGTTTGCGTAAATCCTTGCGCAGAATTTTGCCCACGTTGGATTTGGGGAGTTCCTCCCGGAATTCCACGGCCACCGGCAGCTTGTATTTGGCCAGACGTTGGCCGCAATAATCGATCACCTCTTTTTCGGTCATGGTCTGGCCCTGTTTGAGAACCACAAACGCTTTGATGGATTCCCCGCGTTTGGGATGCGGGATGCCGACAGCACAGGCTTCCAGAATTTTGGGGTGTTCATACAGCACCTCATCGATGTCCCTGGGATAGACATTGTACCCGCCGGAGATGATCATGTCCTTGATGCGGTCCACGATGTAGAAATAACCGTCCTCATCCATTTTCGCCACATCACCGGTACACAGAAATCCGTCTTTGGTCAGGGTTTTGGCGGTTTCTTCGGGTTTGTTGAGATATCCTTTCATGATCTGGGGTCCCCGGATGAGCAGTTCTCCGGGTTCTCCCACAGGCATCTCTTTGGTGCGGTCTTCCAGATCCACGATCCTGCATTCCGTATCCGGCATCGGAACCCCGATGCTGCCGACTTTCCGCCGGCCCCGGAACGGATTCACATGGGTCACGGGCGACGATTCCGTGAGACCGAACCCTTCCACGATAATGGACCCGGTTTTCTTCTCGAATTTGTTGATCACTTCCAGGGGCAGGGGCGCGCTTCCGGAAAAGCAGCCTTTGATGCTGGTCAGATCCGTGTGTTCCAGATCCGGGTGATCCAGTATACCGACATACATGGTGGGAACCAGCGGCGCGAACGTGACCTTGAATTTGGAAATGGCTTCCAGCAGAGGTTCGGCCTGGGGCTTGGGTATCAGCACATTGGTCCAGGCCAGGCGGATGGCCAGGTTCATGGATACGGACATGCCGAAGACATGAAAGAAGGGCAGGGCTCCCAGCATGATTTCAGCCCCTTTGTCAAATTCCGGAAACCAGGCCTCGATCTGTTGAATCTGAAAAGAGATGTTCCCATGGGTGAGGATGACGCCCTTGGAAACGCCGGTGGTTCCGCCGGTGTACTGATACATGGCCACATCATCCATGGTCAGTTCTGCCTGGGTGTTGTCCGGACTGTATTTGGACATGATATCCTTGAACGCATACAGATCCGGTGCCGGAGACACTTCCGCGGCCAGGCCTTTTTTCTTTGCCACCAGCGGGAACAGCAGCCGTTTGACAAACGGCAGGTAATCACCGATGGAGGTATACACAATTGTTTTGATCTCGGTTTTTTCCCGCAGTGTCACCATGCGTTCGACCAGCAGATCCAGGGTAATGAGAAATTTGGATCCCGAGTCTGTAAACTGGTGTTCAAGTTCCCGGTCCGAGTAGAGCGGATTGTTGAACACAACGATCCCGCCGATTCTCAGGGTAGCGTAGTAGGCTACGACACAGGGGATCATATTGGGCAAAAGAATGGCGACACTGTCCCCTTTTTTGATGCCGAAATCCCTGAGTGCCGCGGCAAATTTTCCGACCATCTCATCGAGCTCCCTGAAGCTCACGCTGTATCCCTGAAAAATCAGGGCCGGGTGGTCCGGAAACTGGGCTGCCGATTCCTTCAAATATTGCGGTACCGGGATGTCTTTAAAATCAATGGTACTCTGAATCGTTGGTTCATAGGAATTCAGCCAGATTTTTTTTGCATACACGCTTTGGTCGGCCAAGGTCGGCTCCTTTCAAAAAAGGTTAAATCATCCAGGTTGTCTGTGCGAACCGTCAAGGGTCCTGAATGAATCGCTGGTACAATAAACCGTTTTAAGACACCGGTGTCAAGAAAAAAACAATGTTTCGTTTATGGCGCAAATAGATACTCTCTGTTCCGGGCCGCAGGTTGGTGGATCGGGATTAACTCAGCAGAGAATTGCGCCGGCGGTTTCTGCCCGAAACGGTCTGGCCCAGTATCCAGCCGAACAGGATGACCCCGAAACCGGCCAGGAACCATTTGATCATGCCGGTTTTGAACAGGGTTTCAGATTTTTTTTCCAGTTGTTCGATTCGAAGAGACAGTTGCGTGTTCTTTTTTTCCAGGTCTTTGTTTTTCTGCAACGTCTCAAAAAGATCGTCTGTGTTCCCAGATATGTCAGCCATCTTTTCTTTAAGTTGTTCATGGTCGGCGGACAAAGCATTGAACTGTTTTTCCAGGGCCGCATACTCATCTTTCATGTTTTCGATGATTTCGGTTTTGGGTGTCTCAAAGGTGACAAACTGCTTGTCCACCCAGCCGGTGTCTCCGGAAGACAGCTGTACTTTGTAATAATCGGCCTCTTCTTCCAGAATGGTAAGCCGGGTGTTGCTTTCCAGTGTTTTCAACACCTCGTATGAAGGGCCCGGCCCCTGTCTGAAAGTGAGAATCAGCTTATCGGTGACATAACCGGTCCGGGACTGGGTATATCCGGATACCCCGCTGAAAACAAGACTCAGGCTGATAATAAGAAAAGTGAATAGACGCATGTGACCTCCGGGTTGTTTTTTTTATTTCAATAACAATCCCGGAATTATTTTACAATACCTCAAAGGAAAACAAGGAAAAAAACTTGCTAAATTCCGGAAAACATGGGTATCAAAAGGGCAGAAATTCGCAGAAATGAAACAGGAACAGAATGGATCAGTCGCTGTATCGAAAATTGTGTGTGGCCAATATCATGAACGGGGTGACCGAGGGATTGTCCAAATTCTCACACCCCAGCCGGGTGGCACTGATTTTTGCCCCGGACCCGGACGATCCGGTGATGGTGCTGGATCCCCAGGATCTGCTCAGGGGACACGGGGTCAAGGTTCACAACATGTTCAGCTCGGAAGACGGTGGATGGCGGACCCGGGTCATAACCGCAATCAAAAGTCAACCCCGGGGACATCAGATTCCCGAAAATGATCTGGCCCTGGCCGGTCTGATTTCCTATGGGTGCAGTTGCAGTGATTTTTTTTATCAGGCCTGGTTTACTGAACACCATCCGGATCTGTGTTCCATTTATCCGACCCAGCGGTGGCTGGAACAGGCGGCCACACTTCTGATTCATGATTACAACGGCCGCAGTGCCCCAGTCAATTCATCGGAATACGTGCTTAAGAATTACGCACTTCAGGCCGTTGCCGACCATATCTTGGACAAGCGGGATCGGAATCTGGCCCATGACAGCCGGCTTCAGGTGCCTGCGATCCTGAACAAAGTGCTGGATCTTTCTAAAACCAAGGAAGAAGGGTTCTGGCCCAGAGGCGTATTGTTTTTCTGTGATCCCGATCAGATTGGAAAAATCGAATTCATCACCCGGATACAAAAACATCAGCAGCCTCAGCTGTTTGACATCAAACATGTGCGCAAGCTGCTGGTGGCGGTGGAAGATTCCGACCGGAAGCTGGTGTCTGATGGCAAAACCATTGTCGGGATTACGGATGGCCCGGTTCCGGATGATGCGATTGCGGCCCATTTCAAAGGAGATTACGGGTTTCTGGATATCAAGGATAATCGGATTGCTTCTTTTTTTGACGGCAGTTTCCATTCCATTACCCGGGAGGCCCGGCTGGTGGAACTGGAAGAACTGCTGCTGGACACGGATGTGGAAACCGGCACCGCCACGGTTCTTTTTCAGATGATTTCACGCCTGGTGCACAGGGCCGGCCGTTGCCGCCATGGGTGTACCCTGGTGATCGACCTCAATGATCCGCCCATGCGCCTGTCCGGCCATGTTCTGGATCCGCCTCTGAGCCTCATGGAATCCCGGAATTTCGAACTGGCCAGCGCGCTGCTGAAAATTGACGGCGCGGTTCACCTGACTTCAGACAGCAGTATCCATGGATTTGCCTGTCTTCTGGACGGCCGGACCATTGACTGGGAAAAAATGGCCCGGGGCGCCCGATACAATTCCGCGTTGCGGTTTTCCACAGCCAATTCAGGAATTATTGTGGTGGTGGTATCGGCGGACCGTCCGGTATCTATTATTTATAACGGCATTGAAATCAGTGCGTTCAGCAACTGGCGGCCTGTCAGTCAGCAGATACCGGAGCCGGTGTTTCTGGATAATTTATTAAATGGAGTCAACTTATGAGTCACAGTCACGAACATAATCATACACACTCGCACGATCACGGTCATGGCCATTCTCATGAAAATGCCCATGATCACGATCATTCCCACGCTCACGGTCATACCCATGACACCCAGCCGGAGATGACCACAAAAGAAAAAATCGGCGTGCTGTTGTCCCATTGGGTGGATCACAATGACAGTCACAAGGACAATTTTTATTCCTGGGCCGAAAAAGCGGAACAGGCCGGACTGAATGCGATCGCTGCCCATCTGAAACAGGCCGGAGACCTGTCGGAAGATGTGACAAAACAGTTGAAGCAGGCGGTGGAAAAACTGCATGAATAAAGTGGTTCGGCATTTGGCCGGACAGCGGCTGGTGCTGGGATTTGACGGCACACGGTTTAATTCAGACCTGGAGGTGCTCATCGGTCGGTTCCAGGCCGGCGGAATCATTCTGTTCCGGCAGAATATCGTTTCCCCGGAGCAGGTGGCACAGCTGTGCGCCGATGTCCAGGCGTTTGCCGCATCCTGTGGTCAGCCGCCACTGTTCATTGCCGTCGACCAGGAGGGCGGGGTGGTGTCCCGGCTGCCGGCACCCTTCACGCAGTTTGACGGGAATCCTTTAATCCGGACCCGGGAAGCGGCAAACGCCTTTGCCCGGATCACAGCCCGGGAACTTCATGATGTGGGGATCAACATGAACCTGGCACCGGTGGTGGATGTGGTGTCGGATCACACGGGCGCCATCATGAATACCCGGGCGTTTCCCGGTGATGCCTGGACCGTGGCGGATCTGGGCACCGCCGTGATCCAGACTCTGCAGTCGTACGGTGTCATGGCCGTGGCCAAGCATTTTCCAGGGATCGGCCGCACCGTGCTGGATTCCCACCATCTGCTGCCGGTGTTGGATGTGGAACTGGCCGTGCTTCAGGCCGCGGATCTGATTCCGTTCGAAGCGGCGGTGCGTGCGGATGTGTCCGGCATCATGGTATCCCATATTCTGTGCTCACAACTCGATCCTCGATGGCAGGCCAGCCTGTCCGTGACCATCGCCCATGACATGATCCGGCAGGGCCTGGGATTCGACGGCCTGGTGTTGACCGATGATCTGGACATGAAGGCGATCCATCATGACATGGACACCTGTATGGGTCGGATACTGGCTGCGGGGATCGACCTGGCGCTGGTCTGTCACCAGGGACCCAATATCGAAAAGGTATTCGAGGCCCTGGTCCGTCGGCTGGACGGGGACACGAAAACTCTGGACATGGGCCGGGTCTGTGTGGAGAGAATTTACCGGTACAAGCAACAATATCTGGGATGGACCCCGCCGAAAAATGTGTCAGGCGGATAAATTCAAGGCCCTGGAAAACACGTCATCCTCCAGACTGCAGGTTTGGCCGTCTCGGATCATGACCGCGCCTCTGGCCGCCACCATGGCGGCATTGTCGCCGCACAGGGACAGTGGCGGGGCGATCACCCGGATCTGATGCCTGGCGGCCCGGCGGGTCAGCGCCGTCACCAGGGTCTGATTGGCGGAAACGCCGCCGGAAATGCCGATCTGCCGGCAGTGCTGGAACCGGGCCGCTGCCAGCAGTTTTTCGCACACCACATCGATGACCGCCGCCTGAAACGCGGCCGCCACCCGGGCCTTGTCAAGGTCTCTTTTCAGCGGATGCTCGTGAACATACCTGGCCACAGCGGATTTAAGCCCGGAAAAACTGAAGTCAAAACTGCCTTTTTCCAACAGGGATCTGGGAAACACAATGTCGCCGGGATCACTGGTTTTTGCCATGGCCTCGATCACGGGCCCGCCGGGATACCCCAGACCCAGGGTTTTGGCGACTTTGTCAAAGGCTTCTCCGGCGGCATCATCCCGGGTCTGGCCCATCAGTTCGAACCGGTTGTCTGAAAGAACATGATAAATATTGGTATGTCCGCCCGAGACCACCAGAGCGATGAAAGGACATGTTGGGGCGGGCCGGCACAGGAGCAGGGAATGGATATGGGCTTCCAGGTGATTGACCCCGGCCATGGGCAGGTTCCGGGCCCAGGCAAAGGCTTTGGCAAAGGAAAATCCCACCAGCAGCGCCCCCACAAGACCCGGTCCCTGAGTGGCGGCAACGGCCTGAATATCGTCGATGGCAATGCCGGCCTTCTGAATTGCCGTTGTCACCACCGGGGTGATGGCCTCGACATGCATGCGGGATGCCAGTTCCGGCACCACCCCCCCGTAGGGTTTGTGCGCCTCCACCTGGGATGCGATCACAGAGGACAGGATCCGGTCAGAACCTTCCACCACGGCAGCCGCGGTTTCATCACACGAGGATTCAACACCCAGAATGTACATGCATCATCAGATCCACTGGACCTGTTTTTCGTTTTTCATTCTGTCGGTGACTTCACCGATGAAATGGGCAGGTTCCTCCATGGCCGTCAACCGGTCCATGATTTCCTGGGCCGATTTTTCAGGGATGACCAGAATCATGCCGATGCCGTTGTTGAAGGTTCGGTGCATCTCCGCGTCGGTCACATGCCCCAGATTCTGGAGCAGATCGAATATGACAGGTCTTTCCCAGGCATCTTTGCGGATCAGAATTTTGCAGGCGTCGGGAATCACACGGATGATGTTTTCATCGATGCCGCCGCCGGTGATATGCGCCAGCCCGTGGACGGGCAGGTCTCGCATCAGACTGAGAATACTGGATACGTATATGGTGGTGGGCCGTAACAGTTCCTCTCCCAGGGTCGTTCCCAGTTCCGGTATCTGGGTGTTCACGTCATATTTGCAGTGATCAAAGAAAATCTTTCTGACCAGGGAAAATCCATTGGAATGGATGCCGTTGGAAGCCAGCCCGATGAGCTGGTGTCCGGGTCGGATATAGGAACCGTCAATGATTTTATCGTTGTCGACAATGCCGACGGCAAATCCGGAGAGATCATATTCTCCGGGTTGATAAATACCGGGCATTTCAGCGGTTTCTCCGCCGATCAACGCACATCCGGCCTGGGTGCAGCCATGGGCGATCCCTGTAATGATCTGTTCGGCCACGGTGTTGTCCAGGCGGCCCATTGCCAGGTAATCCAGAAAAAACAACGGTTTGGCGCCCTGGACAATGATGTCGTTGACGCACATGGCCACCAGATCGATACCGATGGTGTCATGCCGGTCCATCTGGAAAGCGATTTTCAGTTTGGTCCCCACCCCGTCCGTGGAACTGACCAGGACCGGATTGGCCATGTTGGATATATTGAGAGAAAACAACCCGCCGAAACCGCCGATTTCTCCCATGACGCCGGTTCTGGGAGTGGATCTGGCAATGTCCTTGATCCGGTCCACCAGCTGATTGGCCTTGTCGATATCAACACCGGCATCTGCATATGTCAAAGAATCATTCATGAAATTCACCTTGTCTGGACGGTTGACTGCTAAGATAACCCTAAAATAATAAACAGCCGGGCTTTAAAAGTCAAAAGCTTTTTGACATGATCGCGGTTATATTGTATCTAACAAGATTTAATATACAGAATTAAATACAACGAATCAATTTTCGGAGTTCGGAGAAAAAAAAGATATGAAAACAATCCGCGTAGGTATCCTCGGGTTGGGGGTGGTGGGGACAGGGGTCGCTGACCTGCTGATCCGGAAACAACACCTGTTGGAATCCCGGATCGGGGCACAACTGAATTTGAAAACCATTGCAGATATTGACACTGAAACCGATCGCGGTATCGATTTGGAGACTGCGGCCCTGGTGCCGGATGCCCGGACGGTATTGACGGATCCGGAAATCAATGTGGTGGTGGAACTGATCGGCGGCCAGACACCGGCCAAAGAGTTCATTCTGACCGCCCTGCAGAATGGAAAGCATGTGGTGACGGCCAACAAGGCCCTGCTGGCCGCCTCGGGCAATGAGCTGGTGGAGGCCGCCCGTGAAAACCGGGTGGATCTCGCGTTTGAGGCCAGCTGCGGTGGGTGCATGCCGATTATCAAGACCCTCAGAGAGTCCCTGGTGGCCAATGATATCAAATCGATGTCAGGGATTTTGAACGGGACCTGCAATTATATTCTGTCACGGATCTCAAAGGAAGGGTGCACGTTTGAAGAGGCATTGAAAACAGCCCAGGATCTGGGGTTTGCCGAAGCGGAGCCTTCCCTGGACATTGACGGGTATGATACGGCCCACAAGCTGGCGATTCTCAATGCACTGGCCCATGGCATGGAGATTAATCTGTCGGATATCCATGTGGAAGGAATCCGCCGGATCACCCCCATGGACATCGAATTTGCCCGGTCCTTTGGATACACCATCAAGCTGCTGGCCATCGGCAAACGGCACGGGGACTGTGTAGAAGCCAGGGTGCATCCTACCATGATCGACACCGCCAACCCGTTGTCCCATGTGGATCATTCCATGAACGCCATTGCCATAGACGCGGATGCCACCGGCAAAACCATGCTCTATGGTCACGGGGCCGGGATGATGCCCACGGCATCTGCCGTGCTCAGCGATATTGCCGACATTGCCAGAAATATCATCAGCGGCACCACCGGCCGGGTCCCCATCCTCGGGTACCCACAGAAAAATATCCGTCACATTCCCATTTTGTCCATGAACGAATTGATGACGCGGTATTACATGCGGTTCGAAGCCCAGGACCATCCCGGTGTTCTGTCCCGGATTTCCGGTATTCTGGGGGAGAACAAAATCAGCATCAACTCTGTGCATCAGCACGGGCGAAATGCCAAAGGGACCGTGCCGGTGGTGATGATCACCCATATCGCCAAAGAGGCATGGATCCAGCAGGCCTTGAGCCGGATCACCGCCACCGACTGTGTGGTGAAGCAGCCCATGGTCATCCGTATTGAAGATGAGGTGGTGCAATGAAGATGATTGTGGCGGATCTGGAAGGGGTGTTTCTTCCGGAAATCTGGATCAATGTGGCAGAAAAGACCGGTATTGATGAATTGAGGCTGACCACCCGGGACATTAAAGACTATGATCTCCTGATGTCAAAACGTCTGGCGATTTTAAAGGACAATCACCTCAGGATTCAGGATATCCAGCAGGTCATCGCCACCCTGGATCCCCTGCCCGGAGCGAAAGAAGCGCTGGACTGGATAAGAGCCCGTTCACAGTTCATCGTTCTCTCCGATACGTTCGAAGAGTTTGCCAGACCCCTGATGGCCAAACTGGGCTTTCCCACGTTATTGTGTCACAGCCTGACCATTGATAACCAGGGCAATATCACAGACTACAACCTGCGGATCGACAACCAGAAGCAGAAAGCGGTTGAGGCGTTTCAGGGATTGAATTTTCATGTGATCGCATTTGGGGATTCATATAATGATATCGGCATGATCCAGGCGGCGGATCAGGGCTTTTTCTTCAAGCCGCCGGAAACCGTTGTCACGGATTTTCCCGATGTCCCGGTGACCCGGGGGTATGATGAACTCAAAGCCATGCTGCACGGTCTGTTGAACCCATGAAAGTTGATATCGACCGTTTCCGCCAGATCCGTGTCATGGTGATCGGGGACTTGATGATCGACGAGTACCTGTGGGGCCGGGTGGACCGCATTTCCCCGGAAGCGCCCGTGCCCATTGTGACGGTGGAAAGGGAAAACCACACTTTGGGGGGCGCGGGCAATGTGATCAATAATTTGACGGCCATGGGAGCGCAGGTGTCTGCCATCGGTAC
Organism: Desulfotignum sp.; assembly: GCA_040883135.1. Lineage (GTDB taxonomy): Bacteria > Desulfobacterota > Desulfobacteria > Desulfobacterales > Desulfobacteraceae > Desulfotignum. The sequence goes on along the minus strand of JBFLKI010000249.1, from coordinate 919 downwards.
GGCCGGGACCGGCAAAGCCGGGCGAATGATTCTGGAAAAACTTGCGGAACTGTCTGTGCATACCCATGGCATCATCAGCGAACCGGACCGGCCGACCACGCTGAAAACCCGGATCATCGCATCCAGCCAGCAGGTGCTGCGGATCGACCGGGAAGTGAAGCGGCCCATCAGCACCGGCACTCTGGAACGTCTGATGTCAATCATGACATCCATGATGGACCAGGTGGATCTGATCATCATTTCAGATTATGACAAAGGCCTAGTGACGCCGGAACTGGTCCGCCATACCGTGGACCTGGCCCGCAGCCGCGGGGTGATGACTCTGGCGGACCCCAAGGCCCTCCGGTTTGACAAATATGCCCGGGTTTCGGTGTTGACGCCCAATCAGAAGGAAGCCGCCGTGGCGGTAAATATGGAGATCACCACGTTGGAGGACCTGTTTGCGGCCGGCCGAAGACTCCTGGCGACAGTGGCCCTGGAAAGACTGGTGATTACCTGTGGCAAAGACGGCATGGTCCTGTTCGAACCCGGAAAGGAACCCCACGTGATCGCGTCCAGGGCCCGGCAGGTATTTGACGTGTCCGGGGCCGGTGATACGGTTATTTCCCTGCTGGGCCTGGGCCTGGCCTCGGGCGCATCGTTTCTGGACAGTGCGGCGGTGGCCAATGCCGGTGCCGGCATTGTGGTGGGCAAGGTGGGCACGGCCACGCCCACGATTGCTGAATTGAAAGCCGCCCTGACCTCAAAAGAACCCGCCGGGCGGTCATGAAAAAAAATGATAGTAATCCTTGACGGCAGAAAAGAATTGTTCTATATTACAGGAATTGATGCGGGGTGGAGCAGTCTGGTAGCTCGTCGGGCTCATAACCCGAAGGTCGTTGGTTCAAATCCTTCCCCCGCTACCAAAGAAACTAAGGGG
>JBFLKI010000248.1:0-7461 GCA_040883135.1 Desulfotignum sp. | reverse complement strand
CCGGTGGCGCCGATCAGCGGAGCCCCTCTGACCACCATTTCCTGAATGGCATGAATCACGTCATCCACATGGGTCAGGTCTTTGATAATGAACTGATGAGGCAGAAATCGCTGGTCAATGACCCGGACCGTTTCCGTGTCTTTGTCAAACCAGATGGGCCGAATCTGTTTTCCGTCTACGTTCATGATCGGATCTCTCCTGAAGATACCTGTGAAGGTCTGTTTACATGTGCGCGATAAACTGGTCCGCTTCCACAATGGCCCGGTTCATGTCTTTGATCAGGGCATCCACATCGGTTTCAATGGACAGGGCTTCTTTTCCCAGGGCCCCGATAGCCCGTGCATTGAGGTTGTGCTTGAGAAACAGCACCATGTCGTTGAGCTTGGCCAGAACGGGCGCCATGGCCCTGGCAGACTGGTCCATGGCCGCTTCCAGTTTTCGGAACCGTGCCTGGGTATCGGATTTGGACCGGCGGCTGGCGGCCTGCAGATCCGGGTCCTGAATTGCACTGATCTCAGTGTCCCACTCCGCGAACAGGTCCCCGGCCACGGTCTTGACTTTGGCGATCCGGGTTTCGATCTGTTCCGCCCTGTCCCGGCAGTCCTCGTAACTGGATTTGACCTTTTTGTAGACTTCTTCCAGATCTCCTCCGTCAAAACCGTACAACGCCTGGATCTGCGTCAGGGCATCGGAGAATTCCTCTTTTGCCTCCTCCTGGCTGTCCTTGACATCTTTGACATTGTCTGTCAGCAGATGCCGTTTTTCCTTGCCCAGCTTTTCCATGGCCGCATAATAGGTGGTGCTGCATCCGGCAGCCATAAAAAGGATTATCAGGCATCCGGTCCAGGTCACAAGGATGCGTCTGTGCGTTTCCATAATCTCCCCGTTTGAGTTTCAATTCATACTTGTGTGCATAGGCTATAGGGATACCGGTTCAAAATCAAGTTTTTTGTATTCAGGACAGCTGTTTCATCCGGCATGGGTGCAGTGAAACCCGTGTTTGACAAAAAAATGGCCGGATGTTAATTTTCATCAGGCATTGTGATGGAGATCAACTGCGCCATCCGGCGGTAAACGCGCGGCAACTGAAAACAGGAGGACATTGATGACGCTGATACTCAATATTTTGTGGTTTATCTTCGGGGGCGGTTTTATTGCCTGGCTGATGTGGATTCTGACCGGCGGACTGCTGTTCATCACAGTGGTGGGCATCCCGTTTGCCTGGGCCGCGTTCCGGATTGCCGGGTTTGCCGCATTCCCATTCGGCAAGGACCTGGTGGATGCCAGAGATGTGGGAGATGAGCGTTTGATCGGGACGGGACTGGCCAATTTTCTGTGGATCATTCTGGCGGGCATCTGGCTGGCCATTTCTCACATTCTGGCCGGCGCCGGCTATTGCCTCACCATTATCGGAATTCCTTTCGGATTCGCTCATTTCAGACTGGCCCTGGTGTGTTTCGCCCCGTTGGGAAAACGGGTGGTATACCATTGACTTATCTGAAGGCACTGTATCGGCTCAAGGAGCATGATCATTCATGAAAACCCACGAACTGTGGAACGTCGATTTTTTAAATCAGATTATCGACACCATGGCCGAAGGCCTGTTCACCCTGGATGACCAGGGCATCATCACCTCCTGGAACCGGGCCATGGAAAAAATATCGGGTTTTTCCGCCCTGGAGGCGGTGGGACAGCGCTGTGATATTCTCAAGTGCAGCCAGTGCTACGGCAGGCAGTGCCCGGCCGATATCCATGAATGCGGGGTGATGCGTCATGGCCGCACCGAAGCCAAGGAATGTTTTGTCCGGCACAAGGACGGATATGATGTCCCGGTCATCAAAAATGCCCGGCTGGCAAAGGATGATCAGGGCCGGATCCTTGGCATCGTAGAAACCATCACCGACCTGACCGAGCTGTCTCGGGCCAGAAAAAGAGAGGAAGATACCCGGCGGCAACTGCAGGAAACCTTCCGTTTAGGCAACATCATCGGCAAGAGTCCGGCCATGCAGAATGTGTTTGAAGCCATCCGGGCCGCCGCAGACAGCCGGGCCACCGTGCTGATCCAGGGGGAAAGCGGCACCGGCAAGGAACTGGTGGCCAAGGCGATTCACTATAACACGTCTGAAAATCAGCGCCCCCTGGTGACGGTCAACTGTTCGGCCCTGTCTGAAACGCTGCTGGAAAGCGAGCTGTTCGGTCATGTCAAAGGGGCGTTTACCGGCGCCCACAAGGATCATGTGGGCCGTTTCGAACAGGCGGATACCGGCACCATTTTTCTGGATGAAATCGGGGAATTGACCCCGTACATGCAGGTGAAACTGCTGCGGGTCCTTCAGGAACGGGAGATCGAACGGGTGGGGGATACGAAAAGGCGTAAAATCGATATCCGGATCATTGCCGCCACCAACAAGAATCTGACCGAATTGACCCGGCAGGGAACCTTTCGGGAAGATCTGTTTTACCGGCTCAAGGTGTTCACCATTCAGATTCCGCCGCTTCGAGACCGGAAAGAAGATATTCCGCTTTTGACCGAGTATTTTATCCACAAAACCGGCAAGCGGGAAAAAAAATCCATCAAAGGCGTGGGACCCGGCGCGATGAAGGTTTTGATCGCCCACCCATGGCCCGGCAATGTCAGAGAACTGGAAAACGCCATTGAACATGCATTTGTGGTCTGCGGAAATGCGTTTATTTCAGAATCGGATCTGCCGGTTGAAATTCACAAGGCCCCGGACATCCGGAAACCTGCCTCATCTGAAACACGGCCCCGGGAACCCGCGTCACAAAACCTGACACGGGAAACACTGATGGAACTGCTGGATCAATGCCGCTGGAACAAGGCGGAGGTGGCCCGCCGTATCGGCAAAAGCCGGACCCTGGTGTGGAAACTCATGAAAAAATGGGAGATTCCCCTCCAGCGGTGAATCATCTGATCGGATGTCGGCCGGGTCGTGTCCGCCACGTGAAAGGTATCTTCCGATGCAGTGGAAAAAAACAACAGTGGTCCGTGCTGACAAAGAAAGGGTGACGGCCCTGGCACCGGTCATCATTTCAGCCAGCCGGGCCACGGATATTCCCGCGTTTTATGCGGACTGGATGATCCATCGGCTGAAGGCCGGATATGCGGTCTGGTACAATCCGTTCAATCAAAAGCCCTGTTTTGTTTCTTTTGAAGCAGCCCGGCTGTTCGTGTTCTGGACCAAAAATCCCCGGCCGTTGATGTCCTGTCTGGATGCATTTGAAGAACGGAACCTCAATTATTATTTTCAGTTCACGCTCAACGATTACGAACAGGAAAACTTTGAACCCGGCCTACCCCCTTTGACGGAGCGCATCGACACCTTCAGGGAACTGTCCGACAGAATCGGCAAAGAACGGGTCATCTGGCGGTTCGATCCCTTGATTGTGACTTCCCGGCTGTCCCCGGAACGGCTGCTGGAAAAAATCGAGTCCACCGGCAACCGGTTGATGCACAAAACCGGAAAACTGGTGGTCAGTTTCGTGGATGTAGCCGCCTATCAAAAAGTTCGCAACAACCTGATCCGGGAACTGGATCTGTTTGACCGATCATCGGTTCTGTCTGCGGAACCGTCCCGGGATCAGATCCGAACCATCGCTGAGGGCCTGAAACAGTTAAGCAAACAGTGGCATGCCCGGGGCTGGGACATCACCCTGGCCACCTGCGGTGAATCCATGGACCTGGCAGCGGACTACGGCATTGTCAAAAACAAGTGCATTGACGATGATTTGATCCGGAAGCTCTTCAGCCATGACGGTCCGTTGATGAGGTTTGTCGATGATGGAGACACCGGTGCAGGGCCTGAGAGGCAGCTGGAGATGTTCACCGTTCCAGGGCAGATCGATCTCAAAGACAGGGGCCAGCGCAAGGCATGCAGATGCATTTACAGCAAAGACATCGGCATGTACGGCACCTGCCGGCATTTCTGTGTCTACTGCTATGCCAACACCTCCAGGAACGTGGTGAACCGCCACTGGGCAGACCACCGCAAAGACGCGGAAAGTCTAAGGCGGTTCTGATATTTTTCCAGCACAGCTTTTACGGCTTGCCGAGTCACTGATATCGGTATTTTTTTCGATTTTCTACGGATAAATTAAAAAACCAACATGACTTTATCATGGGAATTGAGGAAATATTGAGTGGAAGAGTGAAAAAATGGTGGGCGGTACAAGGATTGAACTTGTGACTTCTACCGTGTGAAGGTAGCACTCTCCCGCTGAGTTAACCGCCCTTGGCCGTTTTTTCAACACGAACTTCTTGATACCCTTTTTTTGGGCATTGGTCAAGAGATCAGAGACAAAATTTTTCAAAGGTGTTTTCCCTTGACATGGAAAGGGAAAGTATTTTATGGAATCTAAACCGCAGGATGAACAGAAATACATTTAAGGAGATAAATTCATGGCATATGATTTCAACGTAGATGAAGTATTTGAAATGGCGATCCAGATCGAAGCGAACGGCGCCAATTTTTACAGAAAAGCCGCCGATCTGCAGCAGGATTCGGACAACAAAGCGTTTCTGGAAAAACTGGCCCGCATGGAAGACAAACACAAAAGCACGTTTGAAACCATGCGAAAAGACATATCTGACGGGGAAAAACAGGAGACCGTGTTCGATCCGGCCAATGAACTGTCCATGTACCTGAAAGCCATGGCGGACAATCACGGAGGGGAAGGCAACCCGAAGGTGGTCGAATCCCTGACCGGTGAAGAACCCATGGAAGAGATCATCACCACGGCCATCGGCCTGGAAAAAGAATCCATCCTTTTTTACCTGGGGCTCAAGGACCTGGTACCTGCCAAATACGGGCATGACAAACTCGATGATATCATCAGGGAAGAAAAACTGCACATTGCCCAGTTGACCGGGTTTTTAAAAAAAATCACATCATAATCCATCCTGGGTCCGGTTGAGAACAAATCGGTCCGGGGCCGCCGGAACGGGACGATGAAAAAAATAACCGCCGGGAGAAACAATCCCCGGCGGTATTTGTTTTATGACCTGACGCTGCAGCAGAAGACTGCCACAGGTGTTTCAATTTATCATATCATGGATTCCAGTTCCGGGTTGTTTTTGATGGTCTGTTTGTCACCGGCCAGGTGGCGCCGGGCTTTTTCCTTGTTTTTCTTTATCTGTGCCTGCACTTTGTCTGCCAGGCCGTCAAGGGCGGAATACATGGTTTCAGCTTCATCTTTGGCATTGATTCTGAGTTTGTCACAAATCAGATTGAGCTCGGCGATATGACGGATTTTTTCGATGGACAACACCAGGTTAGCCTCTCCCGGGGCATCCAGCATTTTGTCCAGTCTGTCCAGTTTCTCCTGGGCGTAGGATTTCAGGGCGTCTGAGGATTCCATCTGCTTAAATGTTATGGAAAGCTGCATAATTCCTCCTTGTATGAGGGTTGATTGAAACACCACATTCACCTGTACAGATAATGGCCATCAATCCCGGTAAAGTCAATTTATTTCCGGTCGTTTTTCTGTGCTTGTTGTAAATCCGCGTTTGGGGTATACTTCTTACACTATTGTTGGTACCGATTCCCATAGTCTGGAAAGGAGACTGCCATGCTCAAAGCCCGCGATATCATGCAGACCCGCATCATCAGCGTCACCCCGGATACCGATATCACCCAGGCAGGAAAAATACTGCTTGAAAACCATATCAACGGGGTGCCGGTGGTCAATGAGCAGGGAGAGCTGAAGGGTATTTTATGTCAGAGTGATTTGATTTTTCAGCAGAAAGAGATGCCCGCCCCACCGATTTTTACCATCCTGGATTCCATTTTTCCGTTGTTCTCCTCAAAAAAACTGGATGACGAATTTCAGAAACTGGCTGCCGCCACCGTGGCCCAGGCCATGGTCAAGGAGGTGGTGACCGTGAAACCGGACACACCGGTCAGTGAGATCGCCAGCCTCATGGTGGAAAAACATTTCCATACCATCCCGGTGTTGGCGGACAAAAAGCTGGTGGGGATCATCGGCAAGGAAGATGTCCTCAGAACCCTGAGCGCACAAGACTGATTCAGGGTCTGGCCGGCACACCGGCATCAGCCGGGCCGCTCAATTTCCATACCGATAGGGAGAAAAGATGACATATTTTGATTTCACCAGCTTTGAAGTATCTTTTCAGCAGTATGTCAAATATGTGCTGGGCAAACCCCTGGATGAAGCCACGAAAAAAGATCAGCTCAACGCGGTCTCCTATGCTGTGGGCAAGTATCTGATGGACATTCATTTCGACACCCGGAAACGGTATGAGAAAAACAACGTTAAACAGGTGTATTACCTGTCCATGGAATTTCTTATCGGCCGGCTGTTGTCCAACAACCTGTTGAATCTGGGTATTTTTGACGCCTGTGCCCGGTTTTTAAAAAAACAGGGCATGGATCTGGAAAAGCTGGTGGAAGAAGAACAGGACCCGGCCCTGGGCAACGGGGGCCTGGGACGGCTGGCCGCCTGTTTTCTGGATTCCATGGCCAGCCTGGACATGCCGGGATATGGGTATGGCATCAATTATGACTACGGGCTGTTCCACCAGATAATTGCCAACGGGTATCAGCGTGAACGGCCTGATTACTGGCCCAACCGCTCCTCCCCCTGGTTGATCCGCCACTCCGGAGCGCGATACATACTGCCCATATATGGAAAAATTGAAGACCGTCAGGATGAAAACGGGCATTACACACCCAAATGGATCCGGAAAAAACTGTTTATCGGCCGGCCTCACGACATCATGATCGCGGGTCACAGGGGCCGAACCGTGAACCGGCTACGGCTTTTTTCAGCGGCCGCGTCCAGGGATTTTGACATCGATATTTTCAATGACGGGGATTATATCAAGGCGGTCAGCCGGAAAATCCAGTCTGAAAGCGTCACTAAAATTCTTTATCCGTCCGACTCCAAAGAGGCGGGCAAAGAACTGCGATTTATCCAGGAATATTTTCTGGTGGCCTGCGCGCTTCGGGACATCATCCGTGATTTTGAGACACGTCATGACCAGATTGAACAGCTTCATGAATATGTGGCCATCCAGCTCAACGACACCCATCCGGCGCTGGCCGTGGCAGAGCTGATGCGGATACTGGTGGACGAAAAAGAACTCCTGTGGGAAACAGCCTGGGATGTGACCGTCAAGACCCTGGCATTCACCAACCACACCCTGCTGCCCGAAGCCCTGGAAACCTGGCCGGTCTTCATTGTGAACAAGGTGGTGCCCCGGCACATGCAGATCATCTATGAGATCAACCGGCGGTTCATCGCAAAGGTCAAAGAACGGTTCGGTGATGACGACCATGGGATGATCGCCAGAATGTCCATTATCCAGGAAGGAGATGAACAGCATGTCCGCATGGCCAACCTGGCCATCATCGGCAGCCACTCTGTGAACGGGGTCGCGCAAATCCACACGGAACTGGTGAAAAAACAGCTGGTGCCGGAATT
>JBFLKI010000247.1:0-10067 GCA_040883135.1 Desulfotignum sp. | reverse complement strand
TGGACCAAACCGCTGATTTACTTATCAATTCCCTTTGCCATCGGTATTCACACGGTCACAGCCTACCTGTACTGCGGCCTGCCGGGCAGAGGATTCTGGCTGACCGCGATTCTGGCCCCGCGGTTTCTGGCATCCGCTTTTGCTGCAGGTCCGGCCTTTCTGATCATTTTATGTTACATCATCAGAAAATTCACCAAATTCGATCCGGGCTGGGAAGCCATGCAGACGCTTTCCAAAATCGTATGTTACGCCATTATCGCCAACCTGTTCTTTTTCCTGTGCGAAGTGTTTGTGGTGTATTATTCCAATATCCCCGGACATAAAACCCATCTCCAGTATCTGCTGTTCGGATACCATGGGTACAATTCTCTGGTGCCCTGGATGTGGAGCGGATTTTTCCTGATGGGAGTCGGTGCCATCATGCTGGTGATCCCCAAACTGAGGTCCAACTATGTGCTGCTGCCGGTGGCCTGTGCCATGATCTTTGTGGGGGCCTGGATCGACAAAGGCTTGGGCATGATCTCCGGCGGGTTTGTTCCGTCACCGTTGCATCATGTGACCGAATACGCCCCGACCGGACAGGAAATCATCATCACGTTGGGGGTCTATGCCGCCGGATTTCTGGTGCTGACCATCCTGTACAAACTGGCCACCACCGTCAAGGAAGAGGTCAACGGCTGATGTTCTGTTACCGGATGACCTGATGAATATCCATTAGCAGTCATGAGACTTGCCACAGGGGAGCGCCGCAACGGGCTCCCCTGTGTAATTTCAACGGGCGGAAAACTGAATGCGCCGGTCTGACAGCAACCCATCTCCGGATTCGGAAGCAATTTTTACAGAAACCCTGAAAAACCGGTTTCTGTCGGCGGTTTACCGGAAAGATCCGGCAAGGACCCGACAGATCTATCTTCAGATTGTCGATCATGCCAGGCAGTGCATGCCCGATCTCGGGGAAAACCGGGAAAAAATTCTCAGGCAGGTCCAGACCGCATTTCTCCGTTTTCAGGATTTTGTCACGTCCCCCGCAGTCGATCTGTCTGCACCGTTTCAAGAACTGAAAACATTGCTGTCAGACCTGGTGAAGATCCAGCGGGCCAGCGCCCGTCACATCGATTTTGACACCTGGAAGGCCCGGGTGGACCTTGATGCCTGGCAATTGGATCGGGTATTTGAAAACGCCATCACCATCCAGCTGACGTGCGGGTGTTCCCATTTCTGCCGGCGATGCAATGAATGGGCGCTGCCCGGCATCAGAGCCCATTTTTCGTTTTCGGCAGCCAGGACCATCCTGACCCGGCTCCTGTCCATCGGCAATGTCGACCCGGCTCTGTACGGGGCTTCCGATCCCCTGGACTGGGAGGACGGACCCCATAGTCTGGCGGAGCTTTTGTCCCCCTTTGCCGGCCGGACAGGGTTCAGCCTTCTTACCAAGGTCCCCCGGAAAAAGCACCATGTGTTGCTCCGACTCATCCAACAAAACATCGAACTCTCCGTGAGCATCACGGACAGAAACCGGGACCGGATTGCCGCTCTGGAAACATATGCCGGGATTTACCTTCAAAAACAGCATGATTCCAATGATCTGCTGATTCCCGCCGGCCTGGATGAAGATTTCACCCGAATCAAATCTTCCATCACCGATGCCTACGGCACGGAAATCACGCCGGAAGGGATATTCATCATCATTCCCACCTTCACCAGCGCCCTGTATCCCATGGGGCACAAAAAACTGCCCGTCACCCGGAAAACGAACGTGTTTCCGGTCAAAAAAATCGGACGTCAGGCATTGCTGGTGGATTATTTCAAACCCCTGGAAGTCGTGGGAAAACACAACATTCCGATTCATCTGACCCGTCTGCTGGACGTTCAGGTGGAAACCCTGCTTTTGGACAACGGATCCATGGATCTGTCGCCGCCGGGGATGCGGAATCTGAAGGAATATTTCACCATCTTCGAGGAAACCGCCCGGCGCCGACGCAAACAGATGACCCCGTCAATCCTTCGGGGGTTGAAAAAACAGTGTCTCCCCACAGGTAGATATCAGGATCTGAAAGATGCACAGAAACGGCAGTACCGGAAAAAAATCCGGTCTCACATCGATTTTTGTAAAAAAGCCGTGGCCAGGCAATCCCGGCTCTATGCGGCATCGTTTTTCCTTCAGGCCGTGGCCGATTATCTGGCCGGTCAGGATACCCGAAAAGAGATCATTGCCCGATTGATCCGCCAAGAAGCCCGGGACCTGGAATCCCGATATGACTCGATCGCCTGCTCCACAAAACCTGAACAGATGTTTTCAGCGTCAAATCAAGATTTTTTCGAGATCTTTCGATATTACGTGACCGCCTTTGTGTTCGGCCGCCATCGATCGGACATTCACCGGTTCATTCACGCCTGCCCGGCCGGTTATGATCCGGTGCTGGATCGATTTGTCAACGCCCGTTCCCTTACCCTGTGATCAGCGGCCGTATTTGAATCCGGGCTGCACTTTGATCAGTTTTTTGGTATACGGGTGTTCCGGATGCCGGATAATGTTGTCTGCCGTGTTCACCTCCACGATATGCCCTTCATGAATGACAGCGATGCGGTCACACATATATCGGGCGGCTGCCAGGTTGTGAGTGATGAACAAAAACGTCATGCCAAAGGTCTGCTTGATCTCCTGCAGCAGCTTGAACAGCTGGATAGCAATGGTGGCATCCAGCATGGAGGTGGGCTCGTCCGCCACGATGAACTGCGGTTCCAGAGCAATGGCCCGGGCAATGGCCACCCGTTGTCGCTGGCCTCCGGACAGCTGGTGCGGATACCGGTGGCAGAACGCTTCCCCCGGAGAAAGCCCCACCGTATCCAGTGTGTGAACCACCTTTTCCATGCGGGTGTCCCGGGTGCCGATCCCCTGAACCATCAGCGGTTCCAGAACGGTTTCGGCAATGGAGAGATGCGGATTCAGGCTCTGGTAGGGGTCCTGAAAAATCATCTGAACCCGGGACCGGTAGGCCTTTAACCGGGCACCTTTCAGCTGGCTGATCGGCGTTTTATCAAAATAGATCTCCCCGGCAGTGGGTGATTCCAGTTTCACCAGCAGGCGTCCGGTGGTGGTTTTGCCACTGCCGCTCTGCCCCACCAGCCCGAAAATCTCTCCACGCTCGATTCCCAGATCAATACTGTTGAGCGCCAGCACTGGCTGGGAGGATCGGGCAAACCATTTTTTTCTGGACGCATAGGCTTTGGTGACCTGTTTCAGTTCCACCAGGAGCCTGTTTTTTGCATCAGGCTTTTCCATGCCCCCTCCTGATCAGTGCCGGGTTGCAGCAAAATGCTTTGTGGGTGGGAGATATCTCGATCCATTCCGGGGACCGGTCGGCACATCCCCGGGCGCAGGACGGACAGGCGCCGGCAAAACGGCACTCGTTCGTGTCCGTCAACTGGTCTGGAGATTCTTTCATGTCCGGCACCCGGATATCATTGAGGTTGTCCAAAGACAGATACGATCCCAGCAGGGTCAGCGTATAGGGATGACGAGGCGTTTTAAATACCTCTTTTCTGGTGCCGGTTTCAACGATCTGGCCGGCATACATCACACAGATCCGCTCACACACCGATGCCACCACGGCAATGTCATGGGAAATGAAGATCAGGCCGGTCCGGGTCTTTTGCTGCACCATTTTGATCTCCCGAAGAATCTGGTCCTGCACAATCACATCCAGGGCCGTGGTGGGTTCATCGGCAATGATCAGGTCCGGATCGCAGGCCAGGGCCATGGCGATGACAGCCCGCTGCTTCATGCCGCCGGAATATTCATGGGGATAGTCCTTCATGCGTGCCAGGGGGATATCCACCAGATCAAACAATTCCTTCATCCGTTCAGACAGATCAATGGCTGATATATCCGGCTGATGGGTGACAATCGCTTCTTTGATCTGTTCATCCACCTGGAACACCGGATTCAGGGCATTCATGGCCGCCTGGAATATCATGGCGATTTTCGCACCCCGCACCTGTTGCCACTGCGTTTCCGTCAGCAACACCAGATCCCTGTCCCGGAAACGGATCCGGCCTTCCAGAATCTCGGCATTTTCCGGCAGCAGGCCCATCAGGGCCATGCCGATGGTGGTCTTGCCGCATCCGGATTCACCCACAAACCCTAAGGAATCCCCTTCTTCCAGATCAAAGCTGATACGGTCCACCGCCTTGAGCAATCCTTTTCCTGTCTGATATCCGATGGACAGATTTTCTACCGACAGCAAAGACATGTTATTCAGCCTGTCCCTCCTTTCGAAGACGGGGATCCAACACCTCGTCCATGGCCCGGCCCAGCATGTAAAACGCCAGGGTCAGAAGCGAGATGCACAGTCCCGGGGGAATCAGCCAGTATGGGGCCTGAAACATATGCCCGGACTTCCACACCCACTGAAGCATCATGCCCCAGCTCACCTGGCTGGGATCCCCGAACCCCAGAAAGGACAGGGCTGCTTCCACCAGAATGGCGGAAGTGACCCGAAACGTCATGTACAGAAACGCCAGAGGCAGGACATTGGGCATGATGTGCCTGAAAATGATCCGGACATGGGAGGCGCCTGCCACCCGGGACGCCTCGATGAACGGGCGGTGCTTCAGCGACAGGGTCTGGGACCGGATCACCCGGGATACGGCCGGCCACCGCATGATGGCAATGATGAACACGATGATCCAGATATTGAACTGGCCGAACAAAGATGCCAGGATCAGCAGAATCACCAGAGACGGCAGCACCATGATAATATCGGCCACGCGCATGAGAAAGGTATCCGCAAACCCGCCGGCATACCCGGCGATCATGCCGATGAGGGTGCCGATGACAATGCTGAAGAACGCGGCGGACAGCCCCACCACAAAGGCCACCTTGGCCCCTTCCAGCAGCTGGGCCAGAATGTCTCTGCCCACATTGTCCGTGCCCAGCCAGTGGGTGAGGCCGGGGCCGGTGGACAGCTTGATCTCCGGATCGATGCCGGTCATGGGATCATACATGGGATCGATGAGCGGCACGAAAAAAGAGGCGATGGCCATGACCATGAACACCCCCAGAAGGATCACCCCGGTTTTCCCCAGAGGGTTTTGAATAAAAATCCGCCAGCCTTTGTAAAACCGCATCAGAAAATACTTGTTCAGCACAAATGAATCCTTTAGCTAATACGTAATCCGGGGATCCAGCCAGGCATACAGCAGGTCCACGATCAGGTTGGCACACAGCACCACCAGGGCAATCAGCAGAAAACAGGCCTGGGCCAGGGGATAATCGTTGTTGCTCACCGCAAAAATCAGTTCCTTTCCGATGCCGGGCCAGGTGAAGATCTGTTCGGTCAGTGCCCCGCCGTTGATGGAAAAGGCCAGAGACAGCCCCACCGAGGTGATCACAGGCAATGCCGCATTCCTGGCCGCATGTTTGTTGCGGATCACTTTTTCACTCAATCCCTTTGCCCGGGCCGTCAGGATGTAATCTTCCCTGAGTACCGACAGCATGGAAGAACGCATCAGCAAAAGATAGGATCCCAGGTTGATGACAAACAGGGTCAGAAGCGGCAGCATCAAGTGATGCAGTACATCCAGAATCCGGGTGATCAAGGGTGCATTGGATATCCACAGCGCCGGGGTCAGCACCCCGCCCAAAGGAAACAGGCCCCACTGGAAACCCAGGATCCAGAGCAGCAGCAGGGCGAACCACGGAATGAACAGGGTATAGCAGACCAGCGCGGATATGGACATGACATTGTCCAGTTTTGACCCTTTGTGCCAGGCCGCGATCTTGCCGAGAAACACACCGACCACTGCGGCCAGAACTGTGGATGTGGTGAACAAAAGGACGGTCCATTTGAGCTTGTCCCAGATGATGGCGGCCACCGGTTCACCATAATGAAAAGACACCCCGAAGTGACCTGTGAAAAAATTTTTCACATAGATCAGATACTGTTCCCACATGGGTCGGTCCAGCCCCATCTGCTGAATCAGGTGGGCCATGTCCTCGGGCGTGAGCATGGGATCCACCATTTTGGAGATGGGATCTCCCGGAGACAGCCGGAACAGAAAAAACAGTGCTGTGAGAATCACAAAAAAAATGACCCCGACTTCCACCAGCTTCAAGAGGATATAACCGGGCTTTGCCATATTATCTCAACCGCTTTCCTGGCTCCCTATTTCACGGGTTTTACAACGCACAGAGACCAGATGTTGCCGATACCGTCCACCCGTTCCACCCAGCCGGTGAACCGTTTGTTCAGGGTGGCCTCGATGATATGGGGGTTGTACAGCGGATAATAGGGCACATCTTCCAGAAGCATGGCCTGCATCTTAAAAATCATCTGTCGGCGGGCCTGAACTTCCACGGTCAACCGCTGTGCTTCCGCCAGTTTGTCGAACTCTGGATTTTGATATCCGCTCATGTTCCAGTCCCTGGGGTTGTCGTTTTTCGAGGAAAAAAAAGAGCCCAGATAATCCGGATCCAGATCCAGTTTGCCATATCCCAGTACAAACGCATCAAAATCATGTTTGCCTTTGACCGTTTCCAGCAGGGAATTGAATGCCATGGGCCTGGCAAAGGCGGGCATGCCCAGCTGTCTGAGCCATTCCTGAATCATGGTGCCGGCAAAGGCCCGCTTGGGATCGTAATCCGCCGGCGGGGTCAGAATCACGAACTTCTCCATTTTTTCTCCGGAAGGCAGCAGAATATCCGACGGCTTTGTCAGACGGCCGTCAGATGACACCGGAGGGATCTCCCAGGAATATCCGGCATCTTTGAGCATCTGAACGGCGGTTTGGATCCGGGTTTCCTGATCCATGCCCTCCCCGTATTTTCTCACATCCGGATTGTACCAGAAACGGTTTCCTTCCGGCACGATGGAGTGCATGGGGTTGCCGTGATTCTGAAGAATCCGGTCCAGAATGAAAGCCTTGTCCACCACAGTGGCAACCGCCTGGCGAAGCACCTTGTCATTGAACGGGGGTTTTCGCAGGTTGAATCCCAGATAATAGAGGGCGCTTTTTTTGTTGTAATGCAGGTCGATATCTGAATCTTTTTCCAGATCCTTGAGATATCCGGGCTGGATATCCCACCAGTAATAATCGATATCGCCTTTTTTCAACGCCAGAATCGCCACATCCGATGTGCCGTAGATATTGAACAGAACATGGTCCACATTGGGCCCGAGGGTCAGTTTGCCGATGGTTTGATCCTTTCCGAAAAAGTGAGGATTTCTGACCATGTGGATATAGGCGCCCTTCTGATATTCATGCAGCATGAACGGACCGGTTCCCAATGGCTTGTCCACCTGATAATCCTGGAGATACCGCAACGGCTTTTCCGTGGCCAGGGCATCCTTGCACACCTGTTCCCACTCTTTTCTTGACACCATGGGTGCGGTCATGACCCGGGACAGAAACACGGCGGACGGTTCCTTTAAATGAAACACCACGGTATGGGCGTCCAGGGCTTCGGCTTTTTCAATGATCTGCCAGTGGCTGTAATATCTGGGGATCCTGAAATCGGAAAACAGCTGACGGGTGAACAGGACATCCTCGCTGGTGAAATCAGACCCATCCGCCCATTTGGCTCCCCTCAGCTTGACGGTGTAGGTCAGTTCTTTCTCATCAAACACCGCATCCTCCTGAGCCAGCCAGGGGATTATCTCCAGGGTCTCAGGATGACGACGGAACAACGGTTGATAGATCTGGGACAGGATATTGCGTGAGTTGGCATCGGTTCCCAGCCACAGATTCAACGACCTTGGCTCCTCGGGCAATCCAATTTTCAAATATGGGGATTCTTTTGACTGACTGCATGAAAACAGGGCGGTCATGCCCATTGCCAGCATGGCAAGTGTCACCAGAACCAGACAAATGTTTGATTTCAGGCCACACACTTTTCTAAACGGCTTGCTTGTGTTTTTTTGGATTCGCCCCACTGATTTTCTCCTCGATAAAATTCACCACATCTATTTCAAGTTTCCGATTGTTGAACCGGTTGATCCGGGGAATGCCTCCCGGGCTGATACAATTGATTTCAACCAGTTTGTCCCCGATGATATCAATGCCCACAAAATACAGGCCATCCTGCCTGAGTTTGGGTTTGATTCGCTGGCAGATCTCGACCTGGGCCGGGGTGATTTCATGTTTGAACGCAAGGGCACCGGCATGGACGTTGGTCCGGAAATCACCGGAAATCGATTTTCTGCCCATGGCCCCCAGAATTTCTCCGTCCAGCAGCAGGATCCGGACGTCGCCCTGCTCCTTGACCTGTTTGAGATATTCCTGCACCATGATGGGTTGGCGCTCGGGATAGGGTTTTCCCGCTCTGACATAATAATTGATCAAGGAGTTGAGGTTTTCCTGATCCTGGTTACTGACCTTGATCACGCCGTGCCCGCCATGGCCGTGCAGGGGTTTGATCACCATGGCACCCCCGAAATCGTCGATGATTTTTTTCAACCGGCTGGGATCTCTGGACACATGGGTTTCAGGAATGATCTCCGGAAAATTGAGGATATAGGCCTTGCTGCAGCAGCTGAGCTGGCCCAAAGTGTTGTTCACCATAAACACCTGATCACTCACCGGACCCAGAAACTCCAGCGCCTCATGGTTGAGGGGGGGGTCTTTTCTCAAAAACAGAACATCCAGATCGGTGACGGTTTCGAATATCAGTTCTTCCCGGTTCAGACAGCAGATCAAGTCGGCCCAGTATTTTTGGAGATCCTGATCCCGGGACACCGAAATATGGCGCATTCTGGCAACCACCTCGTTTTTGCGGACATAAATATCATGGGGTTCGAGGAAAAACACCTCATGGCTCCGCTGATTGCACTCGTACATAATCTGGGCTGTGGTATCCCACACCGGATCAATCTGGCGCAGATCATCCATCAAAAAAGCGATATCCATGATATTTTTCAACTCCTCCTTACCCCTAAAATTTTCCCGATTACAAAATCACGAATCTTTCCCTTGTAGGACATGAGGGCAAAATTGTCAAACTCTTACATAAATTTAACATTTGGTGTATTCTTCTTAGGCTATATAGACACCGTCAACTGAAAATCATAAAGGAAACATTTTGTGAGAGACACCCTCTTCATTCAATTTTACGGCCGGACCGGCAGCGGATGGTTCGACCTGTGCAACGGATTTTCCGACACCTGGGATCTGTGCGCAAGCAAAGGCGATTTTTTGTGGATTCCGCTGGAACAGGATCCGGACGACTGGTATGACGAGGCAGCCTACCCACGAATTCCCCTTCCCATCGAAAAAGGGACGGTTCATGTCAGCGCCAGTTATGTGAACCATCTGTACCAGGCCTGTCTGTGGGCAGAAATTTATCCGGACGTTCAGGTGGTCGTCGGCGGTCCGGTGGCATCGGAACGGCACACGGGAAAACCGGGTTGGCAGTCGGTGCACTTCAAGGTGGAAAAACCGTTGCCTTCGAATCTGATTTTGACCGGTCAGAGTGTGGAACGGTTTTTCGGGGTCCCGGAATTTTCAGGCAAATGGCGTCTGGAACTGCCGCCACATATCCCTGACGACGCGCGTATTTATTTTTCCTATACCCTTGAAAACCAGTGTTACTGGAAAAAATGTCCGTTCTGTTCCATTGCCCGGCACTCTGCCGACCATTTCCGAAAACGGCCGGTTCTGGACCTGGCCTTCAAGGATCTGGACTACCAAGGGCATAAAATCGTTCGGCTGAATACCGGGTCCATGACCCCGGAACATATCCGGCTGCTGCTGCCCATGCTGCCAGTCAGACCGGATATGGAATACCGGTTTTTCATGCGCGCCGCCGCCGCGGAAACCCGGGCCATGAAAGATGCCGTGGACCGCATGGACGGCCGGATTCCAGACTGCACCCTGGGATTCGGCATTGAATTTCCTTCCGACCGCATGTGGCGTTATCTGAACAAGGGCACCCGCATGGAAGATGTGGCAAAAACCCTTGAATTCTGCACCAAAGCCGGTTTCAAGGTCAACGCCAATGTCATTTTGGGGTGGAACAATCTGGTGGAGCAGGATATTCAGGACCTGGAAGGCTTCATGCACCGCCTTAC
>JBFLKI010000034.1:0-9253 GCA_040883135.1 Desulfotignum sp. | reverse complement strand
GGACGGGTCTCAAAAGGGATCCTGCTGTGTGGTTCCGGCATCGGCATGTCCATGGCAGCCAACCGGTTCAAGGGCGTCCGGGCCGCCTTGTGTTCTGACCTGCTTTCCGCAAGGCTCAGCCGGCAGCACAATGATGCAAATATCCTGGCAATGGGCGGCCGCCTGATCGGAGATGTGCTGGCCATTGAACTGGTGAAAACATTCCTGGAGACCGAATTTGAAGGCGGCCGGCATCTGGAGCGGATTCAGTCCATGGATATTTGAGACATCCGGCAGACAGGACCCGGACCGGCCTGTATGTGAAAAAGGCCTGACAGGCCATGCCGGGCTGTAAAAAAACAAGGAAAGGCAAATGGCTGCTCTTGTGACCAATGACCCGCAGATTGCTGCGATTATTGAGAAGGAAACCATCCGTCAGGAACAGGGGCTGAACCTGATCGCGTCGGAAAATACGGTAAGCCCTTCCGTTCTGGCCGCCCAGGGATCGGTGCTGACCAACAAATATGCGGAAGGGTATCCATCCCGGCGGTATTACGGGGGATGTGATTTTGTGGACCAGGCCGAAGACCTGGCCATTGCCAGGGCGAAAAAACTGTTCAACGCCCCGTATGCCAATGTTCAGCCGCATTCCGGTTCCCAGGCCAACATGGCGGTGTATTTCGCCCTGTTGAATCCGGGCGACCGGATTCTGGCCATGGACCTGTCCCATGGCGGACATCTCACCCATGGGGCGTCTGCCAGTTTCTCGGGCAGGCTGTTTGAATTCGCCCATTACGGACTGACCCGGGATACCCAGACCATTGACATGGATCAGGTGGCGGATCTGGCCAAATCATTCAAACCACGGCTGATCGTGGCAGGTGCCAGCGCCTACCCCCGGATCATCGATTTTCAGAAATTTGCCGATATCGCCGCGTCTGTTCATGCCCTGTTCATGGTGGACATGGCCCATATTGCAGGGCTGGTGGCCGGCGGGGTCCATCCCACGCCTGTGGGATATGCGGATGTGATCACTTCCACCACCCACAAGACGCTGAGAGGGCCCCGGGGTGGATTGATTCTGGGTTCAGATGATCTGGCGGCAAAAATCAACTCCCAGATTTTTCCCGGTATTCAGGGCGGGCCGCTCATGCATGTGATCGCTGCCAAGGCCGTGGCGTTTCATGAAGCGCTGCAGCCCGGATTCTCCCGATACCAGCAGCAGGTGGTGGAAAATGCGTCCGAGCTGGCAACAGGGCTCATGAACCGGGGATACAACCTGGTATCCAGCGGAACGGATAACCACATGGTGTTGATGGACCTGACAGAGCGGAACCTGACCGGAAAAGACGCGGAAGAACGACTCGGACGGGCCGGCATCACCGTGAACAAGAACACGGTACCCAATGAAACCAGGGGTCCCTTTGTGACCAGTGGCGTTCGCATCGGTGTGCCGCTGATTACCTCCAGGGGGATGAAACAGGATGCGGTCCGGCAGATCGCCGAACTGATTTGTGATGTGCTGGATGATGCGGCCGCAGTCGAACAAGTGGGGCATGAGGTCAAAGATCTGTGCCGCCAATATCCCCTGTATCCGGGAGAAGACGGATGACCCGGGGTATGCCGGACCGGCCTTCCTGGAATGACTATTTCATGGGGATTGCCGACCTGGTGGCCGGCCGGGCCACCTGCATCCGCCGGAAAGTCGGGGCTGTGCTGGTCAAGGACCGGCGGATTTTGTGTTCCGGCTACAACGGGGCCCCGGCCGGAATCGCCCACTGCAGAGAAACGGGCTGCCTGCGCAGACAGCTGAATGTGCCGTCCGGTGTCAAGCACGAACTGTGCAGAGGGGTGCACGCGGAACAGAATGTGATCATTCAGGCGGCATACCACGGGGTGGCTGTGGCCGGCGCCTCCCTGTACTGCACGAATCAGCCCTGTTCCATCTGTGCCAAAATGCTCATCAACGCCGGCATCGAAGAGATTTATTTCAGGGATGGATATGATGACCCCCTGGCTCTGGACATGTTTGACCGGGCCGGCGTGACCCTGACAAAGATTTGAGGACTTCCATGCGATGAAATGCCCTTACTGCAAAACATCCAATACCCGGGTGGTGGATTCCCGGCCCGGCAAGATCGAACTGGAGGTCCGGCGCCGCAGAGAGTGCCAGTCCTGTTCCCAGCGGTTTACCACCTATGAACGGGTGGAACAGGTGCCGGTCATGATCATCAAGAAAGACAACCGCCGGGAAGAGTATGACCGGGAAAAGGTGCTCAAGGGGATCAAAAAGGCCTGTGAAAAAAGGGCCATCAGCATGGATCTCATAGAAAATCTGGTGGACGGGATTGAACGGGACCTGCGGGAGATCAATGAGCGGGAAGTGTCTTCCAAGGTGGTGGGAGAAAAGGTCATCCAGGCCTTGAAGCAGGTGGATGACGTGGCGTATGTCCGGTTCGCGTCCGTGTACCGGGAATTCAAGGATATCACTGATTTTATTCAGGAACTCAAAGGCCTGCTGCCCCGGGAAGGCCAAGTTCTGGACAGGATGTCGGAAACAGCGGATGACGGATAGGGAGCACATGCAGCTGGCCCTGGCTCTGGCTGCCAGGGGCAAAGGATTTACCTCCCCCAACCCGTGTGTCGGGGCCGTGGTGGTCAAAAATGGTGAGGTGGTGGGCCAGGGCTGGCACCGGGCATTCGGTGCCGATCACGCGGAAGTGATGGCCATCGACGATGCAGGGGGCGCTGCCCGGGATGCAGACCTGTTTGTCACCCTGGAACCCTGCAATCATTTCGGCAAAACCCCGCCCTGTACCCATAAAATTCTGGCGTCCGGGATCCGTCGGGTGGTCGCAGCCTGCCCCGACCCCAATCCAAAAGCTGCCGGGGGCCTTTCTTTTTTATCTCAGAACGGCGTGGACGTGTCCTGCGGGCTGCTTCAGGAACAGGCGGAAACCCTGATCGAAGATTTTCTCTGGTATGTCCGGCACCACACCCCGTTTGTGATCCTGAAGTGCGCCGCGACCCTGGACGGGCGGATCGCTACCTCCACGGGAGAATCACAGTGGATCACCTGTGAAGAATCCCGGGCGTTCGGGCACGAGATCCGGGGACAGGTGGATGCCATCCTGGTGGGATCCGGTACCCTGCATGCCGACAATCCTTCTCTGACCTGCCGGATTCCCGGCAAACAGACCCGGGATCCGGCCCGGGTGATCCTGGATACCCGCCTCACCATTTCTGAAGATGCCAACGTGATCCGGCAGGAATCCACTGCCTCCACCATTGTTGTGACCGGCCCGGGTGTCCCGGCGGACAAAAAAATGCGTTTGTTGAAAAAAAATGTCCAGGTGGTCGAGGTTGGACTGAAAAACAACCGGCTTGATTTGCAGCAACTTGTGGTTACATTGGGGGATATGTCCATGACCAGTCTGCTTGTGGAAGGGGGCGGCACCGTGGCGGCCAGTGTCCTGTCAGCGGGCATCGTCAACAAACTGGTGTATTTTTTGGCCCCCCGGCTGCTGGGGGGAAGTGATGGAAAAGCCGTGTTTGAAGGCAAAGGGGCGGAAAAACTCACTGATGCCGTGACCCTTGAGCGCATGTCCGTGACCCGGATTGGGGCGGATATTCTGGTCCAGGGATATATCCGGTAAGCGATGTCGTGAAACGGAAAGGATTTTGGGAGAAAACAGCGTGTTCACCGGTATCATAGAAAGTCTGGGAACCATCCGCCGGATCGTTCCCCAGGGAGAAGGAAAAATATTGCAGATCGGATGTGACCTGGATTTGAGCGATACCCGCATCGGAGACTCCATTGCCGTGAACGGGGCCTGTCTCACCGCGGTCCATCTTGAAAAGCACGCTTTTTCCGTGGATATGGCACCGGAAACCGTTGCCAGAACCACATTCAAAACGGCTGTGCCGGGCATGCGGGTCAATGTGGAAAGGGCCATGCAGTTGTCGTCCCGGGTGGACGGGCACCTGGTGTCCGGGCATATCGACGGCACCGGCGTGATCACCCGCATGGAAAAAAAAAGCAACGCACTGATTTTCACTATTGCCGTGGATGCCGATCTGGCCGGGCAGATGATTGAAAAAGGATCCGTGGCCTTAGACGGCATCAGCCTGACCATCAATCAGTGTATGGACACCGGTTTTTCCGTCAGTATCATTCCCCATACCGCAAAGAGTACCACCATCGAATTCAAACAGGTCGGGGATCCGGTCAATATCGAGACCGATATGATCGGAAAATATGTCAGAAAATTTTTAACACAGCCCACCGCCCGTGCTCCTGAAAAGGGTGCTGCCGATATCAGCATGGCGCTGCTGGCGAGAAACGGATTTTTATAAATCAGCAAGGACTTGAAAACATGCCGCATTTAACGATCGAACAGGCAATTGAAGATATAAGGAATGGCCGAATGGTCATTCTTGTGGATGACGAGGACCGGGAGAACGAAGGGGACCTGACCATGGCTGCCGAGGCGGTCACGCCCGAAGCCATCAATTTTATGGCCAAGTACGGCAGAGGGCTCATCTGTCTGTCCCTGGATTCCAGCATTGCGGACCGGCTGGATCTGCCCATGATGGTGGAGAACAATACCTCCCAGTTCGAAACCGGTTTCACCGTATCCATTGAAGCCAAAAGAGGGGTCACCACCGGAATTTCCGCCGCAGACCGGGCCACCACTATTTTGACGGCCGTGGCCGATGACACCACCCCGGATGATATTGCCCGGCCCGGGCATATTTTTCCCTTGAGGGCTAGGGACGGCGGAGTGATGGTCCGGATCGGCCAGACCGAAGGGTCCGTGGACCTGGCCCGGCTGGCCGGGCTCAAACCCGCCGGCGTGATCTGCGAGATCATGGATGATGACGGGACCATGGCACGGATGCCGTCTCTGGAAAAGTTCGCCAGAAAACACGGCATCGGCATCTGTACAGTGGCGGATCTGGTGAAATACCGGCTCAAAACCGAAAGTTTTGTCAAACGGGCGGCTCAGACCGTGATCCCCACCCGGGTGGGGGGAGAATTCAAAATCATTGCCTATGAAAACGATCTGGACAATCTGACGCACATCGCCCTGGTCAAAGGAGAAATCGATCCGGAAAAAGCCATTCTGGTGCGGGTGCACTCCGAATGCATGACCGGGGATATTTTTTCCTCGCTCCGGTGCGATTGTCAGGATCAGTTGTACCGGGCCATGGCCATGATGGAGGAGGAAGGCAGCGGTGTGCTCCTTTATCTGCGCCAGGAAGGCCGGGGGATCGGCCTGGTCAACAAGCTCAAAGCCTATGAATATCAGCGTCAGGGCATGGATACCGTGGAAGCCAACGAAAAACTGGGGTTTGCGGCGGACATGCGCGATTACGGAGTCGGAGCCCAGATGCTGGTGGATCTGGGGGTGAAAAAAATGCGGCTTCTGACCAATAATCCCAAAAAAATGGTGGGACTGGAAGGATACGGCCTGTCCGTGGTGGAACAGGTGCCTATTGAAGTTCCTCCCAACTGTTACAACCAGGGATATCTCAAATGCAAGCAGGCCAAAATGGGGCATCTGCTGCACATGGATAAATACTGCTGACAATTTAACATCAAAGGAATAAATGATCATGCCACAGATTATAGACGCCAATCTGTCTGCCAAGGGAAAGAAATTCGGGATCATC
The DNA here is from genome assembly GCA_040883135.1 of Desulfotignum sp. Lineage (GTDB taxonomy): Bacteria > Desulfobacterota > Desulfobacteria > Desulfobacterales > Desulfobacteraceae > Desulfotignum. The sequence continues at coordinate 3,598 of JBFLKI010000034.1, read as the reverse complement.
GTGTCCCGGTTCAATGATTTCATCACCTCCAAGCTGGTGGAAGGTGCGCTGGATGCATTGATTCGCAGCGGTGCCCGGGATCAGGATATTGTCATCGTCAAGGTGCCGGGGGCGTTTGAGATCCCCCTGGCGGCCCAGAAAATGGCAGGTGCCAAAACATATGATGCCATTATCTGCCTGGGCGCGGTGATCAGAGGGGCCACCTCCCATTATGACTATGTGTGCGCCGAAGTATCCAAAGGCATCGCCAGTGTCAGTCTGGAAACAGGGGTTCCCGTGATGTTCGGCATTCTGACAACTGAAACCATTGAACAGGCCATTGAACGGGCCGGGACCAAAGCCGGCAACAAGGGGTTTGACACGGCTCTGGGTGCCATTGAAATGGCCAACCTGGGAGAGATCCTCGGAAAGGCCAGATAATTCATGGGATATCGCAGGCAGTCCAGGGAAATGGCCCTTCAGGCCTTGTTTTTTCTGGACATGAATTGCTCCGGGGATGTTGACGCGGATGTGGCGGCGTTTTGTCTGGAAAACGAGGCGGAACTGACGCCGACGGTGCAGCCGTTTTTCATGGAACTGGTTCAGGGCGTCATGGGGGCGCTGGATCGAATCGATCCAATGCTGGAAACCTATTCCAGAAGCTGGAAAGTGTCCAGGATGCCGGTGGTGGATCGGAATATCATGCGCATGGCCGCCTTTGAACTGCTGGAAAGACCGGATATCCCCCCATCTGTCACCATCAATGAAGCGGTGGACATTGCCAAAAAATACAGTACCGGGGAATCAGGACCGTTCGTGAACGGTATCCTGGACAGGATCCGCGAGGCCGTCGGCCGGTGATCCGGTCCGGCGGACACAATCCGGGGGCGATCAAACCGAAAAAGACAATAACGAGACAAGGAGGGTGTTGTGATTATAAAAAAGCTTGAAGTGGGACCGATCATGGCCAATTGCTTTATTCTGGGGTGTGAAGATACCCGGGAAGCAGTGGTGATCGACCCTGGAGATGATGCCGATCGGATCCTCATGACGCTGGCCAGGGAAGAACTGACGGTGAAATATCTGATCGATACCCACGGCCATTTTGATCACGTCGGAGCCAACCGGCGAATGAAAGAGGTCACCGGTGCCAAGCTGGCCATTCATCCGGATGATGTGCCCATGCTGGCCCAGCTGTCCCGGTCCGCGGCCTCGTTTGGGTTGACTGCGGAAAATTCCCCGGAACCGGATCTTTTGCTCCAGGAAGGGGATACCGTGAACTTCGGCAATATTACCTTGAAGGTCATCCATACCCCGGGACATTCCAGGGGCGGCATCTGTTTGTATACGCCGGGGCACCTGTTTGCCGGGGATACCCTGTTTGCCGGGTCCATCGGCCGGACCGATCTGCCCGGGGGCGACTATGACACCCTGATTGCCAGTATCAAACAGAAACTGCTGATCCTGCCCGATGACACCCGAGTCTATACCGGGCACGGTCCGGAAACCACCATTGCCGATGAAAAACGCATGAATCCATTTTTGAGATGAATTCCTGGGTGAGACAACTGCCCGAATTGGTGGGGGTCCGGCAGGAATCCATCGACCTGCCGGACGCCTTTGAGCAGTTTGCCGCCCGGTTCAGCCGTCAGCCGGGCACGGTGGTACTTCTGTCCGGCACGGACCTGGATTGTTCCCGGTATCACCTGCTGGGCATCGACCCCTGGCTGCAGATCCGGATGTCCGGCCGGCAGCTGGATATCACCTGCCGGGGCAGCCGCTACACAATTGATGATGATCCGTTTGTCTGTCTCAAATCATTGCTGGATCATTTTCATCTGCCCCTCAACACTTCGAAATTCTCCCCTTTTTCCGCCGGTTTCATGGGATATCTGGCCTATGATCTCAAGGATGTGATTGAAGAACTGCCCCGTACCTGTGTGGATACCGGGCTGCCGGACATGTACCTGGTGGCGCCGTCCGTTATTCTGGTTCAGGACCGGTTATCCGGTGAAACCTCCCTGTTTGTCCCTGAGTTGAAAAACGCCGGTGATGTGCTATCCACCCGGATGCCCCTGGGACGGCTGAAGCGGTTTCTGCTGGAACAGACCCGGGACATGGGCGGGTCCGGAGAGTTCAGCATGGATGCCGGGGGATGGGTGTCCGGATTTGAAAAAAAACAATACCTGGATGCGGTGGCAAAGATCATTCAATATCTCACGGCCGGCGACATCTACCAGGCCAATCTGGCCCAGCGCTTTGAAACTGGATTTGCAGGCAATCCGTATGCCTTGTTCCTGTCCCTGTTTCAACAGAATCCGGCCCCGTTTTTCGCGTTTGTCCAGGCCGGGGATCATCAGATCGTTTCCACCTCTCCGGAACGGTTTTTACTTCAGCAGGGACATCGGGTGGAAACCCGTCCCATCAAAGGCACCATTGCCCGGGGGGCCACCCCGGAACAGGACAGAGAAAACAGAAAAACCCTGGCATTAAGCATCAAGGATGATGCGGAACTCACCATGATCGTGGATCTTATGCGCAATGATCTGTCCCGGGTCACGAAGCATGATTCGGTCAGGGTGACCGAACACAAGCGGCTGGAACCCTATGACAATGTGTTCCATCTGGTGTCCGTGGTACAGGGGGAATTACTGCCGGACAAAACCGGCGTGGATTTGCTGAAGGCATCGTTTCCAGGCGGATCCATTACCGGATGCCCCAAGATCCGGGCCATGGAGATCATCGATGAGCTGGAACCGGTGAAACGGCATGTCTATACGGGTTCCATCGGATATGTCAGTTTTCATGACACCATGGATTGGTCCATTGCCATCCGCACTGCCACCATACACGATCATCGAATCTTTTTTTCCGTGGGCGGGGGAATTGTGTTTGACTCGGATCCGGAAAAAGAGTTTCAGGAAACCCTGGACAAGGGAAAAACGGTCATGAACACGTCGAGCCAAAAAGGCCGGACCCGGGAGGAACCAGGAATGAAAGCCTGGGTCAACGGGAAAATGATGGCCCAGGATCAGGCCATGGTGCCGGCCAATATTCCCGGATTTCAATACGGGGCGGGAGTGTTTGAAACCATCCGGGTGACCCGGGGCTGTCCGGTCCGTCTGGACGCGCATATCAAACGCATGACCCATTCCTGGTGCTCACTGTTCAAAACCCCTGCACCGAATATCACCTGGGAGACGGTGATCACGCGCCTGATCAGGGAAAACCGTCTGGAGAACCGGGACGCCGCAGTGAAGATCATTCTGGCCATGCCCGGATTTTCGGCGGTGTTTGTAAGGCCCTACCATCACCGGCTGGCAATTTCAGGTAAAACCGGACTGGATCTGGTGACCTATCCGTATCCCAGACATACGTTTCTGGCTGGTCATAAAACACTGAATTACCTGTTTTATGACCAGGCCGCACAATTTGCCAGAGAAAACGGCGGGGACGAGGCCCTGATCCTGAATCCCGATCAGACCGTTTCGGAAACCAATACCTGTAACATCATGATTCTTCAGGGCCGCCGCATCATTGTCCCGGTCTCCGACCATGTGCTGCCCGGCGTCACCCAGGCGGCCGCGATCTGTGAACTGGAAAAGCAGGGATATGTCGC
>JBFLKI010000246.1:0-13103 GCA_040883135.1 Desulfotignum sp. | reverse complement strand
GATTGCACCCATCGCCATGGAAAAAGAGCTGCGGTTTGCCGTGCGTGAAGGCGGACGGACCGTGGGCGCCGGCGTCATCGCTGAAATCTTTGAATAAATTAAAAAGGTACAATTATTGTGGATAGAGTCCTGATAGCCCTGGCCTGCACGGAGTGCAAGCGTAAAAACTATACGACCACCAAAAACAAGCGGAAGACGCCGGACAAGATTGAAATGAAAAAATACTGCCGATTCTGCAATAAACATTTGGTACATAAAGAAACGAAAATAAAATAAGACGCATTTTCACAGGCCAGTAGCTCCAATTGGCAGAGCACCGGACTCCAAATCCGGGTGTTGGGGGTTCGACTCCCTCCTGGCCTGCCACTTTTTAATGTGAAAATATTCATGTGGGCAGTTTTCATTGCCTGGGAGTGATATGTCACGATTACAGAAAAAAAAACCAGCCGTAGAAAAAAAGAAAAAAAAAGAGGCGAAAAAATCTGTGACTGCCGATGAAAACATTTCATCTGTCCGGCAAGCGGCCGTATCGAGTCTCCCGAAATCAAAACCGGAAGTTCAAACGGCTGCGCCAAAAGACAAAAAGGCCAATTTTGTTGGAAACGCAACCGAATTTTTGAGGGAAGTCAAGGTTGAATTGAAAAAGGTGACATGGCCTACCCGCAAACAAACCACCGGGACCACGATTGTTGTGATCATTTTTGTTATCATACTTGCCGTTTTTCTCGGCATATTTGATTACAGCCTTTCCAGACTTGTCCAGGTCGTTTTAACCTAGTGTGAGGATGGTGACATGTCTCTGAAATGGTATGTAGTTCATGTTTACTCGGGCCATGAGCAAAAAGTGAAAAAAGCCCTTGAGGAAAAAATCGAGACATCCAGATATCCGGAAAAATTCGGGGAAATTCTGATACCGACGGAAAACGTGGTGGAACTGGTCAATGGGAAGAGAAAAGAATCCTCCCGTAAATTTTATCCGGGATATATCCTGGTCCGGATGCATCTGGACAATGAGACATGGCACATCATCACGTCAACCCCTAAAGTCACCGGCTTTCTGGGCGGGAAAAACAAGCCTGCACCGATCAGTGACCAGGAAGCCCAAAACATTATCGAGAAAATGCAGATTGGGAAAGACAAGCCGCAGCCCAAGTTTTATTTTGAACCCGGGGATGATGTAAAAGTCATAGATGGGCCGTTTTCCAATTTCAATGGAACTGTAGAGGATGTGTCACCGGACAAGGAGAAAGTAAAGGTGCTGGTCAGTATTTTCGGACGGCCGACCCCTGTGGAACTGAGGTTTATTCAGGTTACAAAGATCTAATTGAGGGTTAAACAGTGAGTTTCAGGAGTATTTAAACATGGCAAAAAAAATAATGACGCAGATAAAGCTTCAGGTGGAAGCCGGAAAAGCCAATCCATCTCCACCCATCGGGCCTGCCCTGGGTCAGCATGGGGTGAATATCATGGATTTCTGCAAGGCGTTCAATGCCAAGACAGCCAACGACGCAGGGTCCATTATTCCGGTGGTTATTACGGTCTACAAGGATCGGTCCTTCAGCTTTATAACAAAAACACCGCCTGCTTCCAGGATGCTGCTGGCTGCGGCCGGGATCCCCAAGGGGTCGGGTGAACCGAATCGGACCAAAGTGGGAAAAGTGACCCGTGATCAGGTGGTAAGTATTGCAGAAACCAAAAAAGAAGACCTGAATGCCTCAGATCTCGATGCCGCCGTTAAAATCATTGAGGGTACTGCAAGAAGCATGGGGATTCAAGTCGTTTAACTTCATAGTATAAGAGTGAAAAAAATGCCAAAGCGGAGTAAAAAACAGACAGAAGCGCTGAAAAAGATCGATCGCACCTTACAGTACGATCCACTGGAAGCCATGACACTCGCTGTGGCTTCAAGCCACGTGAAATTTGATGAAACAGTGGATGTGGCAGTAAGACTGGGTGTGGATCCCCGTCACGCAGATCAGATGGTAAGGGGTACCGTGGTCCTGCCCAATGGTCTCGGCAAGGAAGTCAAGGTGCTGGTGTTTGCCAAAGGGGAAAAAGAACAGGAAGCGCTGGATGCGGGTGCGGATTTCATTGCCACGGAAGACATTGTGGAAAAGATCAAAGAGGGATGGTTTGGTTTTGACAAGGCCATTGCCACACCCGATATGATGGGAACCGTCGGCAAGCTGGGGCGTGTTCTCGGTCCCCGGGGATTAATGCCCAATGCGAAAACCGGAACCGTTACCTTTGAACTGGGAAAGGCCATCAAGGAACTGAAGGCGGGAAAGATCGACTTTCGGGTGGAAAAAGCAGGTGTCGTTCATGCGCCTGTCGGAAAAATTTCCTTCGGGCCTGAAAAACTGGCTGAGAATGTGAAAGCGTTTCTCGATAAAATTGTCGCATTGAAACCGGCTGCCAGTAAAGGGACCTACCTGAAAACCATCAGTATCTCTTCAACCATGGGACCGGGAATCAAAGTGGATCCCATGTTGATCAAATAGTACAAGACGGTTCACTTTAAAAGAACCAGCTGTCAGAGACAGTAGGTGCACTTGATGTGCATAATCGGATTGCCGGCCTGCCGAGACGGAAAATAATTTTTTGTTTTGGTTTTGTTGGCACCTTCGAACTCAAAAAGAAAGGAGGTGTAAAAAATGTTGAAGCTCTCCCAGAAAAAAGAGTTGGTCGCTCGGCTGGCAACCCAGTTGGCAGAAGCGCAGATCACCATTCTCATCGATTACAAGGGACTTGATGTTCAGACCATCACCCGGCTTCGTCATGAACTGCGACAGTCCGAAGCCAGCATGGAAGTGGTAAAAAACACGTTGCTGAATCTGGCAGCCAGGGATACGGATGCGGCGATGCTGGCGGATTTCTACAAGGGACCCACTGCGATTGTCACGTCCACTACCGACCCGGTGGCACCCTGCAAAATCCTGATCGATTTTGCCAAAGACAATGAAAAACTGGAGATCAAATCGGCCGCGTTCGGTGGCAGGCTTCTCGACCAGGAAGAAATCAAGGCCCTGGCCAAAATGCCGTCCAGAGAAGAGTTGCTGGCCAAGCTGGTGTATACCCTCAACGCCGTGCCCACATCATTTGTCAATGTGCTGGCTGGTGTTCCCAGAGGCCTGGTCAATGTGCTGAACGGTATCAAAGACCAGAAAGAAGCAGCATAGCATATCCCGTAAAAATAAATACTGATTCTCAAATTTTAATATTTAAAAAGAAGTGTTTCAAAAACGACTTAGGAGATAAAAATGGCTGATATCACAAAAGATGATGTTATTGAATTTGTTGCCAATATGACGGTTCTTGAACTGTCGGAACTGATAAAGGAACTTGAAGACAAGTTCGGCGTAAGTGCTGCGGCCCCGGTCGCTTTTGCCGGCGGTGGTATGCCGGCTGCCGGTGAGGCAGCAGCCGCGGATGAGGAAAAAACGGAATTTGATGTCATTCTCGAGGCAGTGGGTGACAAGAAAATCAACGTGATCAAAGAAGTCCGTGCCATCACCGGTTTGGGTCTCAAAGAAGCCAAAGCCCTGGTTGAAGAGGCCCCCAAACCTGTCAAGGAAGGTATTTCCAAGGATGAAGCGGGTAAAATCAAAGAACAGCTTGAAGGGGCCGGAGCTCAGGTTGCTATAAAATAATTCCTGAAACGCTTACAAAACGGTTCGCGTTAAGCATCATTTCTGTGCGGGGGCATGACAATAGGGTCGTGTCTCCGCTTTTACGGTTGGAAAAACTCACTTCTGGGAGATAACATGACCGATAGTCTTTTGACCAACAAGCGTATTCGAAAAGAGTTTGGCAGCAAGCGGAAAATCATTGATATTCCGGATCTGATCGGGATGCAGCGCAATTCTTTCGAAAGCTTTTTACAACGTGAAACCCTGCCTGCCGAACGGGAAGAAAAGGGGCTACATGCCGTGTTCAAATCGGTTTTTCCCATCAAGGATTTTACCGATACGGCTTCTCTGGAGTATGTGTCTTATTCTTTCGGCGAAGCCAAACATTCCATGAAAGAGTGTATCAGCAGGGGGATGACCTATGATATTCCGGTGAATATCCGGGTCCGGCTGGTCGTCTATGACCATGACAAAGATACGGGAAATGCGGCCATCCGTGATATCAAGGAACAGGAAATCTATTTCGGCACCATCCCGTTGATGACCCGGCAGGGTACATTTATCATCAATGGGACGGAACGGGCTGTCGTCAGTCAGCTGCATCGATCCTCCGGTGTGTTTTTCGATCATGACAAGGGAAAAAACTATTCGACAGGTAAAATTATTTACAACGCCAGAATCATACCGGTGAGAGGCTCCTGGATCGATATGGAAATCGATGCCAAGGATATCATCAATATACGTATCGATCGGCGCAGAAAATTTCCAGTATCCATTCTGTTCAAGGCGTTCGGTTATACCAGCGAGGATATTCTGGATTTCTTTTACCGGAAAGAATGTATTGTTAAAAAGGAAGGCTCGTTTTTTAAGGAGTTTGTTCCTGACAACCTGGTCCGTCAGCGGGCCAGTTTTGATGTCATTTCGCCTGAAACCGGGGAAGTGGTCGTAAAGCAGGGAAGAATCTTTACAAAACGGGCCTTGAAACAACTTGCGGACGAAGGGTTGACCTTTGTTCCCATTTCGATCGAGGACTTGCTGAACAAAGCGTTTGCCAGAGATATTCATGACCCGGAAACCGATGAGGTGCTGTTCAAGGCCGGCGAGATGATCGAAGAAGATACGTTTGAGATTCTGGAAAAGAGCGGGATTCCTGATTTTCATATTCTTCATGTGGATTCCCGGAGCTCCGATGCCATGAGAAAAACCCTGGTGAGTGACAAGGTGCACTCCAGGGAAGTGGCGCTGATGGATATCTATCGCCGGTTACGCCCCGGGAATCCCGCCACCATCGAGGTGGCGCAGGATTTTATCGATCATTTGTTCTTCCGTCAGGCATACTATGATCTGTCCAAGGTCGGCCGTTTGAAAATGAACCTGCGTTTAGGGGTGGACACCATGCTGGACGTGAAAACCCTTCGGAAGGAAGATGTGCTGCTGACGGCCGCGACACTGATCGAGCTCAAAGATACCCAGGGACAGGTGGATGATATCGATCACCTGGGCAATCGGCGGGTCCGGGCTGTGGGAGAACTGCTGGAAAACCATTACCGGATCGGCCTCATCCGCATGGAACGGGCCATCAAGGAAAAAATGAGCATGCAGGAAGTGGATGCCATGATGCCCCACGATCTGGTGAATCCCAAACCGGTATCAGCAGTGGTCCGGGAGTTTTTCGGTACCTCGCAGCTGTCCCAGTTCATGGATCAGACCAACCCGTTGTCAGAGACCACCCATAAACGACGTCTGTCCGCGCTGGGACCGGGCGGTCTGACCCGGGAACGGGCCGGATTCGAAGTCCGGGACGTGCATCCCTCTCACTACGGCCGAATCTGTCCCATTGAAACCCCGGAAGGTCCCAATATCGGGTTGATCGTATCTCTTTGCACCTATGCCCGGGTCAATGATTTCGGATTCATCGAAACCCCGTTTCGTCTCGTGAAAGATTCCGTGGCCAGTAAAACCATTCGCCATTTGAGTGCGTTTGAGGAAAAAGAGCATCCCATTGCCCAGGCCAATGCGCCGCTGGACCCGGAAGGCCGGTTTATCAACCCCCGTGTGTCCGCCCGGGTAGCAGGTGAATTTGAACTGGTGCCTCCGGATGTGGTCAAATATATGGACGTGTCGCCCAATCAGCTGGTGTCTGTATCTGCTGCCCTGATTCCGTTTCTGGAAAATGATGATGCCAACCGGGCGCTCATGGGTTCCAACATGCAGCGGCAGGCCGTTCCGTTGATCCGCAGCGAAGCCCCGCTGGTGGGCACGGGGATGGAAAGTGTGGTGGCCAGAGATTCAGGTGTCACCATTGTGGCGGATCATGACGGCACCGTGGTGGATGTGGATGCCAAACGCATCGTGGTGAGAAATGACGATGATGAAACCAAAGGGTTTGACAAGGCGGTATCCATTTATAATTGCACCAAATTCGTCCGTTCCAATCAAAACACCTGTTTCAACCATCGCCCGATCGTGGAAAAAGGGGATCAGGTCAAAAAAGGTCAGGTGATCGCGGACGGGCCGTCCACGGAAATGGGCGAACTGGCATTAGGGAAAAATGTCACGGTGGCGTTTATGCCATGGGATGGATACAATTATGAGGACTCCATCCTGGTGAGTGAACGTCTGGTAAAAGACGGTGTCTATACCTCCGTGCATGTAGAGGAGTTTGAAGTTCTTGCCAGAGACACGAAACTGGGGAAGGAAGAGATCACCCGGGATATTCCCAACGTGGGGGAAGATGCTCTGAAGAATCTGGATGAAAGCGGCATTATCCGTCTGGGGGCGGAAGTGAATCCGGGGGACATTCTGGTGGGAAAAATAACCCCCAAGGGGGAAACCCAGCTGTCACCGGAAGAAAAACTGCTGCGGGCCATTTTCGGGGAAAAGGCCGGAGATGTCAAAGACACTTCTCTGACGGTGCCGCCGGGTGTCAGCGGCAAAGTGATCGATGCCAAGGTGTTTTCCAGAAGAGGTCTGCCTAAGGACGATCGGACCCGGCTCATCGAGGACGAAGAAATCGAGCGCCTGGAAAAAGACCGGGACGATGAGATCAGTATTATTTCCCAGGTGGCCAGAGAAAAAGTTGAATCGATTCTGGCGGGACAGAAGGTGCTTTCCGATCTGGAAAAAAATGGAAAGGTTCGGGTCAAAAAAGGAGACACGGTTGTTCCCGGCATACTGGAAAAGATTCCGGTATCTTCTCTGGTGAATCTGTCTGTGGAAGATGCCGTGGCAACCGAAAGGGCCCAGCAGATTCTGGAACATGCCCAGGAACAGATCAAAAAGGCCAAGGAACATTTCAACCGCCAGGTGTCCCGGTTTGAAAAAGGAGATGACCTGCCCCCCGGCGTTTTAAAACTGATCAAAATCAGTGTGGCCATGGAACGGGTATTGTCCGTTGGAGATAAAATGGCCGGCCGCCATGGGAATAAAGGCGTGGTTTCCCGGATACTGCGGGTGGAGGACCTGCCATATTTTGCCGACGGCCGACCCGTGGACATGGTGCTCAATCCTCTGGGTGTCCCGTCCCGTATGAATGTTGGACAGATCCTTGAAATCCATCTGGGTCAGGCAGCCTTTGGCCTGGGACAGCAGATCAATGAGATGATCGAGGAAAAACGGCTGGAAGATCTCCGGTCCAAAGTGCGGAGCGTGTTTTCCCTGACAGACAAGCAAAAGGCCGATGATATTGAAGATGCCCTGGCCAACCGGATCGATGCCATGGATGAACGGGAACTGCTGGATTTTGCATCCCTTTATCGGAAAGGCGTCCACACGGCCACCCCGGTATTTGACGGTGCCACGGAAGATGAAATCAAGGACCTGCTGGAAATGTCCGGATATCAGCGGTCCGGTCAGTCGGTTCTTTACGACGGCAGAACCGGTGAGCCATTCCACACCCCGGTCACGGTCGGCACCATGTATATGCTCAAACTGCACCATCTGGTGGATGACAAACTCCATGCACGGTCCATCGGCCCCTATTCCCTGGTGACCCAGCAGCCCCTGGGCGGCAAGGCCCAGTTCGGGGGGCAGCGGCTGGGTGAAATGGAAGTCTGGGCCATGGAAGCCTATGGCGCGGCGCACGCACTCCAGGAATTCCTTACCGTCAAGTCTGATGACATGGTGGGCAGAACCCGCATGTACGAGAAGATCGTCAAAGGTCAGAGCGTGCTGGAACCGGGCATGCCTGAATCGTTCCGGGTATTGATCAAGGAGCTCAACAGTCTGGGTTTGGACATGAATCTTATTGAAGGCAGCAAATAAGGAGTAAGCTTTGGACAATATATACGATTTTTTCGCAAAACCAAAAGACCCCAAGGTGTATCAGGGGGTTCAGATCAGCCTTGCCTCTTCCGACCAGATCAGAGAGTGGTCCCATGGTGAGATCAAAAAACCGGAAACCATCAACTACCGGACCTTCAAACCGGAACGGGACGGACTGTTCTGCGCCAAGGTGTTCGGGCCTACCAAGGACTACGAGTGTAACTGCGGCAAATACAAGCGCATGAAACACCGGGGGGTGGTGTGTGAAAAATGCGGCGTGGAGGTGATTCAGTCCAAAGTGCGTCGGGAGCGCATGGCCCATATCGAGCTGGCCTCTCCGGTGTCTCATATCTGGTTTCTGAAAAGCCTGCCTTCCAAGATCGGCAATGCCCTGGACCTGACCCTGAAGAGTCTGGAAAAGGTCCTGTATTTTGATTCCTATATTGTGATGGATCCCAAAGATTCCGGGCTGAAAAAATATCAGCTTCTGTCGGATGACCAGTACTATGAAGCCATTGAATCCTTCGGTGAGGAAGGGTTCGTGTCAGGTATCGGGGCTGAAGCGATTTTGAAACTCCTGGATGAACTGGATCTCCAAGGCATCCATGATGCCCTCAAAGAGGAGATCAATCTGACCAAATCCGTGGCCAAACAGCAGAAAATGGCCAAACGGCTTAAAGTGATTTCCGCGTTTCTGACATCCGGCATCGAACCATCCCGCATGATCATGACAGCCTGCCCCATTCTGCCGCCGGATCTGCGGCCTCTGGTCCCGCTGGAAGGGGGGCGATTCGCCACCTCCGATCTCAATGATCTTTACCGCAGGGTCCTGAACCGGAACAATCGGCTCAAACGGCTGGTGGACCTGAATGCACCGGATATCATCGTCAGAAATGAAAAACGCATGCTTCAGGAGTCGGTGGACGTGCTGTTCGACAACGGCCGGCACGGCCGGGTGGTCACGGGAACCAACAAACGTCCCCTCAAATCGTTGAGTGATACCCTGAAAGGCAAACAGGGCCGGTTCCGCCAGAACCTTCTGGGAAAACGGGTGGATTATTCCGGGCGTACCGTGATCACGGTGGGATCTGAACTGCGGCTTCATCAGTGCGGCATTCCCAAAAAGATGGCGCTGGAACTTTTCAAGCCATTTATCTACAACTACCTGGAACAGAAAGGCCTGGTTTCCACGGTGAAAAGTGCCAAGAAAATGGTGGAAAAGGAAGAAAATGAAGTCTGGGATGCGCTGGAATCGGTGGTCAAGGAGTATCCGGTGATGCTCAACCGGGCACCGACCCTGCACCGGCTCGGATTTCAGGCCTTTGAACCGGTGCTGATCGAAGGGAAAGCCATTCAGCTCCATCCCCTTGTCTGTCCGGCATTTAACGCGGATTTTGACGGCGATCAGATGGCGGTTCATGTGCCGTTGTCACTGGAGGCCCTGCTGGAGGCCCGGGTGATGATGCTTTCCACCAACAATATTCTGTCACCGGCCAATGGACAGCCCATTATCGTGCCTACCCAGGATATCGTGCTGGGTATTTATTACATGACCCGGGCCGTGGCGAATCAGAAGGGATCGGGCAGTGTCTTTTCCTCCATCGATGAGGTCAGATATGCATTCGATGCCGGCGCTCTGGCGCTTCATGCCAAAATAAAAGTCCGGATCGGAGGAGAGGTGTTCGATACCACCACGGGCCGGATTCTGCTTTGGGAAACCATCCCCGGCGATACCCTGCTGTCTTTGAGCCGGATCCGCACCGACACCCAGGAATCCTGCGAAACAGCTCTCGCAGAGCTGAAGGCCGGCAAATCGTTTGACGAGGTGTTGAACAGATATGCCGATGAAGAGATCAAAAAGACATCCGGGAAAACCGGGCTGCTCACCCGCAAAGAGTTCAAGAACCTGTTTCAGGTGTCGGATGTGGTGGTGGAACAGCTGTTCGGGTTGAAACAGGGCCAGTTCACAGATGTCCGTGCGGTGGGGGACCGGTTCACCATTTTCAAGGTGGATGAGCGGGAAACCACATTGCCGTTCAAACTGGTGAACAAACTGATGGACAAGGGATCCATTGTCAACCTCATCGATTACGCCTATCGGAATATCGGGTTGAAGGAAACCGTGGTGCTGTCCGACCGGCTCAAGGATATCGGATACAAATATTCCACCCTGGGCGGCCTGTCCATCTGTGTGGACGACATGATCATACCGGAACAGAAATGGGATATTGTGGCGGCCGCGGAAAAAAATGTCCTGGAGATTAAAAATCAGTATGCGGAGGGATTGATCACCCAGGGAGAGAAATACAACAAGGTGGTGGATATCTGGGCCCAGGCTACCGACGATATTGCCAATGCCATGATGGAGGTGATGAAGAACCCCACCGGCGCCGAGAATATCGAAGCACTTGAGGGTTTGAACGCCGTGTATGTCATGGCGGATTCCGGCGCCCGTGGTTCCAAGGATCAGATGCGCCAGCTGGCCGGGATGCGGGGCCTGATGGCCAAACCGTCCGGTGAAATCATTGAGAACCCGATTACCGCCTGTTTCCGTGAAGGGTTGACCGTGCTGCAATATTTTATTTCCACCCATGGCGCACGGAAAGGGCTGGCGGACACGGCCCTGAAAACCGCCAATTCCGGGTATCTGACCCGGCGCCTGGCAGATGTGGGACAGGATTGTACCATCATTGAAGAAGACTGCGGTACCATCAACGGTATCGAAGTAGAGGCCCTGTACGAAGGCGGGGAAGTGATCCAGACCCTGGGTGAGCGTATTCTGGGAAGAGTGGTTCAGGAAGATGTCAAAGATCCCTATTCCGATGAGTTCATTGTGGGTATCGACACGGAACTGACCGAAGCCCATGTGGCGAAGATCGAGGATGCCGGTGTTCAGAAAGTGAAAATCCGGTCGGTGTTGACCTGTAATTCCAAATACGGGGTCTGTTCCAAATGCTACGGCCGGGATCTTGCCCACGGTGACACCGTGGAGATCGGTCAGGCCATCGGTATTGTGGCGGCACAGTCCATCGGCGAACCCGGTACCCAGCTGACCATGCGGACATTTCATATCGGCGGTACCGCCTCCAGAAAGGTGGAGGTAGCCGAGGTCAAAGCCCGGGTCGGCGGGATTCTCAAATACAATGAGAACCTTCAGACCGTCACCACGGCCAGCAATGAAGTCATTGTCATGAACCGCAAAGGCGGCGGGATCACCATTGTGGGAGAAGACGGCCGGGAAAGGGCCAAGGAAACCGTGATTTACGGCGCTAACCTCCATGTCAGGGACGGCCAGCCCATCGAACCCGGTGAAATCATCGCCTCCTGGGATCCGTTCACCACTCCCATTATTACGGAAGTGTCCGGCCGGATCCGGTTTGCGGACATTGAGATCGGCAATACTGTCCAGGAACAGATCGACCCGGTGACCGGAAAGGTCAGCCGGACCATTACTGAGGGCAAGGACCCTGAAACCCGTCCGCGCATCACGCTGCGGGATTCAAGCGGAAAAGCCGTAAAGCTGCCTTCTTCCAATGCAGCGGCCCGGTACTTTCTTCCGGTCAATGCCATCCTTACCGTTGAAGAGGATGACCATGTGCTGGCCGGTGATGTCATTGCCAAGCTTCCCAGGGCCACCACCAAGACCAAGGACATCACCGGTGGTCTGCCGCGAGTGGCGGAGCTTTTCGAGGTAAGGAAACCCAAGGATCCCACCATTTTGACGGAAATCGACGGCACGGTCAGCGTGTCCAAGGGAACCAAGGGCCGGCAGAAGGTAACCATAACCCCGTCGGATGTGGGAGAGAAAAAAGAGTATGGCATTCCCAAAGGGCAGCACGTCACCGTATATGACGGTGATTTCGTCAAGGCGGGGGACCCCCTGATCGCCGGCAGTGCCAACCCCCAGGACATCATGAACATCAAAGGGGAAGTGGCCCTGGCCAAATATCTGGTGGACGAGGTTCAGGAAGTGTACCGTCTCCAGGGGGTTCGAATCAATGACAAGCATATTGAGGTGGTGATCCGACAGATGATGCGGCGGGTCAAAGTGGTATCCACAGGAGATACCAATTTTATTCCCGATGAGCAGGTGGACCGGGTGGTGTTCGAGGAGACCAACCGGGAAACAGCCATGAAGGGTGGTGAGCCGGCCAAAGGGGAACCTCTGATTCTGGGAATTACCAAGGCATCATTGTCCACAGACAGTTTCCTGTCTGCGGCGTCGTTTCAGGAAACCACCAAAGTCTTGACCCTGGCCGCCATCGAGGCCAAATACGATGGGCTAAAGGGGCTGAAGGAAAATGTGATCATGGGGCGTCTGATCCCTGCCGGCACCGGATTTCCCGGATATCGGAATGTGGAGGTGGCGCTGGGTGAAGCGGCCAGGGTCTGATGTAAAATCAAAAATTGCTTGACAATTCAAATTTTGATAAGTAGAATTAAATATTTTGTCGTGTAAGGCGATGTATTGAATGTATAAGGAGCGTTGAAAAGATTATGCCGACCATTAATCAGTTGGTTAGAAAGAGCAGAAAAAAAGCTGAGAAAAAGGTAAGTACGCCTGCTTTGAAGGGTGGGCCTCAGAAACGAGGAGTTTGTACCAGGGTGTACACATCAACGCCTAAAAAGCCGAACTCCGCCTTGAGAAAAGTGGCAAGGGTCAGGTTGACGACCGGCATGGAAGTGGCGGCGTATATCCCGGGCATGGGGCATAACCTTCAGGAACACTCCGTGGTCCTGGTGCGGGGTGGCAGGGTCAAGGACCTTCCGGGTGTCCGTTATCATATCGTCAGGGGGGCACTGGATACCCTGGGTGTGGATGACAGACGTCAGGGCCGTTCCAAGTACGGTGCCAAGAGACCCAAGTAATTCAATCAAGATAATAAATGGACAAGATACATGGCACAGAAACATATCATTGATGAAAATTTGACGAAAAACGCCACACAGGAACAAAAGCTTGCGGCTAAATTCGTGAACTGCGTGATGAAAAACGGCAAAAAAAACGCGGCCCGGAAAGTGGTGACAAGTGCCTTGTTGATCTCAGAGGAAAAAGTGGGTGAGCCGGCGCTTGACGTGTTCAAAAAAGCGGTTGACAATATTCGTCCGGCTGTGGAAGTCAAATCCCGAAGAATCGGTGGGTCCACCTATCAGGTGCCCACAGATATCAATCCGGCCCGGCAGACCGCATTGGCTTTCAGATGGTTGATC
>JBFLKI010000245.1:0-6885 GCA_040883135.1 Desulfotignum sp. | reverse complement strand
GTTGCTCGATAGTAAGATCAAATATGTCTATAATTTCGAAACACTATGTTGTTGATTGATACAAGAGGAAAAAGCCCGGCATCGGTCTTCCTCTCCGTCATTTCTGGCATAATTTGTGCATTTACTTTCATATGAATTATCATAATTGACAGCAGGAAATTTATGGCCAGACCACGCGGCAGAAAAATCCGGCATCAGGTCGGAGAGATTCTCAACCATCCGGACCGGCATACAGCGCTGGAACGGCTGGCCCGGATCCCGGACAACCAGTTGAAGGGTCATCTGTTCTCTTATTTTTACAACCCGGACGCATTGATCCGGTTCCGCAGCGTGACCGCCATGGGCCATCTTGGACAGCGCATGGCGGTATCACGGATGGAAAGCGGCCGGGATCTGATGCGGCGGCTCATGTGGAACCTCAATGATGAATCCGGCGGGATCGGCTGGGGATCGGCTGAAGCCATGGGAGAGATTCTAAGCCGTCATTCAGGCCTGGCAGCGGAATTCGACTCTATTTTATTTTCCTTTCTGGATCCCAAAGCCAATTTTATTGACAACCTCGATCTGCAGCAGGGCATCTTATGGGGTGCCGGCACCTATGCCGGAACCGCCGCTGACCGGATCACCGATGACAGGGCCGAACTGATTTATCCCTTTCTGGAGGACAAAGATCCGGTCAAAAGAGCGTATGCCGTCCGGGCGCTGACAAACGCCGGCCGGTTGCATCCGAACCCTGTGGCTGAACATCTGAAAAGTGATGACACAGACATTGCGCTGTATACCGGATGGCATTGTGAAACCCGACGCATCTGTGACCTGGTCGGTGTCGGCACTTCGAACACAAACACAGTCAAACACAGGAAAGATGGATGACCGCCAAAAAATGTGATGAAAATATCGCCCGTACCATCGATCTGGCAAAAGAGATGATCACGCTGGCGCACCTGGGATATGATCATCATGATGATCCCGGTTGCGGGGTGCTGTACGGGATTCTGCTGGATTCCGGATACCGGATTCTGGATCTGGCATTAAAGGAAAAACAGGCCCATATCGACAAGGGGTGGTGGTTTGATACGGTGACCCGTCCATTTGACACACGCAATCTACCCGATACCAAGGATGATCACAAATCATGAGACGGCCGGCCATTGATCTGGGGTCCTGCATTTTATGTGAAATCTGTGTGGAACTGGCCCCGCATGCCTTTGAAATCAGCGATTCCGGTTATGTGCAGATAAAGGAACTCGATGATTATCAGGACGATGATATTCTTGAGGCCGTGAAAAACTGCCCCAAAGACTGCATTTCATGGGAAGAGGACTGATCCGCTTTTTCCTGAAAACCAAAAAAGTAGTTGCGCTTGATACATAAACGTGTCATTTAAGGCATCAGATTTGTGCCATATGACCCTTTTTGTCGCCAAAGATGACATGACATGACAAACCCTGCCCACAGTCTGCTCGACAGAAACAACCTGAATCTGGTTCTGGACAATCTTAAACAGGGCGTCATTGCCCACACACCGGAACGGATCATCACGGTATTCAACAAAGAAGCGGAGAAAATCACCGGATACAGCAAACAGGAAGTGCTTGGAAAAGACTGCCATCAGATATTCGGGGCTCCTTTCTGCGGCGCAAAATGTTCATTCTGCTCAGACACGCCCGCTTTTTTCTCCGACACCAAAGAATATCCCATCACGTTTATTACCCGCACCGGAGACACCCGGCAGCTGGAAATGACGGTATCCGCGGTGATTGACAATCAGGGAGAGTTCAAAGGCGTCATCGCCTCTTTCCGGGATCTGACCGATTCCATCAGCCTGTCCCTGAAAGCGGAGTCTCTGTCCTGCTTTAACGGCATTATCGGCAAAGACCACACCATGCAGGAGATCTTCCAGCAGATCCGGGATGTGGCCTTGTACAGCTATCCGGTACACGTGTCCGGAGAAACCGGCACCGGCAAGGAACGGGTGGCCAATGCCATTCACGATATTTCCGCCTATGGGAACGGGGCGTTTGTGCCGGTGAACTGCGGCGCCATTCCGGAAGGGATTGTGGAAAGCGAGCTGTTCGGGCATGTCAAGGGCGCGTTCACCGGGGCTGTCAAAGAAAGGAAAGGGCGGTTCGAACTGGCCCACAAAGGCACGTTGTTTCTGGACGAGGTAACGGAACTGCCCCTGAAAATCCAGGTCAAGCTGCTGCGGTTTCTTCAGGAAGGCACGTTTGAAAAAGTGGGTGGGGAAAAAAAAGAATCCGTTGATGTGCGGATCATTTCCGCTGCCAACAAATCCCTGAAAGAACAAGTCCGGTCCGGCCGGTTCAGAGAAGACTTGTATTACCGCCTCAACGTCATTCCCATTCACCTGCCCCCGCTGCGGGAACGGAAAAACGATATTCCTTTGCTGGCGGCCCATTTTCTCAAACAGGCGGAACAGGAAAACAACGCTGTCATGCCGGTCCTGGCCGGTGACACCCTGAATCTGCTGCTGGACTATGACTGGCCCGGCAATGTCCGGGAACTGAAAAACGTGATCCAGTTTTCCGTGGTGCGTTGCCGGGGCAAACAGATCCTGCCCTCAGACCTGCCACCGGAAATCACCCGGGGTTCCGGTGTGTCCCCGGTCTCGCCCACCGCCCTGGCTCCGGAACATCCGCAGGACACGCTTCCGGAAACCGGATCTGTCAGAAGCAGGCTGGATGCCGCATCGGTAAAGGCGGCCCTGACCAGGACCGGCGGAAATAAATCAAAAGCGGCCCGGCTCCTTGGTGTCGGCCGGGCCACCTTGTATCGGTTTTTAAAAAATAACCCGGATGCGCGGGAATTCAGTCAGCGGTTCTGAATCCGGGGTTTTGCTCTCACCGGCTGAAAGTCAGCCCTTGGGAACTATCATTTAAAGTCAGCCGGATGGTGTCTCCTTTGACATACTCCCCTTTCAGCAGGGCCAGAGACAACGGATTTTCGATCTCCCGCTGAATCACCCGTTTCAAGGGCCGGGCGCCAAAGCTGGGGTCATAGCCTTTTTGAGCCAGGTAGGCCATGGCTTTTTCATCCAACTCGATGGTCAGGCCCCGGGAGGCCAGTCGCCGGTTCAGATTATGAATCTGGATATCCGCGATCTGCCGGATATGTGTTTCATCCAGGGCATGGAATGTGATGATTTCATCGATCCGGTTCAAAAACTCGGGCCGGAACATCTCTTTCAACGCCCGGGCAATACCTTCATCCACCTCTTCTTGTGAAAATGCGCCGCCGGTGCCGGCATCCTGGAGAAACCGGGATCCCACGTTGGAGGTCATGATGATGATGGTATTTCTGAAATCCACGGTACGCCCGTGTCCATCGGTCATCCGCCCGTCATCCAGCACCTGGAGCAGAATATTGAACACATCCGGATGGGCTTTTTCGATCTCATCGAACAGCAGCACGGAATAGGGCCTGCGCCGCACGGTTTCGGTCAGAAATCCCCCTTCATCATACCCCACATATCCGGGAGGCGCCCCGATGAGCCGGGCCACGGAATGCTTTTCCATGTATTCGGACATGTCCAGCCGCACCATGGCCTGCTGGCTGTCAAACATGAACTCGGCCAGAGATTTGGCCAGCTCGGTCTTGCCCACGCCGGTAGGTCCCATGAAGATGAACGTCCCGATGGGCCGGTCCTCAGGAGATAGACCGGAGCGGGCCCTTCGCACGGCATTGGCCACCGCGTCAATGGCCTGGGTCTGACCGATGACCCGGCGCTTGATGTAATCCTCCATGTGCACCAGTTTTTCCTGTTCCGCCTCCAGCATCTTGGATACCGGAATCCCGGTCCAGGCGGACACCACCTCGGCCACATCGGTCTCGTCCACATCCTCCTTGAGCATCTTGCCTGTCTGCTGAAGATCTTCTAGCTCCTTTTTCTTGGCTTCCAGGTCCCGCTGCAGCTGGGTCATGGTGCCGTACCGGATCTGGGCCACCTTTTCGAGATCTCCGGCCCGCTCTGCCATCTGGGCCTGGGTCTGGGATTTATCCAGTTCCTCTCTGATACCCGATATCTCCTGAATCAGTTTCTTTTCATTGTCCCAGTGCATTTTCATGGGCCCGATCTCTTCGGACATGCCGGCAATCTCTTTTTCCAGTTTTTCAAGCCGCTCTCTGGATGCCGGGTCTTTTTCCTTGAGCAGGGCCTGGCGCTCGATCTGGGCCTGGGTGATTTTGCGCTGGATTTCGTCGATGGCCCGGGGCATGGAATCGATCTCGATACGCAGCCTGGAGGCGCACTCATCGATCAGGTCCACGGCCTTGTCCGGCAGAAACCGGTCCGCGATATACCGGTTGGACAGCGTAGCCGCCGCCACCAGGGCGGAATCCTTGATGCGGATACCGTGGTGCACCTCATATTTTTCCTTCAGACCCCGAAGAATGGAGATGGTGTCCGCCACGCTGGGCTCCTTGGCCATGACCGGCTGGAACCGGCGCTCCAGGGCGGCATCCTTTTCAATATATTTGCGATATTCGTTTAACGTGGTGGCGCCCACGCACCGCAGGGTGCCCCGGGCCAGGGCCGGCTTGAGCATGTTGGAGGCATCCACGGACCCTTCAGATGCCCCGGCCCCCACCACCGTGTGCAGTTCGTCGATGAACAGAACGATCTCTCCTTCAGCTGCTTCCACCTCCTTAAGCACGGCCTTGAGCCGTTCCTCGAATTCGCCTCTGAACTTGGCACCGGCCAGCAGGGCCCCCATGTCCAGGGCCACCACCCGCCGGTTTTTCAGGGAATCCGACACATCCCCTTCCACGATGCGCTGGGCCAGACCTTCCACAATGGCGGTCTTGCCCACCCCGGGTTCACCGATCAGCACGGGGTTGTTCTTACGCCGCCGGGACAGCACCTGCACGATCCGCCGGATTTCGTCATCTCTGCCGATCACGGGATCCAGCTTGCCGGTGCGTGCCAGCTGGGTCAGGTCCCGTCCGTATTTTTCCAAGGCCTGATATCTTTCTTCCGGGTTCTGGTCGGTCACACTCTGGTTGCCTCGGATGTCTTTCAACACGGAAAGAATGGCATCCCTTGTCACTCCCTGGCGGGACAGGATCTCTCCGGCTTTCCCTCTGGCACTGGTCAACGCCAGCAGCAGATGCTCTAAGCTGACGTACTGATCCTTCATCTTGTCCGCTTCTTTAAACGCCGTGTCCAGCACCTGCTGGCTGTCCCGTGACAGATAGATGTCCGCCGGACTGGACACCTGAGGCAGATTTTCCACGGCCTGATCCACGTCAGCAGTCACCGCGGACATGTCCGTTCCTATTTTCCTTAAAATCGCCACGACCACGCCCTGGGGGTCGGCAATCATCCCTTTGATAAAATGAACCGGCTCGATGGCGGAATGATTTTTCCGTCGGGCCATTTCATGGGCGGACTGCAAAAGTTCCTGGGATTTCATGGTCAATTTATCTAATTTCATAGGTCACCTTGGGTTCCTTTCATTATTAATTTTAATTTTGGCAATAAAGTAATGCCGCAAATATGTTCGTCAACCAGGGCCATGTATTTTTCAGATTTACGGAAATTTCTCCGTTGACACCCACCACTCTGTGGTATATCTTCATTTATAAAATGATAAATTCCAATCAGTATGAATCATAAAAGGATGTTCATGGATCCGGATCAATTCAAATACCTGCGAAACCGGCTTGGCAAAACCCAGAAAGAACTGGCCCAGTTGCTGGGTATTTCCATCAAAGCGATTCACAGCTATGAACAGGGGTGGCGAAAAATCCCCCATCATGTGGAACGTCAGGCCCTGTTTCTGTTTTACAAGACATTGAATCCGGATCAGGACGGCTTAAAATGCTGGGATATCAACCAGTGTTCCGGCAGCCGCCTGGAAAACTGCCCGGCATGGGAATTCAACTCCGGTGATCTGTGCTGGTTCATCACCGGGACCCGGTGCAACGGCGAAGCCTGTCAATCCTGGGCGGAAAAAATGGAATCGTGCCGACAATGTCCGGTATTCATCAGGTTTTTTGAATCAGACAAAGGATGTGTGCAAAATGAATGACCCGTTACAAACCCAATCCACCTGCCGAATCGGCGGCAATCGTATCCCTGATCAGCGCAAATCACTGCCTGAAGCCATCAGACAGATCATCACCTCTCTGGAAGATGACACCTGTTTTGCCCATATCGGGGATGAACCCATTCATTTTTCCATCTCAGTACGGGACATGATCGAAAAATTCAGGGAAGTGCTGTTCCCGGGATATTTTTCCAAGGAAAAAGTGGACAACGCCAACCTGGTTTACCATTTAGGACAGTCCGTCTCCCAGCTGTACGACATTTTATCCGAACAGATCATTCATGTGCTGCGGCACGACTGCCTGCGGTATGATTTGCAGTGCTCGGAATGCGAACCCCGGGGACATGAAGCGGCCCTGCGGATGATCCGGGCGATTCCTGATCTGAGGCGGGAACTGGCCGAGGATGTCAAAGGGGCTTATGCAGGCGACCCGGCCGCCAAAAGTCATGATGAAGTCATTTTTTCCTATCCCGGGCTGTATGCCACCATGGTGTACCGGATCGCCAACCGGCTGTTCAAACTCCAGGTGCCACAGCTGCCGAGGATCATCACGGAACAGGCCCACAGTCTGACAGGCATCGACATCCACCCCGGTGCCACCATCGGCAGCAGATTCGTCATCGACCACGGCACCGGCATTGTGATCGGTGAAACATCGGAAATCGGGAACAACGTCCGGATCTATCAGAATGTGACCATCGGCGCACTATCTCTTCCCCCGGACGCCGGAGAAAAACTGCGGGGCGCCAAACGCCACCCCACCATCGAGGATGATGTGATCATCTATTCCGGGGCCACGATTTTGGGCGGAGACACG
>JBFLKI010000244.1:0-6924 GCA_040883135.1 Desulfotignum sp. | reverse complement strand
GGCTGCCCAGATCCTGTCCCGCTGGGCATCATCTTTGGCCCGGTCAATGGTCCGTGCCCCCATTTTCAGACACAGGGCCTTCACCTGTTCGGCTTCTTCCGCCACCACGGCCGGGTGTCCATCCACCTCGATGAGCAGCAGGGCGGCCGCATCCGTGGGAAGTCCCGCCTTTGAAAAATCCTCCACCGCCCGGATGGTGAAATTGTCCAGAATTTCCAGGGTGGCCGGCACAATGCGTGCCGAAATGATACCGGCCACGGTTTCCGATGCCTGTTCAATGGTGTCATACACCGCCACCATGGCCTGCCTGGCCTTTGGGGCCGGGATGAGTTTGAGAATCACCTGGTCCAGGACCCCCAGGGTGCCTTCAGACCCCACCATGAGTCCTGTGATATTATAGCCGGTGGCGCACTTCACGGTCCTGGAACCGGTTTTGATATAATTGCCCCGGCAGTCAAAAAATTGAAGTCCCATGACATAATCCTTGGTCACCCCGTATTTGAGTCCCCGCAGGCCCCCGGCATTTTCCGCCACATTGCCGCCGATCGTGGACACCGCCATGGATCCGGGATCCGGCGGATAGAACAGCCCCAGTTTTTCCACTTGGGCCGCCAGGGTGGCCGTCACAACGCCGGGTTCCACCACGGCATACATATCCGCTTCATTGATTTCAATGATTTTATTCATCCGGCCGGTAAGTACCACGATGCCCGATGACTGCGGGATGGTACCGCCGGACAGATTGGTGCCGGACCCTCTGACCGTTATGGGAATCGTGTTTTCATGGCACAGGGCGATGATTTCGCCGAGCTGAGTCGTGTTTTCAGGAATCACTGCAGCTGCAGGCATCACCGGGTCCAGCACTGCGGCGTCATAGGAATAGGTGAGCATGTCTTCTGTCTGCGTAAGCAGGTGTTGTGGCCCCACAATTTTCTGGAGCGCATCCTGGATGGACCGGGGGATCATAGGCACCTCTTTTGTTTTATGGTACTACCAATTTACTATCATATAAATTTCCGGTGTTGTCAAATGATTATTTCATGGATCCGCCTCTGTTTATACACAGGCATCGAAAAACATAACCATTTGTTTTTTATGAATATAAAATCGTATAACAGACTTTGCGGCAAAAAACAAACAAAATTATTTTTTTCTTGACAAAGCGGTCGATATGGATTTTAGTATTGGTACTACCAAGAAAGTCCGCGACATAAAAGCGTGAAATCACCATTTTGGACTTACCGGAATACCTTTAAGACCCATCCGGGAAAGGAGGCAAAAACCATCTCAGGCAATATCTGGAGACAGGCGTGTGAATAATCAATTTTTTTAAAAAGATGGAGGAAAGCATGAAAAAAGCATTAAGCATAGCGGTAACCCTTCTGATGGCAGTTGTCTTTGTCTGCGGCACTGCCCATGCCAAACGTGAAAAATTCGGAGAAGATCCCCGGGCCAAGGAAGCAAAACGGGTCTCATTCAAGACATCGGATGAACAAATCCGCTGGAAAATGGTCATGCCCTGGTCCAAAGGGCTTTTGTTCTATGATATTGCATCCCATTTTGCCGACAGTGTGCGTCTGGCATCTGCCGGCCGCCTGGATATCAAACCGTTTTCCGCCGGAGAACTGGTACCTGCCATGCAGAGTTTTGACGCGGTAAGCACCGGAGCGGCTCAGGTGGGTCATGACTGGCCGGGCTACTGGAAAGGCAAAAACGAAGCCTTTGTTGCCCTGGCATCTGTCCCCTTCGGCCTGGATGCAGAATTGTACAATATCTGGCTCTATGAAAGAGGCGGCGTGGAGATGATGCAGGAAATTTACGGCCAGTTCAACCTGTTTGCCCTCCCCGGCGGCCAGTGCGGCCAGGAAATGGGACTTTCCTCCAATAAAAGAGCCACCAGCATGGAAGATTTCAAAGGCATGAGAATCCGGACGCCAGGCTGGTTCATGGACATCATGAACAACCTGGGCGCATCCGTGTCTCCGCTTCCCGGCGGCGAAGTCTACCTGGCCCTGGAGCGGGGCGTGATCGATGCAGCGGAATTCTCCTCTCCGGCCATCAACTATCCCATGGGATTCGATGATGTCACCAAATACGTGATTCAACCGGGGGTTCACCAGCCCGGTATCCAGTGCGCCCTGTTTTTCAACAAAGACGCCTATGACAAACTGCCCGAAGACTTGAAATGGATCATCGATATTGCTGCCAAGGAAACTCAGCTGTGGAGTTACAACTGGATCAACAATCTGAACGCCAAAGCCATCAAGCTGTTCAAGGAAAAAGTGGAGTTTGTCCACATGGATAAAGAAACCCTGATCGAGTTCCGGAAAACCACCAAAGCGTATATGGACACTATCAAGGAAAAATTCCCGGATGCCAAGAAAATTCTGGATTCCCAGGACCAGCTGATCGAAGATTATGCAGACTGGCGCAAGGAGCGCGGCGGCGCTACCCCCTGGCCCTATGAAACCTATATCAGCGGTCAGATCTATGAATAGAATAAGCTGAAAAAAAACCAACCCCTTAGAAAAGTCCGGCAGCCCGGTCATTTAACCATTCCGATATAACACAGGCTGCCGGACCTTAACCGTTTTTTTGAGTCATTTTCAGAAAAGGAAACCAACATGTTGGAATCGTTATCAAACCATCTGGAAAAGATCATCCGCAAGCAGGGGGACATCACCTCTTTTCTTGTATATCCGCTGCTGATCATCGTGGTATATGAGGTGTTCATGCGGTATGTGTTAAATGCGCCCACCACCTGGGGATTTGAGGCCACCACATTTTTATACGGGCTGCATTACATGTTCGGGCTATCATACGCAGATGTCCATGGGGCCCATGTGAAAGTGGATATTTTCACCTCCCTGATGTCGGAAAAAATCCAGGCGATTCTCAGCATTATCACCAACCTGGTTCTTTTCATGCCGGTGACCATCTGCCTGACCATCTGGGGCATCAAATACGCGTACAACTCCACCCTTGGCCTTGAAGTGAACTCCACCTCCTGGGCACCTCCCATCTGGCCCCTGAAGATTCTGATGGCATTATGCCTGGTTTTTTTACTGCTCCAGGGTATCGCCAATCTGTTAAAGGATATCAACTCACTCAAACAACAAGGAAGAAAGGTTAACCCATGAGTCTTGAATTCCTGACTGTGGCCATGTTTGCCACCCTCATCTTCGCCATCATCCTGGGGCATCCCCTGGCCTATACCCTGGCGGCGGTGGCTGCCCTGTTCGGCCTGATCGACAATGGTTTTTCCGTTCCCATGCTGTTTGAGATGTTTATCAACAACATCTGGGGATTGATGGAAAACTACACCCTGGTGGCCATTCCCCTGTTTATTCTCATGGCCCAGCTCCTGGACCGTTCCAAAGTGTCGGACGCATTGTTTGAATCCATGTATGTGGTGCTGGGCAGTATCAAGGGCGGCCTGGGTCTTGCCGTTGTTCTGGTATGTACGGTATTTGCCGCCACCACCGGGATTATCGGGGCATCGGTAGTCGCCATGGGGCTGCTGGCCACCCCGGCCCTCATGGGCAAGGGCTACCAGAAAGAGATGACCGCGGGTATCATATGCGCTTCCGGCACCCTGGGGATTTTGATACCCCCGTCCATTATGATGGTGGTGTACGGCGGACTCACCGGCATGAAGGAAACCTCGGTGGGCAACCTGTTTGCCGGTGCTATTTTTCCGGGATTGCTGCTGGCAGGTCTTTATTTCTCCTATATCTTGATTCGGTGCAATATCAATCCGACACTGGGTCCCCCCATTTCAAAGGAAGAAGCATCCGGGTATACGGCGGCACAGAAATGGGCCATGACCCTGAAATCGTTGGTACCGCCCCTGGCGTTGATTCTGGCGGTCATGGGAACCATTCTTGGCGGAGTGGCCACACCGACGGAGGCGGCGGGTCTGGGCGCTTTTGGGGCGGTACTCCTGGCTTTTTTCAACAGAAAGCTCAACTGGACCGTGCTCAAAGAAAGTGGCTATGCCACATTGAAAACCACCTCCATGGTCATGATGCTGTTCATCGGCGGCAAGTTTTTCTCCGCCGTTTTTCTGAGCATGGGCGGCGGGGATGTCGTGGCGGACCTGCTCATCGGATCCGGCATGAACCAGTGGATCATTTTGTTCATCATGATGTTCATTGTGTTCATCATGGGCATGTTCATCGACTGGGCCGCCATCCTGCTGGTAACGGTACCCATTTTTCTGCCCATTGCCATAGAGCTGGGGTTTGATCCGTTGTGGTTCTCCCTGCTGCTGTGCGTGAATCTCCAGACCTCATTTCTCACCCCGCCCTTTGGGTATGCCCTGTTTTACTTCAAGGGTGTGGCGCCGACTCAATTCACCATGATGCATATTTACAGAGGCATTGTTCCCTTTGTCCTGCTTCAGTTACTCAGTATTGCGCTGCTGTGCCTGTTCCCCTCCCTGGTCACCTGGCTGCCGGGTGTGTTTTTCGGATAAGGGCGGGTATGTCCACATAAAAAAGGAGGGCAGATATGGCAGATACCACCACCGCCAGCACAAAGGATGATAGGGCTGCCGTGTTTACACAAAAAGCCTCTCTGGTGAGCGCCTGCGTTCATGGGGTGAAAGACCGGTCAGCGGCCCTGGACAAAGCCCTTGCACTGCTGGCTGAAAAACCGCCCCTGGACCTGCAGATGCCTTCCGGGAAAAAAACAGACCCATCTGACAGGATTCTGGCCGCCCCCAACCTGGATCAGGACCGATTCCGGCAGCTGTCTGAAAAATGCGGCCGATATCCCCATATCCAGCTGATCCGGGACAGGCTGCGGGATTATCCCGGCGGCATTGACATGGGACTGACTACAGCCGATTACGGCATCGCCGACACCGGCACCCTGGTGGTCAATTCCAACGATGAAGAAACCCGTCTGGCCACCATGCTGTGTGAGGTGCATGTGGCCATCCTGAGGATATCGGATATCCGGGAAACCGCCCTTTCCATGACCGATGAGCTGGAAGCATTGACCCGGCACAAGGGATCCTATACTGCCTTTATCACCGGCGCCAGCCGGACCGCTGATATTGAGCGGGTCCTGGCCATCGGGGTGCATGGGCCTTTGGAACTGCATATCATCCTGGTGGAGGAATAACCATGACACACCCCGAAAACCTCAAAGCCTATAAACACCGCCTGGATGACGCCCTTGACAACCGGTTTCTGCGCCAGGCCATGGACAAATTCGCCGTGGCTTACCGCGCATCCAGACAAAACGCCTTTGCCGGAATAGATGTGGATCACCTGATCCAAAAAGTGGCCGATATCAAGGCCGCAGCCATTGCAGACAACAAAGCCCTGCTGGAACAGTTTGTCGCAACGGCCCGGGCCCATGGTATCCATGTGCACCTGGCAGACACGGCCGAAGACGCCAACCGCATCATCGGTGATATCGCGAAAAAAACCGGTTCCAAAAAAATTGTCAAATCCAAATCCATGACTGCTGAAGAAACCCATCTGAACCGGTGGCTGGAAAATCTGGGGCTGGAAGTCACGGAGACCGACTTGGGGGAGTGGATCGTCCAGTTGCGCAAAGAAGGCCCCTCCCACATGGTCATGCCGGCCATCCACCTGTCCCGGTTCCAGGTGGCGGACCTGTTCACCGATGTCACGGGTACGGCCCAGGACCCTGAGATCGAGCGGCTGGTCAAGGTGGCCCGAAAAGAGCTGCGGGAAAAATTTGTTGAAGCGGACATGGGCATCACCGGTGCCAACTATGCGGTGGCCGACACCGGCACTATCGGTATTGCCACCAATGAAGGCAATGCCCGGCTGGTCACCACCCTGCCCAAGGTGCACGTGGCCCTGGTGGGCATCGACAAGCTGCTGCCCACGATCGCCGATGCCCTGACCATCAACCGGATCCTGCCGAAAAACGCCACGGGCCAGGCCATCACCTCCTATGTCACCTGGATCACGGGTCCCACGGAATGCAGTGTCACCCCGTCCGGAAAACGGGAGATGCACATCGTGTTCCTGGACAACGGCCGCAGCAAAATAGCGGCTGATCCGGAGTTCTCCCAGGTGCTCCAGTGCGTTCGGTGCGGGGCCTGCGCCAATGTGTGCCCGGTCTACCGCATGGTGGGCGGCCACCAGATGGGACACATCTATATCGGGGCCATCGGCCTGATCACCACCTATTTTTTTCACGGCCTGGAAAATGCGAAAAACCTGGTGAAAAACTGCACCAACTGCGGCGCGTGCAAGGCGGTGTGCGCCGGCGGCATCGACCTGCCCCATCTGATCAAACAGGTCCATGCACGCATCCAGGATGAAACCGGGCATCCCCTGCAAAGCCTGATGCTGGCAAAGGTGCTCAAAAACCGCACCCTGTTTCACCGGCTCCTGCGCACGGCCTACCTGGCCCAGCAGCCGGTCCTGGACCGGTTGGACCCGGCAAAAACCGCCACCGGCAAAGGGTCCGGTCAGCCGTCAGAGACCGGTTTTCTGCGGCACCTGCCCATGATCTTTTCGTCGGACCACAATTTCCGGCGCCTGCCCGCCATTGCCAAAACCCCTTTCCGGGACCGGTTTGCGGCCCTGAACCAGCCGGTCAAAAACCCCCGGTTCACCATTGCCCTGTTTTCCGGGTGTGTCCAGGATTTTGTGTACCCGCAACACCTGGAAGCCGCCATGAGAGGGTTTGCCAAAAACCGGATCAACGTGGTGTTTCCCATGGAACAATCCTGCTGCGGCCTGCCGGCCGTGAGCATGGGAGAAACATCAGCCGCCAGAGAGGTGGCCCTCCAGAATCTGGATGCCATGGCTGTCAACGGCAACAATTACGATGGCGTGGACTATATCGTCACCCTGTGTGCCTCCTGCGCCTCCCACCTGACCCACGGGGTGCCGAAACTGGTCAAAGACTATGCCCCTGAAAAAGCGGCGG
>JBFLKI010000243.1:0-2925 GCA_040883135.1 Desulfotignum sp. | reverse complement strand
TCCTTGCCGGAACCGATTTCGTCATGATCCAGGCAGCGGTTCCCGAAGACCTGCTTCACAGGCTCTCCCGGTCCGCCTCAAAAAAGGCCGCAGACATCCAGTAATCGTTTCCTTGCGGCGTTCAATAGGTCCCGATGGCCCGCAGCAGTTTCGCCTTTGCCAGGTTGTGGAAATAAAGGGCCTTGTAATGGTTCACCCTGGCCCGGGTCAAGAGCGCCTGGGCATCCAGCACCTCGGTCATGGTGTTCATCTGGGCCCGGTATCCCTGTTCATTGACCCGTAGGTTCTCCTCCCCCTGTTGAACGGCTTTTTGGGTGGCGGGGATATTTTTTTCAGCGGTATCCAGGTAGAGTTTTGCTTCTTTTACATCCAGCATGATACTGTCTGCCAGGGCATTGCGGTTTTTAATGATTTCCTCCACCGCGCTTTTTTTCTCGTTTACCGCATAATACGACTTGCCCCATTCCCACAGGGTCATGGAACACACCGCGGTCACCTCCCACCGGTCTGCATCATGATAAGGACTTCCGGAGACATCGGCGTTATCCCCTTCCTTGATGAAATTATAATTCAGGCTGACCGATGGGTAATAGGCGCTTCCGGCGATTTTCACCTGCTCTTCGGCCTGTTTCAGGTTGATATCAATAATCTTTATTTCCGGACGAGTTTCCATGGCCTTGTCGATGTTTTCCTGTAAATCCACTGTTTCGGGTTGATATATGAGGATGTCTTTGACGTCCAACGGTTCATTGACCGGCCGGGCCATTATGGTGATAAAGACCGATCGGGAGACGGCCGCCTGATTTTTTGCGTCCAACAGTTTCTGAACCGCGTCGGCCAGTTCCATTTCCGCCTTGAGCAGATCATTGACCGGTATCAGTCCCTTATCGTAGAAATGCCGGGTCATTTCCAGGTTCGAGGACAAAAACGCCACTTCTTTTTCAAGCACATCAACGGTTTTGTCCATCACCAGCACATTGAAATACGCCTCTTTCACCTGAAGCGCCAGATCCAGCCGGCTCAGTTCCATTTCCATCTCGGCCTGATCGATGCCCAGCTTGGCGAACCGGTAGGAGCTGATCAGCCCGAATCCCGCAAAAACCGGCTGGGAAACACTGTTGACCCACTGATAATTATCCTTTGAGCTGACGGCGTAATCCCGCCCGAGACTGGACTCAAAGTTGCTGACATCATCGAGCCGGGTATAGCCATATTGTGTCTTGAACCTGGGTAATAAATCCGATCTTGCCTGATTTTTTTTATTGGTGGCCTGGTTGCGTTTTTCATCAACCGCTTTGAGCGACCAGTTTTTTTCCAGGGCTTCGGCAATACTTTCTGCCAGGGTGTAGATTTTTTTCCCCGGGGACTCCTCAGCCAATGCAACCTGAAAAAAAACAAACAGGGTCAGACAGACTCCTCCGACAACCCATACAAGTAAGGTGATTTTTTTCATTTACCGGTCCTTTCGTCGTATCAGTTCGGGTGCAGGAACACCCGGCATTTCAAGCCCGGCGTGATCTCATAGTCCGGGTTGGGCATCTCCAGTCGCACGCCGAATGTGCCGCTGGCCGCATCAACGACCTTGTCCACAATGGTAACGGTCGCCTCATAGGTGTCGGTGGACGGCGCTTCCGGCGTGACGGTCCCTTTCATGCCGACGGTGATCAGGCCGAGCCGGGAAACCGGAATCACCAGTTCGACATTCAATGGATCGATCCGGGCGATTTTAAAAATCGGCTGGTCTTCCACATACGCGCCCTTGGAAAGAAATCGTTCCATCACCACGCCGGAAACCGGGCTCAAAATGGTTTTGCGCTTCAGAACTTCCGCAGCCTGCCGGTATTCCAGTTCATACAACTGTTTCTGCTCCCTGGCCTGGGCCAGCTCGTTTTCAGCCATGATCCGCTGGGTCTCGACTTCATCCCATTTCTGAAAAGGCATGGCCTTCACATCAAAAAGCTCTTTGACCCGTTCGCTGTTTCTCTGGGCAAACGCCAGGGCCGCCTGTTTGATCCGGATCTCGGATTCCATTTCCGCCCGGGTTTTTGCCAGTTCAAGATTGGCCCTTTCAACGCCGGAGCGAAGTCTCGCCGCTACCTGACCGGCTTGAACCATGTCCCCCCGCTCCAACGCGACGCTGTCGATGACACCCGGCACTTCACTGCCCACTTCCACCACGGTATCCGGCTCGATGAGCCCGTCGAAAACAAGATCCGCCGCTTGAGAGGAGGGCGCCGCCATCGCCCGGGCACAGAAAATCAAACAAAGAAAAACAACCCTCCGGTATCGACAACCAGTTCTGATCACCATTTTGTTTCTCCCATCATTCGGATCGACCGGAAAACGCCAAAGACTGGCCGACCTGGTCATCCATTTTCAATAAATTTTTGCGGGTGCGCGAATGCAGTTTGTCCGCGGATCTCTGGGCCATGTGAAACACCAGGTTTCCGGCCCATTTTGACATCACGGTGCCCTGTTTTCTGAAGGCGGGTTTGGCAAGCCATTGTATCATCTTGTTCAGATAAACGGTCACCAGGTCATCCTCCAGGCTGATCATGGCGATGCAGCTGCCCGGGTCTCCCTGCCTGCCGCAGCGTCCGAACAGCTGCCGGTCGATCCGGCGGGCGTCATGCCGCTCCGTGGCAATCACATGCAGGCCTCCCAGATCGCTGACCCCCGGACCCAGGCGGATGTCCGTTCCCCGGCCCGCCATGTTGGTGGCCACGGTAATCCGGCCGGGATTTCCCGCCGCTGCGATGATTTCAGCCTCCTCCTTGTCCTGCCGGGCATTGAGTACTTTGTGGGGCATTTTTTTTTCTTCCAGATACCGGCTCAGCAGGCCGCCGGGCATGGTCACGTTGCGCGCGGCCAGCTGTTGGCCGAGCGTGCGCGGATCCAGCCCCCAGACCTCCGCGGCGGCGGGGT
>JBFLKI010000242.1:0-7607 GCA_040883135.1 Desulfotignum sp. | reverse complement strand
CAGGCACTTGCCGGGACATATTTTTTGCAGCCAGTGGTTCCCACCGGGTACATTTGGTCTTCACACAGCACAATTCGCGTTAATCTATAGTAATATCTGAATTTCTTGTCAAGATAAAATGAGGCGGGAAACAGGAAGGTCTAACCGGTTGAGGATGCATGCCGGACAAACTTGAGGCACCCACCCGCAACCGGATATTCCATACAGGCAGTCAGGCGTAACTATGCAGTCCGGACAGCAAAAAATTGACCCCGAAATAGGTGAACAGCACCGCCACGAACCCGGTGATGGACACCAGGGCCAGATTCCGGCCATACCAGCCCCGCATCATCCGCAGGTGCAGAAAAATGGCATACACAAACCAGGTGATCAACGACCAGGTTTCCTTGGGATCCCAGGACCAGTATTTACCCCAGGCGGAATTGGCCCACACCGCGCCGGTGATGATCCCGATGGTCAAAAACAGAAAGCCGAACACCACCATCTGATAGGTGAGTTCATCGATGATATCTTCGTCGGGCAGCCGGGAAAAAATCACGCTTTTTTGGGGTTGTTTCGGTTTGACAAAATAGGTGAGACTGAGCCCGAACGCCAGGGCGAATCCGGCATATCCCAGAAAACAGGTGATCACATGGGCAATGAGCCAGTTGCTTTTCAGGGCCGGAATCAAAGGATTGATCGTCGCGCTGATGCTCGGATCAAACGATGCATAGGCAATGGACAAAAAGATCAAAGGAGACACAAACACCCCGAATCCCTGCTCTTTGTATTTCATCTCCACGTACAGATACAGCAAGGCCATGGTCCAGGAAAAAAAGATGAGAGACTCATACATATTGGAAAACGGAGCCCGCCCGATCCCCATCTGGTAGGATTCCACCCATCGCAGTCCGATACCGGCCGTATTGGCCAGAAACCCGACAGCCAGCACATAAAAACCTGCGGTGGCAAGTATTTTTCTCTTGAAAGCAAACGCCCCGACATAACACACCATTGCCAGGCCATACAAAAACGTGGTCGAAGAAAACGCAAACGCACTGTTCATATCTGATCACCCCTGCTTAATTGATTTTCCAGTCGGGCCGCCATGTTCTTGAGCTTCAGCGTCATGTTCCGGGCGTTGCGGCTGGTTTTGCCGGACAGTGTCAGCCGGGTCCGCCCGTTGTCCAGTGGTTCGAGCGTGAGCAGAATCGACTGATGGGACATGAAAAAAGTGACCCAGCATCCCAGGATCATCAGAATAAACCCGGTGTAGACATACCACACGCCCGGATCTTTTGTGACCTGAAGCCCGGTGTAATACCGTTTTTCAAAATCATCGATGACAAACGTGAACTGTCCCTTGCGCATCTTGTCAAACGTGGGAAACCTTACCGGCATCCCGATCTGAAAACCGGTTTCTCCCGCCGGCGTCACCAGCCCGAAAAAGGTTTCCCCGAGATCATGGCCCCGGAATTCGAAATGGGGAAGAAACCCCTGCAGTGTAAATCGGCCAGCACCGTCCGGGAGGTCCACGGTGTCGCCGATCCGCATGTCACGCGTGACTTCGGCATTGCTGGTATTGTCGACAATCCGCATCACCACGGCATCCGGGGTTGCGGTGCCGTAGGAAGATTGAAAAATGTTGATTCCCTTGTACCGGAGCGGATGATTGACCCGGATATCGGTGGTGAAGCTTTCCTGTCCGTTTTCGATGATGGTGAGATTGGAACGGAACTCTTCGGGTGCCCCGGTGTCGTAAAACGACACCTCGAATTCATTGCACCGGATAACAAACGCCAGATCAATGGGTTCCCTGGTTTTACTTTCAAACACCCGGCCGGTCTGATTGCCCTCATCGATCCGGACACTGGCCTTAAACCCGAAAACCGCACCGATCAAGGCCCCGACAAGAAGGAGCAATACGCTGGCATGCACCACATATACCCCCAGACGGGTCCACCGCCCTTTTTCCGCATACAGGAACATGGTGTCAGCATCAGTTTGCCGGATGACCGGCCCGACCTGCTTTTTCAGCCATTGTTCGCAGGTTTCCACCAGATGGGTCGCCTGTCTGTTCGAATTCATGGTCTGATTGTTTTTTGATTTCAGAAACCGGTCGGCATTGAACCGGATCTGATCGGGGAAAATGAGCTTCCATTTCACAGACAGCCGCTCCACCGAACAGACCGTGATGTTGATACACAGCAGCAGCAGCAGCAGCAGAAACCACCACGCATGATACATATCATTGATATCGAACACCTGGATCAGATTGTAGATGCCCTGCCCGTACAGATTGACATACTGCTGAGGCGATCCGTTCTGGAGCACCACGGTACCGATGATGGAAGTCACCGCCAGCAGTACCAGCAGATATACGGTTAACTTGACAGAACAGAAAAATACCCAGATCTGACGGGAAATTCCGTCTTGGTTTTTCAATTTATTCATACCTCCATGGCAATATCGGGTGGCGTAAGATCCTTTTCCAGCGCCAGCCGGTCAGATACCCGGCAGGTCTGTTCCAGGGTCTGGGACATGGCTTCCCGGATCACGGACAGGGGTCCGAAGATCACCGCCTTTTTTTTTGCCCGGGTCACCCCGGTATACAAAAGCTGCCGGGTCACCACCCGGGACACCTTGTCAGGGATCAGAATCAGCACGGTTTCAAATTCCGATCCCTGGCTCTTGTGGATGGTCATCCCGAAAGCGGGTTCATGGGACGGCAGATCCATGAACCCGAATTTGCGGACCACACCGTCTGGCGTTTTGAAACCTGCCAGTAGAATATCCTTGTCCTGCAGAACCACCCCGGTATCCCCGTTGAACAACCCCCGGTCATAATCATTGGTGCGGATCATGATCATCTGTTTCACAGCCCGGTCCCTTATAGCAAAATGGTCTTTACCGCGCAAAACTTTTTCACAAACATGATTAATTTGTAATGTTCCGAATTCCCCGACATTGTGGGCACATAAAATCCTGAACCGGTCCATGATGTCCAGAGCGCCTGCCATGTCGTGCTGCCGCATCAAAGGACCGTACCCGGAACGGACATATCTTTCCAGAACCTGTTGATCACCCACTCTGCGCGGCTCAAAAACCAGGTCCGGCCAGTCCCCCAGGGTCAGCATCCGGGTGGTTTCTTCCACATCATTGTTCCGAATGGCAGTGGCCAGATTCTCAATTCCTGTTTTGCCCCGGGACCGGAAATTGTGGGTGAGGGAAACCACCAGCGGGGCCATCACATCGGCCCGGCAGATCTCACTGAAAACAGCCCCGGCCTGAACCGGAGACAGCTGGTGGGCATCCCCCAGAAGAATCACCCGGGCGGAAAGCGGAATTGCCTCCATCAAACGGGTCATCAGTGCCAGGTCGATCATGGAGGCCTCGTCGATGATCACCACATCCGCAGCCAGTGGATGGTTTTTCCCATGCACGAACCCGGGGCGGTCCTGCCGGGGAATCAGCACCGAATGAATGGTGGCCCCGTCCTTGAGCCGGGAAGCGGCCCGGCCGGTGGGCGCCAGCGACAGAAACCGGGGAATTGGCAGCTGCCGGGCATGGGCGTGGGTTTCCAGAATCTCTCTGATAATCCGGGTGATGTATGTTTTTCCCGTGCCCGGCCCGCCCGAGATCACGGTAAAACCCGATTGCAGTGCCGTGGCCACCGCCTGCCTCTGGGGCCGGGTATGGGTGAAATCTTCCGGATTGAAATGCCGTTCGACCTGTGAACGGATAAACTCCGGTTCCACTGGATCCGGATGGAAGCGGATGCGTGCCGCCAGTCTCTGTACCAGGCGTTTCTGGAAATCGTAATATTTGGACAGATACAGACAGCCGTCCGTATCCAGAAGCAGGGGTAAGCCGCAAGGATTTTCATCACCGGGCTTTCCCACCATGGGCGCGGTATTCAACGCATCTATCCATGTCTCGAATCGAGGCAACCGGATCGGATGCCCCTCACTCCGGGGCATGGAAATCTCCCGGCCGGAATGGGTTTTCAAATCAAGGCACACCTGCCCCCGGGTTAGCGCGTTGGAAACCAGGGCGCAAGATATCTTTACCAGAGGATCTTCGTGACAAAACATCCGGGCCATGTAATCAGCAAAATAATAATCCAGGTGCGTGATCGCTTGATGGACATGCAGCCGGTCCAGGATATCACTGTTTTCGGGATACGTCTTCAACATACTTGTGAATGCGCAGAAACGGGACATACATGGCATCGTTGGTCTGGATATGCTCAATCAGCCAGTCCCGGAGGGTTACTATGGCATCCAGGGTCAGATTGTTGACATCTTCACTGATTTCCCGGCGCAGGCTGATGGCGCTTTTGATAAATCGCCGATGGGCTCTGGCATGAATATCCCGATCCGGATATTCCCGTTCTTTGAGTATTTTTTCCTCTTCTGTAAAATACTGTTTTCCGTAATCGTTGATTTCGGAAATAATATTGGCAATCTCCTTGAGCTCCGCCTTTTTCTCTTTCAGATCGATCAATTCATTAAACAGATCGAACATTTTTTTCTGGTGGGTGTCGATCTCCGCCACATCCACACTGAATCCGGCATGCCATTCAACTTTGAGATCGTTTTGGGTCATATGTCTCTCCTTTGAAACCTTTTTATTCAATTGCGTGAAGCAGTCGGTCATGGATATTGTCAAATCCGCCATTGGACATGATCAGCACCAGGTCCCCGGGGATCAGCCGGGAAGGCAGAAAGGACAGCAGTTGGGTTACATCCTGAAAATGATGGGCCTCCACCTTCCGGGCATTGATGTCCGCCACCAGTTTTTCCGGGGAGAACCGCTCGTTTTCAGGAATCTGTTTCTTGACGCCCGGATTGCAGATGCACACCATATCCGCTTCAGCGAATGCCGCCGGATAGGTGTCCTGGAAAAACCGGCGCATGGAGGTGTTGGTCCGGGGTTCAAACACGGCAATGATCCTTCCCGGTGCATAGAACGGCTTGACCGCCCGGATGGTGGCCGCCACTGCAGACGGATGATGGGCAAAATCATCCATGACCGTGATGCTGTTTTTGATTCCCCGGACGTCCTGGCGTCGACGGATTCCGGAAAACGAGGCCATGGCCTGTTTTACCGTATCCGCAGAAATACCGATGGTGTCTGCCGCAGCGGCACAGGCCAGAAAATTCATCAGGTTGTGATGGCCCGGCAGCCGGGTCTCGATCTCATATTCCGAATCAGGCCCCAGGATTTTCGCCCGGGTTCGATGCCCGGCCTGAACCGGATCTTCGTATCTCCAGTCGCCGCCCGCCCCGTAAAGAACCGGTTTCGCGCCCCGGTCAGTCAGAATATCCATGAGATGGGGACTGCCCTTGCAGGCGATCACAACGCTGGTATCCGCCACTTTTTCCGCCAGTTCCGCAAACACCGATTTGACATGGTCCAGATCCCTGAAAATATCGGCATGGTCGAATTCCACCCCGGTCATGATCGTGATAAACGGATCATAGTGCATGAATTTGGGACCTTTGTCGAAAAAAGCCGTATCATATTCATCCCCTTCAATCACCATGTACTCTCCCCGGCCGATCCGGAACCCGGACTGGTAGTCCTTTAAAATCCCACCGATCATGAACCCGGGATCCAGTCCCGCCACCGTGAGAATATGAGCCATGACCGCAGCGGTCGTGGTTTTGCCGTGGGTGCCGGTAATGAGAATGATCTTTTTGCCGGCCGCAATGAACCGGTTCACCGCCTGGGGCATCGACAGGTAGGGAATCTGTCTGTCCAGTACCGCAGCCGCCTCAGGGTTGTCCCGGGTCACGGCATTTCCGATGATCACCAGATCCGGAGAATGATCCAGATTGCCCGGATCAAACCGGTCAAACAGCTGGATATCATTTTCCGTCAGAACATCGCTCATGGGCGGATACACCTGCTGATCCGATCCGGTCACCTCATACCCCATCTGCTTGAGCATGCAGGCCAGGGTCCCCATGCCCGTGCCGCAGGCCGCCACCAGATGGATTTTACGAATCCGGTCCATCACTTAAATTTCCGCCATCACTGTTTTTGCCGCAGCCACAGTATCTTCAATGTCTTTGTCTGTATGGGCCAGCGAAACAAAACAGGCCTCGAACTGGGACGGTGCCAGGTATATGCCCTTTGTCAGCATTCCCCGGTAAAACGCGGCAAACCGGTCCAGATCGCAGGTTTTGGCATCCTCGAAATCAACCACGCTTCGCTCCGTGAAGAAAAACCCGGCCATGGACCCCACATGTCCGGCCTGGAACGGGATACCAGCCGCATCCGCTGCCGCCTGAAGCCCGGTCACCAGCATACGGGTCCGGGTTTCAAGCGTCTCATACACCCCGTCTTTCTGAAGCGCTTTCAAGGTGGCGATGCCGGCTGCCATGGCCAGCGGATTCCCGGACAGGGTGCCGGCCTGATAAACAGGTCCGGTGGGTGCGATCTGGTCCATGATCTCTTTTTTACCGCCATAGGCACCCACAGGCAGGCCGCCCCCGATGATTTTACCGAAACAGGTCAGATCCGGCGTGATATTGAACAGCCCCTGAGCACCGTTTTTTGCCACCCGGAACCCGGTCATGACCTCGTCAAAAATCAGCACCGTTCCGTATTTTTGCGTTTCTTCCCTCAATGCCTCGAGAAATCCCTTTTTCGGCGGCACCATACCCATGTTGCCGGCCACCGGCTCCAGGATCACCCCGGCCACCTGGTCCCCCTGCTGCGCCATCACCTGCCTGAACCCTTCGATATCATTGTAGGGCAGCGACAACGTGTTCTGAATTACTGATTCCGGCACGCCCGGACTGCCGGGAATATTCAGCGTCGCCACCCCGGAGCCGGCCGCCACCAGCAGGGTATCGGCATGGCCATGATAACATCCGTCAAATTTGATAATGATGTTGCGTCCGGTAAACCCCCGGGCCAGACGGATGGCGCTCATGGTGGCTTCAGTACCGGAATTGACCATGCGAACCATTTCCACGGAAGGAACCATCGCGGTGACCATCTCTGCCAGCTGCGTTTCGAGATGGGTGGGCGCGCCGAAGCTGGTGCCGGTTTCCAAAACTTCCGTGAGGGCCTGAATCACTTCCGGAGGCCGATGCCCAAGAACCAGCGGACCCCAGGACATGACATAATCGATATACTCATTGCCATCCACATCATAAAGCCGGCTTTTATCGCCGCGTTCAATGAATATCGGTTGCCCCCCCACGGCATTGCACGCCCGGACCGGAGAGTTGACGCCTCCGGGGATCAATTGTTTTGCCCTGTTGAACAGATCAACGGATTTGCTGTGTTGCATATGATGTCTCCCAACATGTTAACTGGTGATATTCAATCCGGTTGGATTCTTATACATTGAATCTTAGCATAAATGATAATTATAACAGACCTTTTTTTACAGGGTCAACTGGTTTGTTTCCATTCTCATTGTGAAAAAAAACGTTGACATTCCCATGCACGGTTGATATTGATGCTGCTGTCTTTTTTTCAGACGGGCCGTTAGCTCAATTGGCAGAGCAACTGACTCTTAATCAGTAGGTTCGGGGTTCGAGACCCTGACGGCCCACCAGTAAAATCAAGGGGTTTCAGCTATCTCAAACACTGCCGGTTCAATTCTT
>JBFLKI010000241.1:0-3907 GCA_040883135.1 Desulfotignum sp. | reverse complement strand
CTACCAGTTGACTGAAAAGGCTGCTGTGTCGTACCATGGTCATCGAAATCTCCTTTGTGTGGTTCATTGGTTTGGTTGTGGTGACTTTAACCATGCCTCACAAGGAGATTTCTTTCAATTGCTTACCTCAAAAAAATTGGTTTTTGGACAATAGTGATTATTCCTTTTCATTTCATTTCTTTTTTCCGATGAATACCTGCACTAAACGCTCTTCAATGTGCCTCAACACATCATCATCACTGTCGATAATCCCTGTGTCCGTATTGATCTGGAATGCAATCGTCACTCCATGTTCGGGATAGTGCCGCAGGCTTGATACGTATCCCGGTATCCAGCCGGCATGTCCATATACGGGGCCGAAAGGACCATTGGAATAAACCGCCACGCCGGTACCGTATTTTACATCGGTCATCTTCAGATCCACTGGCACAGCAGTGAGCAGTTCTGAAAGATAATCGCCGGTCATAGCCCTTCCAGTAAACAAGGCAGCTCCCCAGCGGGCGAGATCGCGGGAGGTGCTGACCAGCCCTCCGCCGGTCCATTCCACTGCCGGGTGCCAGTGCAAACGGCCGTCTGGATCAAGGGTCTTTACAGGGAACCCGAAGAGATTGTCCGGGAGCATATATCCCGGGGCCAGTCTGTCCAGATCACGGTGATCCGCAGAGGTGGTATCCAAAAGTCCAAGGGGAACCAAAAAACGTTCTTGAATCTGATCAAAACAGGGATATTCAGTAACTGTCTCGATGATCAGACCTGCCAGAATATAGCCGGTATCTGAATATGCCCATCCATGCCCGGCTGGAAAGAGTGCGGGCGCATCCAGTATGAATGCGACAAGACGTTCAGGGGGGAATGGGTTGCCGGTTTCCTGCCATGCCTTTGAAAATGCGTCGGCAAAGGTGTCCATGTGCACATGATCAGGAATGCCTGCACTATGTGTGAGCAGATGGCGCAATGTGATCGATTCATGATTCGGCAGCCGCTGGAACCAGTCGAAGGTATCAATCCACCGTGAGATGGGTTCATCCAGGGACAGTTGCCCCTCTATGGCCAGGGCGATGCATAAGGCTCCCACAAAGCTTTTGCCGATGCTTGCGGAAAGCATGCGGGTACTGTCTGTCATCGGCACGTTTGCCTCGACATCGGCCAGTCCAGAGGCGGCAGTTACGACAGTCCCGTCTTTCAGGACACAGGCGGCTGTTATACCGGGAAACCCAAACTCAACCCGCACACGGTCGGTCTCAGCCTGAAATCGTGAGGTGTGATCCGCAGGGGGATGGTGGACGGCACAGGCTGCCAGCATGGCGGCGCATAAAATGGAAATGGCTGTTCTCATTGGAAAAGCACCTCTGTCACGTCTGCCACAAAAAACGGAAAATATTGATCCGTGCCAAAGTGGTTCCCCGCTTCTACGTGCGTGGGCAGGCGGAATCCGGCGAATGTTTGAAATTCCGAGAGATACCCCCCGAACGGTTGAAGCTGGTGCTGCTTCTCAGGATTGGCATTGCTCCACCGGTCAAAACAGACCCGGATCGGCTGACCATCCGGTGCCACAAAGACATCCACAGACTGTACCAGATCCCGATGTCTTACAATAAGCCGGGCACAGTCCGTATCCACCTGCTCCCATACAACACCGGGGCCGGGCAGCACCGCAGCCGGTGTCCAGAATACAGCTTCGGCCACATAACGTCCAAAAGCCGACCGTGCATGATCCCGGTTTCTGCCCATGCGTGCCACGGGCAGCAATCCCATCAGCCAGAACCGTGTCCAGCACTCGCTGTCAGACCCGGAGAGTGTCATCAAACCACGACGCGCCCGCATCTTCCAGATAAAGCCGGCAGGCATGGCCAGAATCTGCTTTGCCTTCATGGGAATATAGCCGGGTTTGGTCCTGGTTCCCATTCCAAACCGCCCTGACATGCTAATTTGGGCCACCCGGTAAAGTGGTGTGCCCGGCTTGATTGTGTAGAGGAAATACCTTCGGGCTGGTTCCGGCAGATCAGCAATCATCCCGGGATCGAAACGTGCCGGCTGCACTGGCTGCATAGACATAA
This sequence comes from Desulfotignum sp., assembly GCA_040883135.1. Classification (GTDB taxonomy): domain Bacteria; phylum Desulfobacterota; class Desulfobacteria; order Desulfobacterales; family Desulfobacteraceae; genus Desulfotignum. The sequence continues at coordinate 1,850 of JBFLKI010000241.1, read as the reverse complement.
GCTGATGCATGGCTTCGCGATCAGCACGGTGATCAAGAAACCGCCAGGCGGAAAGCGCCACCCCGGCAAAAACAATTATCAACAGAGAAGTTGTCAGTATCATCCAGGTTTTTTATGAATTATTGCAAATTATGCCAGGGATTTGAAAGTTAATTCAGAAATTCCGTTTCCAATGTCGTGCATCTTTAGGATTTTTTAAATATTCATGGTATAGCAAAATAAACCTTGTGTCTCTCCGGGCAAGCAGCAAGCTGCCTTCATCCATTAGCACAACAAAGGCAGAAACGCCTCAAGGGTTCTGCCCGCATCATAACAAGAGATCTCCCTGGGCCTTGAGACCTGTGAACCTATGCTGCCGCATGACCTCATAACTTAAAATGGCAACGGCATTGGCCAGGTTCAAGGATCTTGAACAAGCGGATATGGGCACCCTTACGCAGGTGTCTTTGTTTTCCAACAGTAAGTGTTCAGGCAGGCCCATGGATTCTTTTCCAAAAATCAGATAGACCGTATTTGAATAAGGTAAGCGGTCGCACCGTACCCTGGCTTTTTTTGAAAGAAACACTTTCTGGCCTTGGGGCTTCTGGGCAAGGAACTGTCCAGAATCTTTGTATGACTTGACGTTGAGGTCTTTCCAATAATCAAGGCCGGCACGTTTTAAATACTTATCCTCAATGGAGAATCCTAAGGGCTCGATCAGGTGCAGCGATGACCCCATGGCATTGCAGATCCTGCCGACATTCCCGGTATTCTGGGGTATTTCAGGTTCCAACAAGACAATGTTCAATTCAACCATGCATTCATCCTTTTTTGACACTCAGATGCATGAGACGGTCCCGGAGCATCTCCTCGGTCCTGGCAAATTCAGTGTAAAACTCTTTGTTCTCGCCGTCACTGAATCCGGCAAAATCCATGAGGTCAAGATCCTTTATCAGATTTAGAAGCTTCAAAATATGGTTTTGGGCCATGGTCCTGCAGAAGTCTGAATCCCGGTCTTTCACTTTTTGGACCAATGCGGGATTGGATTCTAGGTAACCTATATTTGAATACTGCTTATTGAGCAAAAGAGAAAAAAGCTGGAACAATCCTTCCACCCGATTGGTTTTTATCAGGGTGGGGCTGTGAAAAAATGAAAAGGCCTTGTCCACATTTACCTCTGCGCTATTCAGATATTGGACGCGTTCAAACCAGTTCAGGGTATAGGTTTGATAATCCTTTTTCTGCCAGGACTCTTTTTTCCACAGATGGGTCTTTACCACTTTATTTAAGCCGTCCAGGCAGTCCTCTGTATTTTCATAATCATAGGATCCCAGCAGCGCCCCGGACTGAAAGATATCAGCGCCTGGCTTATACGCCTGTTCACTGATTTCCGCACTGATGATTCGGTCCTCTTCCCCCGGTCTTAAAAAGATCATTTTACATGAGGGTTTCCCCTTTTCAATGCGCAGGGTCTCCTCTGCCGAATTCGGAGGAACAATGGCATCGGCGATTGCCTGGGGAAAAAATGCCGCATAAACCGCCGGACTGACATCCACCTTTTCCAGCACCATTTTAAACAGGCCAAGATCCCGGTCCTCCATCCCCCTCACCGGAATGATCTTGCCTTTTTCCATATCCGGTAGAAAAAGGTCCAGAACCTTGGCAAGCCCGGCCTGCCAGTGGGCGCTCCTGGGGTCTTTTCCTTCGTCTATCCATTTTTTGACTTTAGGGGACACAGAAACCATTTTTTTTTCCTTTTCTGGGTTTAGGTAGATCCTTAAGCCTGGTATCAAACCAGAAAAAAGGCGGGATGTCACCCTAAAAATTGTGCTGATGATGCCCAACCCAAATTGTCAAAATGCCACAATTAG
>JBFLKI010000240.1:0-23072 GCA_040883135.1 Desulfotignum sp. | reverse complement strand
TGTATGTTTTTCATTGAGATATTTTTTTTAACGCGGTGTTCAAAATGTCTCTTTTCTAACGGTTAGATAATGCGTTAGGAGAGTTCAGGAACAACCCCAAGCTGTTGAAAAAAGCTCAAGTTATCGAGAATTTCCCAATCCTCAAAGATCTTATTGTCTTTAAATTGGCTCATTACCATTCCTCGGACTTCCACTGACTTTTTAGTTGCCGGAATCCCCATGAAATCGTCCTCGTGAGTGCCTCTAAGTGTAAAGGCAGTACACGAGCGGTCATTTGACGCAAACAGATCATCTATCTGAAGGTTAAGATCAGGAAAGGCTTTGCGGAAAGACTGAATAAATTGTGTCAATTGACCTATACCTTTTAGTTGGCTGTTGTCAGGACTCAAATATTGGTACTCAGGATGAATGACATCCTCGAGTATCGAAAGGTTCCCCTTGTTGAATGCTTCATCAATGAAGGTACGAATTAAGATTTCTGGTTGCATCCTTTTCTCCTCTAAAGAGCAGATTTATAGCGACATAACAATAATGATGTGTTGATCTGTATATTTTTCATTTTGGAATGATATCGAACCAAACAATCAAAAATTCCTTCATACTTTCCGTATCAGTCACCTCCGATTATGTAAAGAAATATTGCCTAGTCAGATTGAATGACCAAGGATGATAACAGTTTCATCTTGTTTAACGGAAGGGTATCACTCAACGAGTCTCTCCCCCAACCGCTCCGCCTTTTCCATCAAGGATGAAGAGATTTCATTTGATTTTTTGGTCCCGGGTTTGGTGATCGTGCCCACGAGCTTGTAACCGCCGTAGTGGAGGACTTCTTTGACCGCCCGGATCACGCCCCGGCTTTCCGGAAAAATGAAGTTGAACGGCCAGGGGGTGGTGCAGGCTGTCACGATGACGGCGCGGTTGCCTTTCTGTCTGGGTTCCGGCATTCCCCTAAGGCTTTCCCCCATGAATACCGGGACGTTGCGGTCGAACAGCAGTTTGAGCGGTGCGCACATGTTGCCCCAGTGGGTCGGGGAGCCGATGACCAGGGCATCGGCATCTTGAATCTGTTTGCCCACCCGGTGCGCGTCATCTTGCGGCAGGATGCAGGTGCCTTTGTCCCGGCAGGCCATGCAGCCGGTGCAGAATGCCATGTCAAGGTTGCACACATCGATCCATTCGGTCTCATGTCTGGGAGACAGCGGTGCCGCCACCGCCTTGAGGAGGGTGGCCACCGTGCCGTTTTTCCGGGGACTCCCGTTGAGAATCACTATTTTCATTGTCCGTGCCGTCCTTTCAGCAGCATCATCTCTTGAACGGTGATATCTCCTTATTGTAAAGATATTTGATCAAAGAATCAAAACCTATATTCACTTCTGCTGTTTCGGCAACTCATCCCGGAAATCCGTGCAGGAAAAATGATGGAAAAAGAAATGAAAACAGGCTATACTGCACGCTTGATTTTGAATCATTGAGAGTGGGTGTCATGGGTGTTATCAAAGACTGGATCAGGCGGTATTTTTCAGATCCCCAGGTGGTGATTCTGGCGGTGTTTCTGGTGGTGGGACTGGCCACGGTGCTGTTGACCGGCAAACATCTGGTACCGGTGATCGCCAGCCTGATCATTGCATATCTGCTGGAAGGACTGGTCCAGCCGCTGCAGCGGGTGGGGACGCCCCGGATGCTGGCGGTGGGCATCGTGTTTCTGATATTTTTCCTGGTGCTGCTGGCCCTGCTGTTCTGGCTGCTGCCGGTGCTGACAAGGCAGGCCACACAGCTGCTCCAGGAGGTGCCGGACATGCTCAGTGCCTGGCAGGCCCTGATTCTGTCCCTGCCCGAGAAATATCCCACCATTTTCAGCGAGGTGGAGATCGCGAACGTGCTCAACCAGATCCGGCGGGAAGCAGGGCTTTTTACCGACAGAATGCTGCGACAGACCCTGTCGTCGGTGGTGGGGGTCATCACCCTGGTGGTGTATATCGTGCTGATGCCCCTTTTGGTGTTTTTCTTTCTCAAGGACAAGGAAAAGATCATGGGATGGATCCGGCGGCATCTGCCCCGGGAGCGGGGTCTGGCCAGCCGGGTGTGGCAGGGGGTGGATGTGCAGCTGGGCAATTTCATCCGGGGCAAGTTCTGGGAAATTTTGATCGTGTGGGGTGTGTCATACCTGACATTCATTTTCATGGGACTCAGCTTTTCCCTGCTGCTGGCCTTTCTGGTGGGGATTTCCGTGCTGGTGCCCTATATCGGGGCCGCGGTCATGACTTTTCCGGTGGCCCTGGTGGCGTATTTTCAGTTCGGATGGACCGGGGACCTGGCCTGGATTATCCTGGCTTACCTGATCATACAGATGCTGGACGGCAATGTGCTGGTGCCGATCCTGTTTTCCGAGGTGGTGAACCTGCATCCCATCGCCATTATTGTGGCGGTGCTGTTCTTCGGAGGCATCTGGGGGGTGTGGGGGGTGTTTTTCGCCATCCCCCTGGCCATTCTGCTCCAGGGGGTGCTCAATGCCTGGCCCAGGCGGCAGGATGAAGACGAGGCCGTGCAGTGAAAGGAGCAGTCATTCATGGGGTTGTTTCACCTTAAATCCGCTTTTTCTCCCACCGGAGACCAGCCCAAAGCCATCCAGTACCTGGCGGAAGGGGTTTTCGACAGTGAACCCCACCAGGTGCTGCTAGGGGTGACCGGGTCCGGCAAGACCTTCACCATGGCCAATATCATTGCCCAGGTGGAGCGGCCCAGCCTGATCATCGCCCCCAACAAGACCCTGGCGGCCCAGCTGTACAACGAATTCAAGCTGCTGTTTCCGGACAACTGCGTGGAATACTTTGTGTCGTATTACGACTATTACCAGCCTGAGGCGTATGTGCCGTCCAGCGACACCTATATTCAGAAGGATTCCTCCATCAACGATATCATCGACAAGATGCGCCATTCCGCCACCCGGTCGGTGCTGGCCCGGCGGGACGTGATCGTGGTGGCGTCAGTGTCCTGCATTTACGGCCTGGGGGCTCCGGAAGATTATCTGGACCTGCGTATCTCTTTGGCCCGGGACATGGAAATTTCCAGAGATACGGTGATCCGGAAACTGGTGGAGATCCAGTACACCCGAAACGACACCGATTTTCACCGGGGCGTGTTCCGGGTCCGGGGGGACCGGCTGGAGATCTTTCCGGCCTATGAAGAGGACCGGGCGGTGCGCATCGATTTTTTCGGAGATGTGATCGAGGAGATCTGCGAGATCGATCCTTTGAAAGGCGAGGTACTGACCACCTTTGACCAGACCGCCATCTATCCGGCCTCCCATTACGTGACCAAACGCCAGACCCGGAAGCGGGCCGTGGAAGCGATTTTTGCGGAACTGGAGGACCGGCTGGCCCAATTCAGATCCGAAAACCGGCTCCTGGAGGCCCAGCGCTTAGAGGAACGGACCCGGTATGACATGGAGATGCTCGAAGAGATCGGTTACTGTACCGGCATCGAAAATTACTCCCGGCATCTTACCGGCCGGAACCCGGGAGAACCCCCTCCCACCCTTCTGGATTACATGCCCGATGATTTTCTCCTGTTTTTTGATGAAAGCCATATTTCCGTGTCCCAGCTGGGGGGGATGTACCGGGCGGACCGGTCCCGCAAGGAAACGCTGGTGGAATACGGGTTCCGTCTGCCCTCTGCCCTGGACAACCGGCCGTTGACGTTTGAAGAGTTTTCGACCCGCACCTCCCAGATCATCTATGTATCGGCCACGCCCGCGGATTATGAGCTGGAAATGGCCGGGATCCGGGTGGCGGAACAGATTGTCCGGCCCACCGGGCTGCTGGATCCAGAAGTGCAGGTGAGAGATGCGAAAACCCAGGTGGATGACCTGTACCAGGAGATCCTCAAGCGGGTGGAGTCGGATGAACGGGTCCTGGTGACCACCCTGACCAAGCGTATGGCCGAAGACCTCACCGAATATTATGCGGACCTGGGGCTCAAGGTCAAATACCTGCACTCGGACATCGTGACCATGGAGCGCATCGAGATCATCCAGGACCTGCGCCAGGGGATGTTTGACGTGTTGATCGGCATCAACCTGCTCAGAGAGGGCCTGGATATCCCCGAAGTGTCTCTGGTGGCAATACTGGACGCGGACAAGGAAGGGTTTCTGCGGTCCTTTCGTTCCTTTATTCAGATTTTCGGCCGGGCCGCCCGGAACGTCTACGGCCGGGTGATCATGTACGCGGAAAAGGAAACCGGTTCCATGAAAAAAGCCATCATGGAAACCCGCCGCCGCCGGGAAATCCAGAAGGCATACAATGATGCCCACCATATCGTGCCTGCCACCATTCAGAAACAGCTCAATCTGTTTCAATACCCCAGACCGGATACCGACACCGACGCCGGGCTTGTGGCGGCCTCCGTGAAAGAAACGATTCAGGCCTATGATTCGGATGAGATCGACGTGGACGATCTGATCCGGGATCTGGAATACAAGATGAAAAAGGCGGCGGAAAATTTGGAGTTCGAGCAGGCCGCCCTGTATCGGGACAAGATCCGGCAGCTCATGGACATGGCGCCGTTTTGACGGCCTGAGACCTGATCATGCCCACGGATCTGACGGAAAAATATTACCAGGCCCCCCATTCTCCGGGCGTCTACCTGATGAAAGACGCCAAAGGGAAAATTATTTATGTGGGAAAAGCCAAGGATCTGAAAAAACGCCTGGGATCCTATTTCGCCAGACAGGATCATGCGGACGGCAAGACCGCGGCGTTGCTGGCCATGGTCCGGGATTTCGATCTGGTGATCACGGCATCGGATCACGAGGCATTTATTCTCGAATCCAATCTGATCAAGGAATACCGGCCCCGGTACAATGTGCTGCTCAAGGACGGGAAGAACTATCCATTGCTGCGCATCGACATGTCTGAACCGTTTCCCGCGATCCAGCGCGTGCGCCGGATCCAGAACGATCAGGCCCTGTATTTCGGGCCGTATTCGTCATCCCACAGCGTGAACCAGACCCTGCGCCAGATTCAGAAAATCTTCAAACTCAGAAAATGCCGTCACACGCAGTTCAAAAACCGGTCCCGGCCCTGTCTTAATTATCAGATCAACGCCTGTCTGGGGCCCTGCTGCCTGAAAGTGGATGAACAGGAATACCGGCAGCATGTCAAGGATGCCGTCCTGTTTCTCAAAGGCCGGTCCGGCCAGGTGATCCGGAAACTCAAAGCCCAGATGAAGGCCCATGCCGATGCGCTGGAATTTGAAAAAGCCGCCCAGAAACGGGATGCCGTGTCTGCCATGACAAATATTCTGGAAAAACAGGTGGTGGTGGCGCCGGATCTGAAAGACCGGGATGTCGCGGCCCTGGCGGCGGACAAGGATATGGCGGTCATCACCATGATGCTGGTGCGGTCCGGCCGGCTCATCGACACGGTGCACTATCCGGTGGACCCGGGATTCAACCAGCCCCATGAAATGCTGCGGGCATTTTTGTGGCAGTATTATGATGTCACCCGGTTTCTGCCGGATGCGGTGCTGCTGGACCGGGAAATCGAGAACATGGATGCCCTGGCATCGGCATTGTCGGAACACAAGCACAGAAAGGTTCAGGTTCATGTGCCGGTGAGAGGCGAAAAAAGGCGGCTGGTGGAAATGGCTGCCATCAATGCGGCCCGGGAACTGGAAAAACGGCAGTTGAAAGAGGCGGCGGCCCGCTCCGCCGTGACCCAGATTCAGGCCCTGTTGAAAATGGACCATGTGCCGGACCGTATCGAATGTTTCGACAATTCTCACCTGGCCGGACAGGACCCGGTGTCTTCCATGGTGGTGTTCACCCGGGGAAGACCGGACAAATCCGCTTATCGGCGGTATATTTTGACGGACCTGGACCGGCCGGACGACTATGCCGGCATGACCCAGGTGTTGACCCGGCGGTTTTCGAAAACCCAGAAAGAGATGGATTTTCCGGACCTGCTGGTGGTGGACGGGGGCAAGGGCCAGCTGGGCATGGCGGTAGCGGTATTGAAAAGCTTGAACCTGTATGGCCGGTTTGCGGTGGTGGGACTGGCCAAAAAAGATGAGGCCAAAGGAGAGGACATGGATAAAATTTATGTGCCGGACCGGTCCAACCCATTGAATACCGCGTCGTTTAAAAATGGATTGTTTCTGCTTCAGCAGGTCCGGGACGAGGCCCACCGGTTCGCCATCACTTTCCAGCGGAAACGCCGGGAGAAACGGGGCCGCCTGTCAGTGCTGGACACCATTCCCGGTGTCGGACCCAGGCGCAAGAAACTGCTGCTGAACCGGTTCAACGGCCTGGAAAATCTCAAGAAAGCGTCGGTCAATGAATTGACGGTATTGTCCGGCATTACCGAAAAACTGGCACGACAGATTCTAAATCGGATTCGAACGGATGGATCTTAATGGTTTTTTCCCTTTACACCCGGACGTGTAACGTATACTAAATCAGTCAACTGGTTATAACCTGCCTGCTTGGAGAAAATGCATGACGGAAAAATTTGACGAGAGCCCGGACCAGGATGCCGGGGAAATGAGTTTTGAGGAACTGTTCGAGTCCTATGGGGAGACCCTGGGCCGTGAGCTGGGACCCGGTGACATGGTGGAGGGAAAAATTATCTCCATCGGCCGGACCCACGTGTATATCGACACCGGCACCAAAAGCGACGGTGTGGTTGAAAAACAGGAGCTTTTGGATGAAAACGGAGACCTGCCGTTTCAGGAGGGAGATGTTGTCACGCTGTATGTGGTGTCTTTGAGCGAGAGTGAAATCATTCTTTCCAAAGCCATTTCCGGTGCCGGCAAAGCCGCGCTTCTGGAAGACGCCGTTCAGAACCGGACCCCGGTGGAAGGCAAGGTGACCGGGGTGATCAAAGGGGGATTTACCGTGGATATCCTTGGTAAACGGGCGTTCTGTCCGGTGAGCCAGATGGATGTCAATTATGTGGAAACCCCGGAAGATTTCGTGGGACAGACCCTGCGGTTTCTGGTGACCCGGTTTGAGGAAAACGGACGGAATATTGTCATTTCCCGTCGGAATCTGCTTCAGGAGGAGAGGAAAGCGGCCCAGCAGGCGTTTTTTACGGATGTGTCCGTGGGGGATACCCTCCAGGGCAAAGTGACCAGGCTCATGTCTTTTGGCGCGTTCATCGAGCTGACCCCGGGGGTGGAGGGCATGGCCCACATTTCCGAGCTGAGCTGGTCCCGGGTGGACAAACCCGATGAGGTGGTCAAACCCGGGGATACCGTGCTGGTGAAACTGTTGAGTATCGAACACCAGGAAGGCCAGGATCTGCCCAAAATTGCCCTGTCCCTGAAACAGACCGCATCCGATCCATGGGACAGCGTGGATGAAGTTTTCAACCCCGGGGACCAGGTGACCGGGAAAGTGGTGCGGCTGACCAATTTCGGCGCGTTTGTGGAAATTGCGCCGGGGGTGGACGGCCTGGTGCACATCAGCGAAATGAGCCATACCCGGCGGGTGTCCCGGCCTGAGGAGGTGGTGGAAAAGGATCAGGACGTTCAGGTGGTGATCAAATCCATCGATATGGATGCCAGACGTGTTTCCCTGAGTATCAAGGACGCGCTGGGCGATCCCTGGACCGGAATCAGTGTCCGGTACAGATCCGGAGACATCATGGACGGCCGTCTGGAGAAAAGAGAGTCGTTCGGTCTGTTCATCGGGCTGGAACCCGGGGTGACCGGGTTGATGCCGGTGTCGGTGATTCGCAAAGCGACTGATGCCAAACTGTATGACGGGCTCAAGCCGGGGGACAAGGTGGCGGTCATGGTGCAGCAGGTGGATGAGGAAAAGCGCCGCATCTCTCTGGCACCGCCGGACCAGAAAGAATCCGAGGACTGGCAGCAGTTTGCCGGCAGTAAAAAAGACAGACCCGTGGGAACCATGGAACAGGTTTTCATGGACGCGCTGAAAAAAAAGAAGAAATAAGCCGGTGGCGGACCGTCATCTGTTTGTGACCGATCTGGACGGAACCTTGTTCACCGATGACAAGACCGTTTCGGAACGGGACCTGGAAACGCTTCGCCGGTTGAGGCGACGCGGGAATGTGGTGGCGGCTGCCACGGGCCGAAGCCTGTATTCCTTTGAACGGGCCCTGGCAACTATGGGTGCCGATACCGGTTCGTTGCCCCTGGACTACCTGATATTTTCCACGGGTGCCGGTGTATTGTGGTTTGCTGAGAACCGGATTGTCCGGCATCTGGCCATTTCCCGGTCGGAGGTGGTGCAAATTACGTCCTGTTTTGAGCAAATGCGGCTGGATTACATGATCCACAAGCCTATTCCGGATACCCATCATTTCATGTTCAGGTCCCATGGCCGGGACAATCCGGATTTTTTTCAGCGGATTGGTCTGTATGAGGCCTTTGCCAGTCCGTTGACACCGAACGCCCCGGTATTTGAATCCGCCACCCAGGTCCTGGCCGTCATACCCCCGAAAGTGTCATTGAAACAGGTGGCACAAATCCAGAAAAAATTGTCGGAATTCAGTGTGGTGCATGCCACCTCTCCCCTGGATCATCAGTCCGCCTGGATCGAAGTGTTTCATCCCCGGGCATCCAAAGGCATCGCCGCCGCCTGGCTGGCGGATCAGCTGAATATTCCGCCGGCCAGAGTGGTGGCCGTGGGCAATTATTACAATGACCAGGACCTGCTGGCATGGGCCGGTCAGAGTTTCCGGGTGGCCAATGCAGTGCCGGAACTCAAGACCGGAACCCGGCTGCCGGAATCCAACAACAAAAATGGCGTGACCCGGGCGGCAGAGCGGGCAGGGCTTTTGGAACAGATCAATTCAGATCTTTGATCAAGGCTTTCATGTCCCGCACGGCCCGGTCCATGCCGGTGAGCACCGCCCTGGACACAATGCTGTGCCCGATGGAAAACTCCCGGATTTCATGGAGCCCGGCAAACGCCTTGATGGTGTTGTAGCAGATGCCGTGGCCGGCATTGACGCCGAGTTTGAGTTTGGTCCCGATCTTGGCGGCATCCACAATACGGCTGAACTCCCGCCGTGCCTCGGCCGGAGTGGGCGCATCACAGAATGCGCCGGTATGGATTTCGATCATGTCCGCATCGATCTTGTGGGCGATTTTGATCTGGTCCAGATCCGGGTCGATAAAGATGCAAACATTGATACCGGCGTTTTTCAGGGTGGAGACCGCTTCCTGAATGCTTTCCTGATGGGCTATCAGATCCAGTCCCCCTTCCGTGGTCACCTCCTGTCTTTTTTCCGGAACCAGGGTCACCGTGTCGGGCATGATGTCCAGTGCGATGCCCAGCATTTCACTGGTGGCGGCCATTTCCAGAATGAGTCTGGACTTGACGATCTGCCGGAGCAGGCGCACGTCCCGGTCCTGGATATGACGGCGGTCTTCTCTCAGGTGCACCACAATAGCGTCTGCGCCGGCGGTTTCCGCAGCCACCGCCGCAGCGATCGGATCCGGATAGTCGACCCCCCGGGCCTGGCGCAGGGTGGCCACATGGTCTACATTTACAGCCAGTTCTGCCATATCGTTATTCCTTTCCCGGTTTCAGAATACCGGCAAATCCGGGTTGTCCGGTTCAATCAGTTTCAACAGCGCCAGACTTTTGATTTCCATTTGCCGGGCATCTTCCTCCCCGGTCTCATGGTCAAATCCCACCAGATGAAGAATGCCGTGGATCAGCAGCTGGGACAGTCGTTCATCCAGGGTGATCTCCGCGTCTTCCGCCTCTCTGGCAGCCGTCTGGGCCGAGATGACCAGATCCCCCAGCAGTCCGGGGGTAATGTTTGAAAATTCCCCTTCCTGCATGGGAAAGGACAGCACATTGGTAGGCCGGTCAATGCCCCGGTAATCATGGTTGAGTGCCCGGATCTGCGCATCATCCATGATCACGATGGAAATTTCGTGGTGGTTACAGCCCAAGGCGTTTAAGATCTGTTCGGTCTTTCTGCGAAGCACCGGGCTGGACACCATTGGTTTTTGACGGTTGTCGATCAGTATCTGAAGTGCTGTCATATTTTTCTTTTTTCTTTTCCTGGGGTTTGTCCGTATATTCAATCCGGCTGTGGTAAATACTGGTCAGGATATTGTTGAAGCTTTTGGCAATCTGATGAAGGTCCTTGAGGGTGAGTTCGCATTCCTCCAACTGGCCGTCGGCAAAAATATCGTTGATCAGCTCCTTGACCCGTCCCCGTATTCTGGAAGGCGTGGGCCGGTCCAGAGCCCGCACCGCCGCTTCCACCACATCCGCCAGCATGACAATGCCGGTCTCCCGGGTCTGGGGCTTGGGGCCGGGATATCTGAAGTTTCCCTCCTCCACATTGTCTTTCCCGCTTTTCAATGCCTTGTTGTAAAAAAATTTGATCAGGGAGGTGCCGTGGTGCTGGGTGATGCCATCGATGATTTCATTGCCCAGTTTATGGGTTTTGGCCAGTTCCACCCCTTTTTTGACATGCTGGATGAGGATGAGCGCGGACATGGACGGTGAGAGTTTGTCATGCCGGTTTTTCCCGTCCGCCTGGTTTTCAATGAAATACATGATCTTGTCCAGCTTGCCGATGTCATGGTAGTAGGCCATGACTTTGGCCTTGAGACTGTTGGCATGGATGGCGGATGCGGCCGCCTCTGCCAGGGTGGCCACGATCACGCTGTGGTTGTATGTGCCCGGGGCCTCGATCATCAGTTTTTTGATCAGCGGCTGATCCAGGTTGGCCAGCTCCAGCAGCTTGGCTTCGGTGGTGTAATCGAAAACGACTTCAATCAACGGACAGAACCCGATGGTGAGCACAGCGGAAAAAATTCCGCCGCAGAATGCGATGATCACTTCTCTGGCAAGGATTATCGGATCGGGCTGGGCCAGGGCATAAAACCCCAGGGCCACCGCCAGAAACGAGTTGAAAATCGCCAGCTTGACTCCGGCCATGATGAAATTTTTACGGGTCTGCCGGGCCTGGGCCCAGAACGCAGCCATGCAGCAGCTTAAAAGAAAAAATATGAATGCTTCGAAACTGCCGCCGAAAGAGATGCTTGCCAGAACGGACAGCACCAGGGAAAAATAAACCGCGATACCGAATCCCAGAAACAGGCAGCAGATCATGGCGGCGGCCGGCAAAGGAATGGCCATGAAAAAAGAGGCGGACGCCAGGTCCCAGGCCTGATTTGGATCGGCTGACTGAACCAGATAGGTGGAGAGTTTGACAACCCCCAGGTAAAGGATCAGGCCGAGAGCCAAAAAAATCATATGTTTATTGTGGTCGTTTTCCAGGGCGGTGTGGTGTTTGAAAAACAGAAAATAAGAAACCAGCAGCAGGGTGAACGTGATCAGTGCAATCCCGGTGGCGGATAGGTAAGCGGTTTTGACAACGGTCTGTTCCTGCAGGGCGTTGAGTTTGATCAGGTCTGTCTTGAGGACCCGCTCCCCTTCCCGGAGGATCATCTCTCCGGCCTTGATCTGATACATGACCGGGTTGATGGTGGCCTGGGCCGCCAGAATCCGTGCCTGGGTCTCGTTTTTGTTCATGAATATGTTGGGTTTCAGCAGGCGCTGGCAGATGTCCACGATCAGGTTGGTCAGGTTGTAGTTGACCTTTTTGAGCAACGGTTCCGCCTCGATTCTGATCATGGCTTTGGCCTGGTCCGGCCCGTAAAACACCTTGAGATTGTTGACCACCTGTTCCTCATTGGACCGGATGTTTCTCAGAACAATTCCCTTGTGTTCCTGTTCCAGCAGAATTTCCTTGTTCGCCACCACGCCGTTGGAAAGTACCTTTCCCATGATAATCTGGATTTTTTTGGTGATTTCCGGATCGAACCGGTGTTTGTGCAGGATGGAATAGGCCCCTTCACTGATCTGGATGCCCAGTTTTTCCTCGAACTGAGGCCTGGTTTCCAAAACCATGGCAAAGGTGGGGTCCGGGTTTTTTTCGGTGGTTGCGTCGCGTTCAGTGTCCTGGGCGGGTTTGGGTTCAAACAGGGACCGACCGATTGCCATGGCCGCTTCGACATCGGCCTGGATCCGGGGAAGCAGATCCGCATCCAGATCATATACAATGCGGACCATATCCCGGGCCTGGTTGCGCCGTTCTTCGGACACTTCCCGGTCTTCCACCAGAAGGTCCCGGGGGGCTTTGATATCCCTCTGGGCCACATCTCCGATCTTATAGGCATAGTTGAGCTGCTGCTGTTCCGGTGTCTGGAAAAAGGTGAACATCACCGTGATTCCGATCAGCATGGCCCACAACAGATAGGGTGTAGACAGAATAAAATTCGTGACCGTTTCCAGCCAGGTGCTAAACTTTGTTTTTTTCATACGCATCAATAATATCGGATACCAGCTGGTGCCGGACCACATCATCCCTGGAAAAATGGATGAATTCGATTCCCTTGATGTGAGAGAGGATTTTTCTGACTTCCACCAGGCCTGATCTCCTGCCGGTCGGCAGATCGATCTGGGTGATGTCCCCGGTCACGATGGCTTTGGAACCGTATCCGATTCGGGTTAAAAACATTTTCATCTGCTGAGACGTCGTGTTCTGGGCCTCGTCCAGAATGATAAATGCATTGTTCAGGGTTCTGCCCCGCATGAAGGCGATGGGGGCGATTTCTATGATTTCCTGTTCAATATAGGCCCGGGCTTTTTCAAAATCAATCATGTCGTACAGGGCGTCATACAGGGGCCGAAGATAGGGATTGATTTTTTCCGCCAGGTCTCCGGGCAGAAAGCCCAGTGCTTCGCCGGCTTCGACGGCCGGACGGGTGAGAATGATTTTTCGCACATCTCCTCTGGCAAAAGCCGCCATGGCCATGGCCATGGCCAGATAGGTTTTTCCGGTACCGGCAGGACCGACGGCAAACAGAATATCGCTGGTTTCAATGGCCTGGACATATTTGACCTGGTTCAGGCTTCTGGGCCGAACCGGCTTGTTTCTGGCGGTAGTAAATACGGTATGCATGAACAGGGTTTCCAGCCGGGCATCCGGATCTTTTTTGATCAGGGCGATGGCTGCGTCCAGGTCTCCGGGTTCCACAGGAATTTTTTCCTTGAAAAGCGGATACAGCTGTGTCAGCAGCGACTGAACCTGACGGATTCCCGGGTCGCTGCCGGCAACGGTGACAGCCCCGCCCCTTGAATGGATGGTGACCCCGAACCGTTTGGCTATTTTTTCCAGGTGGGTATTGTGAAATCCAAACAGCTGCTGCGCGATGGATATGTTATCAAACTCAAGGGTTGTCATGGACGATAGGGTGCATTTTATTTGAAAAAAGGTCAATAAAAATCTTGACGGGAAACCGGGGGAGTTGCTATTTGTGTGGATCTTTCCAAGATGCGGTTGAAAGGAAATCCATGAACGGTTTTGATCTGATGGTTCTCGTAATTGTGCTGTTCTGTATGATCCGGGGTGTGTTTCGGGGACTGATCCGGGAAGTGTCCGGCATTGTGGCGGTGATCGCCGGATTTTACGGGGCGTTCAACTATTCCTTTATGCTGTCGCCTTATCTGGAATTCCTGATTCAAACTCCGGGAATCCGGCAACTGGTCAGTTTCAGTGTGCTGTTCTGCGGAATTGTGATTCTGGTGGGACTGGTGGCCGCGCTGATCCGCCATTTGATGCATGTGGTGTTTCTGGGGTGGGTGGACCGGACATTCGGCCTGATTTTCGGGACCGCCAAAGGGATCCTGATCGTTTCGGTGCTGTTCGTCATGTTCACGGCGTTTATCCCGTCCGGTTCCGTGTCCCTGATGAATCGATCCGAAACCGCCCCGTATCTGGCAGAGATATCCCGGGTCATGACGGTGTTCATTTCCAGAAATCTGCGGGTGG
Source organism: Desulfotignum sp. (assembly GCA_040883135.1). Taxonomy (GTDB): domain Bacteria; phylum Desulfobacterota; class Desulfobacteria; order Desulfobacterales; family Desulfobacteraceae; genus Desulfotignum. Next base: position 9,243 of record JBFLKI010000240.1, on the reverse strand, counting down.
ATTTCCTGGACCGGCTCAATAAATACAAAGCGGACAATGCACAGACAAAGGAGGGTGATTCCGTTGGAATCATTGGCCCCTGTCCTGGAAGTGATCCGGACATTACGGGGAAAAAACGGGTGTGAATGGGACCGGCGCCAGACGCCGGAAACCATGTGGAAATGTCTGGTGGAAGAGGTGTATGAACTCCAGCAGGCCCTGGCTGATCAGGATCTGGACAACACCTGTGAAGAGATGGGGGATGTGCTGTTCCAGATTGTGTTTATTATGGAAATATTTCATGATTCCGGGCGGATTCCCATGTCCCGGGTGATGGACATGGTCAGAGAAAAAATGATCCGGCGGCATCCCCACGTGTATGGTGATGCCGTGGTGAAGACCCGATCCGAGCTGCTGGATCAGTGGGAGCGGATCAAAACCCGGGAAAAAAACGGTTCGGTCCGTTCATCTGCCATGGATGAGGTTCCCAGAGGCATGCCCGGTCTGGTCCGGGCCATGAAAGTGTCCAAATCCGCAGTGAAGAAAGGGTTTGAATGGGAAAATATTCACCAGGTCCTGGATACGGTCAAAAGTGAAATCGCTGAATTTGAATCCGCGCTGGAACACAAGGACAAAGACGCAGTCATGCTGGAGTTCGGAGATATTTTGTTTTCTCTGGTGAATGTGGCAAGGTTTGCCGGATTTCATCCTGAAACTGCATTGTCCCGGGCCACGGCCAAGTTTGAGAGCCGGTTCCGCCTGATGGAGGCAGATCTGGCCGAAAAAGAGGTCACCCTCGATACCCTGTCCGCATCGGAAAAAGAAGTGTTCTGGTCCCGGGCCAAGCAGGCCCACGAGACCAATGGATCGCGGTGAATGGTTTCAGTCGTCAAAGTTTCCTTCAGGGCCTTTGTCCGAACTGATTGTTGCGCCTTTTTCCCTGATTTTTTCTTTGGTCCATTCTTCCATGGGTTCAATGGTCTCGGATTTTACCCCAGGATCATGGGACCGGGTTTCCAGAATATGGGATAAAACAAGATCCGCCGTATCTTTTGCATTGAACACATCTGTGATCAGGGTATAGACAAATGCCTGGACCCCCCGGGTCATCCGTTCCCGGATCTCTCTGGACTGGGCCATAAAACGATTTTCGAACGGGGCATTGAGTTTTTTGAAATTGCCGCCGGTCAGGCCGTGATCTTTGGCGTAAGCCAGCATCTGCTGCCACATGTTTTCGTCCACGCCCTTGTCCGGCTCTTTGATGAAATCGCCGTTGTCATCCAGAATGGCATTGCCGTAATCATTGACCTGAACCCCCCAGGAGATCATCTGCAGGGCGGTGGCCACATTGGCTTTGGTGGTGCGGGTTTGTTCAGCGATCTGCCGGAGCCGGTCCGAACTGTTGCCTGAGGTGCCGTGCTGAGCCCCGGATACCCGGTAGGGGCCTAAGGCCTCATGGATCTGAGCGGTCAATGGGACGTCAATCCCGGCATCGCTTTGCTCGATGCCGTGGGTGGTTCCGTTGTTCAGCGCGATCCAGTCCGGAAAAATGCCGTGGGCGTTCAGTCCCTGGATCAAAAACAGGGCTTCCTTGGCCGTGGACAATCCCAGTTTGCCCTTTATCTCTCCCACTTCGGTTTCCAGACCGGCCCAGGTCGGGACAAACGATGTCAGTTCCAGATTGGCCAGCAGGTTCTGATCATCGGGCATGTGGGAGGCGTCGATGGCAATGGAGGTGATGCCCGCATCAAACAGGGAGGTGATTTCCGTTTTGGCCGGTTCGATGTCCGCCGGGGTCTTGATGCCGAAATGGTCGGCATGGATGGCCACCGGGATGGTGATACCCAGTTCGTTCATGAACGCGTCGGTCTGCCGGGCGATGTTCCACAGATTAACGGCGCAGTAAGCACCGGTGCCGCCTTCGGACCGGGCGATTTCGATGATGATGGCGGCGTTGGCCTGCTGGGCTGCGGCCAGGGCGCCCCGGATAACGAACGCGTTTCTGCCGTTGGCGGCAATGGTCATGCATTTGCCTTTTTTGAGCATGGCCTGATCAATATATTTGCCGCTGACAATCAAGGCTTTGGAATGGGGGAACAGTTTTTTGATATTGGGGGGACGCCCGGTATCCAGAGCGGTTTGAAAATCGGGGGTATGATGATGTGACATGATTTTGCTCCCATCGGTTTGTGGCGGTTGAAAACAGATATTTTCATTATTTTTGTGTCATGAAACTGTGTCAAAATCAAGGATTATCATGGAATGAATTTATATTCATTCAAGAAATATTGAAATTTTTCTTGGGTAACCATTCGTAAATAATTGATTGTTTGATTATAAATATTTGTAAAAAAAGAATAAAGAAAACAAATTGCTTTGATGTTCAATGGTGCATATCCTCTTGACATTTATAAAAAACTCATGTTAGGTAATGAATTATTATTCATTTTATCAGGAGCGGATGAGACGTGGTTTTGCAGAAAAACAAATCGGAAAAATATCTCAATATTCTGGACAGTGCTGGGGCGGTGTTTGCAAAATACGGGTTCTACAAGGCCACCATTTCCCAGATAGCGTCCCGGGCCGGGGTGGCGGACGGGACACTGTATCTGTATTTCAAAAACAAGGATGATATCCTGTATCAATTCATCAACTATAAGACCGGTATTGTTTTTGACAAGATGAACAATGCGGTGGCCGCCGGAAAAACCGCAGAGGAAAAACTCAGAAACCTGATTCGCTGTCATCTGCAGGAGTTTCAGAACGATCGGAACATGGCCGTGATATTTCAGTCTGAAGTCCGGTATCTGCGGGATATCCAGTCCCAGATCAAGGACATCTCAAAGATGTATCTGGATCTGTTGTCCGATATCATCGAGCAGGGACAGATCGAAGGCGTCATTCGCCAGGATCTGTTTGTGGGCCTGGTGAAGCGGTTCATCCTGGGCGCCGTGGAAGGGGTGATCTCCACCTGGGTATCCGCCGGCGGGCGTTACGACCTGGTGGCCATGGCAGATCCCCTGGTGGAACTGTATCTGAATGGGGTGAAAGGCGGATAAATGCCATACAGTGCCTGAACAGTGACCAGTTTTTAAATGGTTTTGTATTCGGGATTTTGCTTGACGGAAATCGTCATCTTTATTAAAGCTCAGTGAGTTTTTATTCATAATCGGTTCAAGACTTTTGGGAGGAAACATCATATGTCTTCAATTATCGGTCCGGCAAGTTATCAATTTTTCGGAATATTTCCGGCAGCGATCCTGTCCTTTATTCTGCCGGTGGTGGGGGTGGGGGTGTTCACCTATATCATGGCCCGGCGTCTGGCCCCCCTGGTGCGGGCGGCCCCGGATTACCGGATGGACCGCATCGGCCAGCGGATCATCCAGCTGATCACTCTGTGGCTGGGTCAGATGAAACAGCCCCGGTACATGCTGGCAGGGGTGCTGCATATTGTTATTTTTGCCGGTTTTCTGATTCTGTCCATCCGGTCGGTATCCCTGGTGATCATGGGTTTTTCAGACGGGTTTGTGATGCCGGGTTTCGGCGGATGGCTGGGAAGCGTGTATAATTTTTTAAAGGATTATGCCGCCACCTTTGTGCTCATTGCCTGTATTGTGGCCGGTATCCGCCGGGGGATTTTCAAGCCTGCCAGGTATGCGGTGCCGGAAAAATACGGCAAGGACCATACTGCAGAAGCCGTGTTTGTCCTTGGAATCATCGGTACGCTCATGATCTCTGAAAGCCTGTTCGAGGCGTCTGAGCTGGCCTTTGCCTATCAGCAGACCGGAGAATGGCATTTTGTGGCCCCGCTTTCACTGGTCTGGGTCTTCACGCATATGCTGACCGGGGCCTCCTTGAATTTTCTTCAGGGGCTTCACATTTTTTCCTATTTTCTGCATGATATCACCTTTTTCTTTTTTCTGTGCTTTCTGCCGCTGGGCAAACATTTTCATGTCATCACTTCAATTTTCAACGTGTTTTTCATGCGCCTGGACAAGGGAAAGATCAAGCCGGTCAGACACGGGGTTTCTGAAGAGCAGCTGGATGATCTGGAGTCTTTCGGCGTCAAAAAACTGGAGGATTTTACCTGGAAACACATGCTGGATTTTTATTCGTGTGCCGACTGCGGCCGGTGTTCCGACCAGTGTCCGGCCAATGCCGTCGGAAGGCCCCTGTCCCCGCGGTTCATCACCATCAAGGCCCGGGATCTGATGTTCAGGAACTACCCGTTGTCCGGTGAGATCTACAAAAGCAAGATGCTGGTGGAAGATATCTACACTGAGGATGAAATCTGGTCCTGCACCACCTGCGGAGCCTGTGAGGAAGAATGTCCGCTGGCCATTGAATATATCAACAAGATTGTGGACCTGCGCCGGGGCATGGTAGATGAGGGGCTGGTGCCCCAGTCCCTGCAAAAGCCGTTGAAAGCCCTGGAAAAACGCGGCAATCCTTACGGAAAGATGGAGAAGAAACGGGCGGACTGGGCCCTGGAAAAAGAGTTCAAGGCAGAGTATCCTGTCAAGGATCTGACCGAGGAGTCTGCTGATACCCTGTATTTTGTGGACAGCATCACATCCTATGATGATAATATACAGGATATCGCCCGCCGCACCACCATGATCCTGCGCCGGGCCGGCGTGGATTTCGGGATTCTGGGCAAGGATGAAAAAGACAGCGGCAACGAGGTGCTCCGGTTCGGGGAGGAAATGCTGTATCAGGATCTCAAGGAGCAGAATACCGAAGCGATTCTGGCCACCGGCGTCAAACAGATTGTCACGGCCGATCCCCATGCCTATAATGTCCTGAAAAACGACTATACCGGACTGCCGCCAGTACGGCACATCAGCCAGGTGGTAGCGGAAAAGATCACCAAAGGCGCCTTGTCTCTCAAATCCTGCCTGCACCCGGAAAAAGTTTATGTGTACCATGACCCCTGTTACCTGGGACGGCACAACGGCATATATGAAGATCCCCGTCAGGCCATGGATGCCATTGACGGGCTGACCCGGGTGGAACTGGAAAAGAGCCGGGACCGGTCGTTCTGCTGCGGCGGCGGCGGGCTCATGCTGTTTTATGAGCCGGAAGAAGACACCCGCATGGGGGTCATGCGGGTGAACATGGCGGCGGAAGCCGGTGCCAATGTCATTGTGACGGCCTGCCCCTTCTGCCTGGTGAACATCCAGGATGCCATCAAGGTGTCCGGCAAGGAAGGGGAAATGGAGGCACTGGATTTTACGGAACTGATTGTCCGGCATTTAGCATAAACGTTTTAAAATGCAGCGGGCCGAACCGGGTGAAACCGGTTTTTGCCCACACAAGTAAAGGAGGAAATACATGGAAATTTTAGTATGTGTCAAGCGGGTTCCGGATACTGCGGAGAACGAATTCGAACTCAATTCAGCGGGAAACGATCTGGACCGGGACGATCTGGTCTATTCGGTGAATGAATGGGATAACTATGCCGTGGAAGAAGCTATTCAGATCGTGGATAATGTGGGCGGCAGCGTCACGGTGGTCACAGTGGGTGATGACGAGTCAGAAGAGGTGCTTCGCCGGGAAATGGCCATGGGTGCCAACAATGGTGTGCTGCTCAGTGATGATGTGTTCGAGGGCTCGGACGGTAAAGGCATTGCCGCCATTCTCAAGGCGGAAGTCGAAAAAGGCAAATACGACCTGATCCTCACCGGTGCCCAGGCGGACGAAGGTGCCGGCCAGGTGGGAGGCATGCTGGCAGCCATGCTGGATTATCCGTATGCATCCCTGGTGAACAAGATTGAAGTGGTCAATGACACCACCATCAAAGTGGGCCGGGAAATCGAAGGCGGCAACCAGGAGATGAATGAAATTCAGCTGCCCTGTGTTCTGTCCATCCAGACCGGTATCAACGAGCCCCGGTATGTGGGAATCCGGGGAATCCGAAAAGTGGCCAGCGTGGATGTGCCGGTGAAAAGTGCGTCCGATCTGGGTATTGATCCCGCCACCGTGGGCAAGGCCGGCGCCAGGACCCGGCGGGTGGATTATTTTGCACCGGATCTTGGGGCGGGTGCGGAAATGCTGGAAGGATCCACCGAAGAGATCATTGAAAAACTGATTGAAAAGCTGAAAGCCAAAGGAGGACTTTGATCATGACACAGATTTTTGTATATATTCCATTCAAGAACGGCGCTGCGGAAGATGTGGCATTGGAGTATCCGGCTGCGGCCAAAAAAATAGATCCCGCCGCCGCCGTAACAGCCGTGGTGTCAGGGACGGGTGCGGATCTGGATAAAGTGGCCGATGCCATGACCCAGACCTACAAAGAGGTCATCAAGATCGGTCATGCGGATCTGGCCTATCCCAACGCGGAGTTGGTCAGGAAAGCGCTTTTGGATGTGCTGCCCCATGATGCCGTTATTCTGGTTCCTCATGACACCTTTGGCATGGACCTGGCACCGGGACTGTCCGTGAAAATGGATTCCGCGTATGCAGCCGATATCGTGGATTTCGAAGGGATGGACGGCACTGCCCTGAAAATGGTCCGTCAGGAACTGGGCGGTGCGGTATATACGCATGTGACGTCCGACATCTCCTCCGGAGCGGTGATCACCATCCGGCCGGGCTCGTTTGCCCCGACCGAAGACACCGCCGCCGGCGGTAGTGTCGTGGATAAATCCGGAGACGTCAAGGATCTGAGCGCCAAAAGAAAATTTCTGGAAGTGGTGCAGGCCGAGGTCGGGGATGTGGACATCACCAAAGCCGATGTCCTGGTATCTGTGGGCCGGGGGATCGAAGAGGAGGAAAATATCGAGATCGCCCAGGAACTGGCCGAAGCCATGGGGGCCGTGGTGTCCTGCTCCCGGCCCATCGTGGATGCCAAATGGCTGGAAAAATCCCGCCAGGTGGGGACCTCCGGACAGACCGTCAAGCCCAAGGTGTATATGGCCATGGGGATCTCCGGATCATTTCAGCACCTGGGCGGCGTCAAGGGCAACCCCTTTATCGTGGCCGTGAATAAAAACCCCAAAGCCCCGATTTTTCAGGTGGCGGACGTGGGAATTGTGGAAGATATTCTGGAGTTCATGCCGGAACTGACCGAGGCGGTGAAATCCCTTTAAAAAACTGCCCGGCTGATCCCCGGCAAAAACATAGCCGGGGATAGAAAATTAAACAAGGCCGTGAAAACCCTGAAAAGGGTTTTCACGGCCTTGTTTGTGTTGGCACCGTCAGAAAAATCAGTCATGCTGGCATAGTGGTTATTTTGAGTTATTTTTGGTTATCCTGTTTTACTAATTATGGATTTTTGTTGACTTGAGTAGTTAATGGTTATAATTATTCCATAAAATAATAAAATAACCCACAAAGGAGATGATTGTATGAAATTTTTGTTGAAATTTGCTGTGATTGCGATGTTTTCCTGTCTGTTTATCACCCCGGCGCTGGCAGATTCCTCCCGGAATCTGATGATGGCGACCACCACGAGTACCGACAATACCGGGCTTCTGGAGTATCTGGCCCCGGAATTTACCAAGGATACAGGGATCGAGTTGAAATGGGTGGCCACCGGAACAGGCAAAGCCCTGAAACTGGGTGAAAACTGCGATGTGGACGTGCTGATGGTCCATGCACCGGCGTCAGAAAAGCAGTTCGTTGCCGACGGGTTTGGACTGGACCGCCGGGAAATCATGTACAACGATTTCGTGATCATCGGACCGGCATCAGATCCCGCAAACATCAAAGGCAGCTCTGTCAGCACGGCATTAAAAAATATCGAATCCGCTCAGGCCGTTTTTGTCAGCCGGGGAGACAATTCCGGCACCCATAAAAAAGAACTGGCCCTGTGGAAATCTGCTGGACTGCCCATCCCGGAAACCGAATCCTGGTATGTTCAGACCGGACAGGGCATGTTGGCCACCATCACGATGACCGGTGAAAAAAACGGCTATACCATGACGGATCGGGGCACCTATATCAAATATGAACACACGGCCCAGGGCAATCCGGTATTGAAGATTCTGGTGGAAGGCGATGATTTCCTGAAAAATCAGTACAGTGTCATGGCGGTCAATCCCGAGCACTGCAAAAATGTCAATTTCGAGGCAGCGGTGCAGTTTTCAGACTGGATTACCGGTGAAAAAGCACAAAAACTGATCGGCGCGTTCAAACTGCTGAACAAGACATTGTTCATCCCCAATGCCAGGTAGATCGTCCGTTATTCTTCAAACAAAGGGATCTGCAACAGCTTTTCCCTGAGATCTGCTTCCAGTTTTACGGGGCGGCCTCCGGTGTCGGCGATGACAAAGGTGACATCCGCATCCACACACACGATGCCGGAGGCCTTGTTCAGTATCTGCTGACGGAACACGGCACTTTTGTTGCCGATTTTTTTGAGTCCGGACCGGATCAGGACGGTGTCTCCCACCCGGGCCGGGCTGCGGTAGGAGATGTTGATATTCACGACAAAGAACAAAAATCCGCTCTGCATGAATGTCTCCAGATCCATGTGGTCTTCCACCAGCTGCCACCGGGCTTCTTCAAGAAATTCCAGATACCTGGCATTGTTGACATGCATGTACAGGTCGGTGTGATATCCTCTGATTTTGATTTCCGTATTCATTTGTAACTCCAGGGTGTCTGTTGATTCATAAGCCGGTGATCATATCATCGGGGACGGGTTTTGAAAATACAAAATCGGCCCGTTGATTTAGGGCTTGAATAAAAGCCGGTGATCTGGTTTAACGGGAAGCACTGCCCGGCAAATGTTTCCGGGCATCACCTGAAAATCAGAGGACTCTGATGAGAGACCGTTATCTCCTGGCTGTTGACTGCGGAACCCAGAGCCTGCGGGCCATGATTTTTGCTTTGAGCGGCGAAATGGTGGCACGGGTGAAAGAATGCTATCCACCCTGTATCAGTCCCGGGCCGGGCCGGGCCGAGCAAGATCCTGATATCTACTGGGGCAGCCTGAAAACGGCCTGCCGGAAACTGAAACAGACCGCCCCGCAGTTTTTTGACAATATTGCCGGTGTCGGCGTCACTACTTTGCGCAACACCCTGGTGAATCTGGACCGGCAGGGCCGGGTGCTTCGGCCGGCCATCACCTGGATGGATCAGCGCCGGGCTGATCCGCAGGCCGCCAAGGCCGCTTTGTTGCGGTTGGGATATCAGGTGCCGGTGCTGGGCGGAATTCTCAAAGAAAATCATGCCCTGGGCAAATGCAACTGGATCATGCAGCATCAGCCGGATATCTGGGAGCATACCCATAAATATGTCCAGGTATCCGGATTT
>JBFLKI010000239.1:0-18006 GCA_040883135.1 Desulfotignum sp. | reverse complement strand
GCAGGGGCACAAGGCTCATGCCGGTGCCGCAGCCGATGTCCAGGACCCGCTGGCCGGCCCGAATATCCATCAGATCCAGGATCAGTTTGATTTCAAGATCGAAACAATGGCGGTTTCCCGGCTGGGAAAACCAGGCATCATAATGGGTGGCCTCTTGGAAATCAAACACATATCCCATGCGGTTACGCCTTCACTTTGATGACCTTCTCCATGAGTTCGTTCACCGCCAGCACGGCCGGAGAATCATCGGGCAGCTCCAGTATGGAACGCCGTTCCATGTCAAACTCCAGCAGATTGTCATCCTGGGGTATGGTGCACAGCAGCGGGACCCCGATCTGTTCCACTTCATCCAGAAACGCCTGGTTCAGCTGTTTCGGTGCCCGGTTCACGATCAGCCCTTTCTCCCGGACATCCAGCTTGAGATCATCCAGCAGCCCGTTGATCCGTCCCACGGCCCGAAGGCCGCGCAAGGCGTAATCCGTGACCATGAACAGCTTGTCTACCTTTCCGGAAGTCCGGCGGCTCAAATGTTCCATCCCGGCCTCATTGTCCACCAGCATGTATTTGTAATTGGTTTCCAGCTCATCGGCAAACCGGTTCAAGATATTGTTGACCATGCAGTAACATCCCTGGCCTTCCTGGCGGCCCATCACCAGAAGATCGAAATTCTTGTTTTCGATCAGCACCTGGTTCATGAGCATTTCCAGATACAGCACCTTGTCCATGCCGGACGGGACCCCCTGGGGGTCTCTCATGAAATCCTCCCGGATATCACCCACGGTTTTTTCTATGGTCATCCCCAAGGTTTCACCCAGGTTGCTGTTGGGGTCCGCATCGATGGCCAGCACCGGATCCTTGACATGCCGGGTGAAATATCTGACAATCAGCGCCGACACCGTGGTCTTTCCTACGCCGCCTTTACCGGCCATGGCTATGACAGTACTCATAAACACTCCTGTATTTCAATAGTGATCATTCATAAAAAATTCGATTATATCATGACAACGGAAATAAGATAACGCAATCCGGGAAAAAAGCAACCGGCGCAGAAAATTGGAACCAAAAACCCTTTATTTTTTGGGTCTGCGATACCAGTCGGAATCCCCGTAAAGCGCGTCCATGCAGCCGGGGCAGATACTATGGGTAAAGGTCACTTCAGAATGGGTTTCAAAATATGTTTCCACCTGTTTCCAGAATCCCTGGTCATCCCGGATTTTCTTGCACCGGGAACAGATGGGCAGAAGGCCTCTGAGAATCTTGATCTCGATATGGGTTTTGACCCGGGCCAGAAGCTCTTCGGATCTGAACGGTTTGGTCACGTAATCCACCCCGCCGACCGCAAACCCCTTTATCACATCATCGGTTTCCGTTTTGGCGGTCAGGAAAATCACCGGAATATGGCGGGTGGAAAAATTCGACTTGATTTTTTCACAAACCCTGTACCCGTCCATTTCCGGCATCATGATGTCCAGCAGAATCAGGTCGGGGTCATTTTTGAGCACGAAATTCAAGGCCTGCTGTCCACTTTGGGCCATGGCCACTTCAAACCCGTTGGTGGAAAGCAGTTTTCCCAGAAACTGGAGATTCTTGGGATTGTCGTCCACCGCCAGAATCAATCGTTTTGCCTGTGTCATCTCAGGTTGTCCCTTGAAGGATAAAGGATCCGTCCCAGCTCACGGAATGTAAAATATGGATTGTCATTTTTCAAATACGGCAGAACGATTTTTTTACGGCGCAGCATATCTTTTGAAATGGCCCCCATCACTACTTCTTCATCATATTTGACCGCCTTGTAGATGGCGTGACCAAAGGGGTTGATAATTTCACTGCCGCCCCAGAAATGATACGTCTTTCTTAATTCAGGCAGCCGGAATGCATCCGGAAAACCGGTCTCCCCGTTTTCCACCGGTTTGCACCGGATCTCCTCCGGGCCCTCTTCCCCCACCCGGTTGACGCAAATATTGTAAATACCGAAAATCCGGGAATAAAACCGGTTGATGATCTCCCAGCTTTCAATATTGCTGAATTCATTTGCCATGGACCCTTCCGATGAATTGAACAGGGTGAGAAATACATCGGCTTTCTGGGTAATACCCAGATAGGGTAATGACGGGTGCCACAGATCATTGCAGATAAACACCGCAATATTCAGACCCTGGTGCCGGAACACCCGGACATGTTTGCCTGAAGAAAAAAACTTTTTTTCTTCAAATACCCCGTAATTGGGAAGGTTCAACTTTCGATAGGCAAACCGGAGCTCCCCGTCCACCGCCACCAGCGCCGAATTGTAAAAATTCATGGACCGGGATTCTTCGATAAACCCCACCACTGCGGCCGTACCCTTTGTGGCGGCGGCAATGCGGCGGATATGGGCGGACTCCATGGTCAATGCCGCTTCATGATACCCCAGGCCCACGAAATATCCGGTCAGGGCCAGTTCCGGAAAGACAATGAGGTCCGCCCCCTTTTCCTTGCATAGGTTGATCTTGTCGATGGTGTCTTCGACATTGGCGGTCACATCCATCAACTTCGGACAGGTCTGACACATGGCGATCTTCATTTGTCACATCCTTGCTACAGCCACAACGTATGAAACCGTCAGGTCCGGCACCCCGGACCTGACGGGATTCAGGCAATGTTCACTTTCGGTCTCAACGTCAGCATCCCTGACAGGAACCGGAGTCACACCCTCCTTGTCCGCAGTCATGCGTATCCGGGGACAGTCCGGTTTCCCTAATGGTGATATCAAAGGTCAGGGTCTCTCCGGCCAGCATATGGTTGATATCCATTTTCACGTTTTCATCGGTGATTTCGGTCACGGTGGCCGGTACCGGACGTCCCTGGGGATCCTGAAGCTGAAGGACCAGCCCTTCGCTCAACGGAATCTCCTCGGGAATCTGTTCTCTGGGAATGTTCACGAATGCCTCTTCATGGCGGTGCCCATACCCTTGATCCGGGGGGACTTCCACTGTTTTGGATTCGCCCGGTTTCATTCCCACAACGGCATTGTCAAATCCCTGGATCAGCATACCCGATCCAACAGTGAACTTGAGAGGCTGCTTGCCTTCGGATGAATCAAACACCGTGCCGTCCTGCTTTTTTCCCGTGTAATCCACTGAAATGGTGTCACCGGCCTTGATGGTATCAGTCATTGTAAAAAAATCCTTTCAGGGCATATTGATTTGCCCCGGTCGCCGGCCTTTTTCCTCGAATATTAAGGCCGGTCATTCACATTATTTCCCTGGTACTCTGACCGGGAAAACGAATCTGAAAATTAACATAAAACGTCATATGGCGATTGTCCAATAATATTGCTGATTTTTTCTTTTCCGCAAACCGGATATAGTGTAATATTCAGCGCATGACGGTCAGAATTGGCCCGGAAAACTGGATCTGTTAACCGTAAAAGGGAAAAAAATGGAACTGCTCAAAATTATCATTGTCATCATTCTGCCGCCCCTGGGGGTTTTTCTGCAGGTGGGCATCGGCAAGCACTTCTGGCTCAACCTGTTGCTAACCCTGCTGGGATATATTCCCGGCATAGTTCACGGCGTGTGGGTGGTCGCCAAAAACAAATAGCGGCCCGCCTTGGGAATCGGCTGGTTAAAAAGACAGGACATCCCCGGGACCGGGGATGACCGCATCATACCCGTTTCCCTTTAAGTGGGCGGCAAACGCCTTGCTCTGGGACTCTTCCCCATGGACGATGGCGATCTTGCCGATCTCCAGATTGGATTGTGAGACCAGCCGGTCCAGTTCATGCCTGTCCGCATGGGCGCTGAATCCTTCAATTTTTTCCACCCGGGCCGCCAGGGGATAGGATTTTCCCAGAATCTTGATCTCAGGAACAGGGGCTCCGGGTTCTTCCGCCGCCTGGGCCCCCAGCTCCTCGATGCGCCGGCCCAGGGTGTGCTGGGCCATGTATCCCACAATCAGAATCGTATTTTTCGGGTTATGGACCTTATGCCGCAAATGGTGAAGAATCCGCCCGGCCTCACACATACCGGATGCGGAAATCACCACATGCGGGGTTTCGTCCCGGTTCAGTCTCATGGATTCCTCAACGGTCTCAACAAACCGGATTTTATCGAAATAAAACGGGTTCAGACCTTTTTCCAGAAACGCCGTATGGGTTTCCTTGTCATAGGTTTCCGGATGTTCCCCAAACACCCGGGTCAGATTGGAGGCCAAAGGACTGTCCACAAAAATCGGCAGCCGGGGCACCTGCCCGGATTCATACAGTTTATGAAGCACATAGATCAATTCCTGGGTTCTGCCGTAGGCAAAGGCCGGGATGATCAATGAGCCCCCCCGCTCATGGGTGGCCAGCAGCACTTTTTTCAGGCGGCTCTCCAGGTCCGCCACCGGACCGTGTTCCCGGTTTCCATAAGTGCTCTCCATGATCATCAGATCGATCTTTGTATCTTCTTCGTCAAATGTCAGGGTCGGATTTTTGAGAATCGGTTTGTCAAACCGCCCGACATCACCGGTGTACAGAATTTTGCGGATACGGCCGTTGTCCTTGACCGTGAATACGGAAAAAGCCGACCCCAGAATATGGCCGGCCACATAGAATTTGACCGTGGTATCCCGGCCGACGGGAATTTCAAGGCCATAGGGATACCCGTCGATATAAGACAGGGAATGGTTTGCCTGTTCCTGGGTATACAAAGGGACGATGGTGTCAAGACCGTACTGGTTCTGAAGCCTGGAGATGGCTTCCGTATCCAGATCATAGGGATTTTTTTTGAGTAGCTGCTTGATTTGTGATTTTTCCTTATTGGTCAGCTGCTGGTTTCTCTTTTTCTGCTCCTCTTCATAGAGAAAGCTCCGCAACGATTTGTAGTTAAGGTACTGGGCATCGTTTTCCTGGATGTGCCCGCTGTCTAACAGCATGTAAGACAGCGCATTCTGGGTGGGCCGGGTGGTGATGATCCTGCCGGAAAAACCGGCCTGCGTCAGCATGGGAATCCGGCCGGAATGATCGATATGGGCGTGGGACAGCACCATGTTGGTGATCTTTGCCGGATCCACCGGAAAATACCGGTTTTTTTCATTGCTTTCCTTGCGCCGTCCCTGGAACATGCCGCAATCCATCATGATCTGATCCCGACCGGTATTCAACACATGCATGGAACCGGTCACTTCACCGGCCCCTCCCAGAAATTGACATTCCATATTTGCCTCGCTAACTTTTTGGGTTGTCTGTATCATGCCTGACCCGACCGGGCCAGGCCTTTGGATTTGTCATACCAGCACTTGTTTCTACTGAAAGACTTTCTTGAGCAGATCGGTGGTGCGCTTGACCGGATCTTTTCGGATGGCTGCCTCTTCTACGGCCATGTAATGAAAAATCCCGTCCATGCCCTTGTTGACCACATGATCGGTGAGATCCGCCTTCACATCCGGCACAAACGGCAAGTCCGCGTATTTCCCCATCATTCGGTCATAGGATTGCACCGCACCCACCTCGGACAATGTGTCATCCACCACCGGCCTCATGGCTTCTGCCAGATCCGGGGACATGGTTTTTTTGAAATACTGAGTGGCCGCATCCTCGGGTCCGTTCAGAATGCCTCTGGCATCTTCAAAGGTCATCTGGGAAATGGCGTTCACGAACAACTCCCGGGCCTTGGGCGTTGCCGCTTCTGCCGCCCGGTTCAATTTGAGTTCCAAATCATCGGCAAAAGATCCCATGCCCACCTTGTCCAGTGCGCTTTTCACAGTGGCCAGCTTTTCCGGCAACGGGATATGGATCTGAGGATCGTTGTAAAACCCGTCGGCCTGTCCCAGCTGCTGCACCACATGTTCCGACCCGACGGTCAACGCCTCCTTGAGTCCGGCAATCACATCCGATGTGGATAGATTCACGCCCAGGGCACTGGTTTTTTCACCACCGGTGTCCAGCGATTTCAAGGCATCCGTTCCTTTCTGCAGCCAGTTGCTGGAAGCGGTGGCTGCCCCTGCTGTCATGACCAGAAGCAGACACATGAAAAGAGTTTGTAACTGTTTCATCAGATGTTCTCCTTTTATTGGATCACGTCATCAATTTTTAAGGCCGGGCAACAGACCTTTCAACACTTTTTTCCCTTCTTCCTCCAGAGATTTGGTATCGGCCGGCAATTCTTTGGTATCGATCATTTCTTTGATTTTTTCCGGGTCCTGCAACCCGCTCCCCAGCAATCCTGCCAGATCCGGCCGGATTTTGGGGGATGCAATCGGCCCGGAAATCAACAGCGGCACCATGATGCCTGACCGGTCCGTGGTGTCGCCCTGGCCTTTCAAAGTTCCCACCAGTTTGGGTTCCAGCCGGAAATCCAGTTCTTCTTTTATCAGAAACACCTTTCCATCGGCATTGACCCGCAACAGTGGCGATTTCATCCCGGCACCGGTGACATTAAAAACTCCCTGTCCCACAGAAAAAGGCACGTTCAATTCAGCAAAATCGGTTTTGGGTTTTTCCTCGGTCCTCTCAGCCAGCCCTGCTTTGGCAGCAGCATTGCGGACCATGCCGGCGATATCGATTCCCTGGATTGCGCCATCTGTGAACATCAGTTGTCCCTGGCCATCCAGAGTCTTCTTGATTTGATCCGGTGTGTCACCGGACATGGTCAAAACAGCATCAGCCGTCACCGTTCCGGAAATCAAATCTTTGGCTGCAGCATCCCGAATCAGGGGCCCCGCCTGGACACCCTCGACATCCAGCTTGATACGGGTTTGAGGCGCTTTCTGACGGACATCCAGACCCAGAACGGATGTCAGGGTCCCCTGGTAAAGATTCAGAGACATCGGGTCCACATCTATCTGCCCGTTTTGGGCAGTGATATGGGCGACGATGTTCGACACAGTCACATTGGCCCCTGTCATCTGACCGATGTTCAGCTTACCGTTCAGTACCAGCTTGCGTAAAGGACCATAATCCGGCCCGGATCCCGAAGATTTTTCTGTTTTTCCATCAGAAGGCGGGGTTCCGGTTTTTTCTTTTTTCGGTGCCGGCGGCAGATACCGGTCCAGATTAATCTGGTCCAGGACAAGATCAAATGCGATATCCGGTTTTTCAAACGCTTTGGCCGACCCTTTAAAAGTCATGGAGGAATCATCCAGGGTCAGATGGCCATCAGCCAGAGATACTGCGGATGCCCCCCCGGAAATGCGGGTTTTGACAGCAATTTTTTCAAAGACGGCCGGATCCGAGGTTTCCATGAAAAAAGGCTGATTCAGCTCAGCCATGAGCTTGCGTAAAGAAAAAGGGGCCACGTCCATGGCCATCTCCACCTGCTGCCGGCCGGAAGGATCCGTCAGTTTTCCTGCCAGCGCCACATTCATTATCCCCAGTGCCTTCAATGCCAGGTCGAAATCGATATCTGACTTGCCTGGATTGTCTCCCACAGGACCAATACTGCCTTTCAAAGACACCGGCTTGTCATCCAGATTTGCGGTCAAATCGACCTGGACGGGTTTGTCCAGGCTGATATCCGCCAGATTCAGATTGAATTGGGTCAACTGCTTTTCCAGACCGGCCGACTTGTCTGAAAACAGGACCTGTCCGTTGCGGATGGTAAAATTTCCCACCATCAGAGATTCAATGGGCAGACCTGATTCACTCCCGCCGGTTTTATCGGCGACTGGTTTTTCTTCAGCTTTACCAGACGCTGTCTTGCCAAGCCCTTCCCAATTGGCGCGGCCGTCCTTTTTCCGTTCCAAATAGATCTTGGGCGAATCCACCACAAAGGTACCAATCTCGATCCGCCGGGAAAGCAGCGGCATCACTTTGAGCCGAACTTCAAACTGGTCCACCGCCACCATATCTGTCTGGGTAAATCCTCCCGGATTTCCCAGGCGAACGTCGGACAGCTGGATCCCTATCCAGGGAAAGATTGACAGATCCATGTCATCTCCCATGGTAAAAGACCTTCCAGTTTCCCGGCTGACCAGTTCTTCCAGCTTGAATTTGTAGTCCCGGACATCCACAAACATGGGAACCAGCACCCCGGCAGCCACCACCAGCAACACCAGGAGCGCCGCCAATCCCAAAACCCATTTAATCAAGCGCTTCATACAGCCTCCCCGTTATTTTGATGAACACCCAGCCGCATGGGCATGAATTTTATTCAGTATCAGCCGGTCGACGCTCCTGTCAAAGAACCGCCAACGCCGCATCATAATCCGGCTCGTGGGTAATGTCATCCACCAGCTGGCCATATACCACCTGGTTGTTTTCATCCAGTACCAGTACCGCCCGGGCCGTCAGACCTTTCAGGGGACCATCCGTGATGAGAACCCCGGCGTTTTCTGCAAATGCCGCATCGCGGAACAGGGACGCGGACACCACGTTCTCGATGCCTTCGGCCCCGCAGAAACGTTTATGGGCAAAGGGAAGGTCCTGGGACAGACAAATGACCTGGGTGTTTTTCAGACCCGCGGCCTTTTCGTTGAATTTGCGCACGGATGTAGCGCACACATCCGTATCGATGCTGGGAAAGATGTTGAGGACTTTGCGTTTGCCTGTATAATTGTCAAGTGAAATTTCAGACAGGTCTTGGGCGACAGCGGTAAAACCGGGTGCTGACGACCCTTTGACCGGAAAGTCACCTGCCAGAGAAACCGGATTACCTGCAAGTTTGGTAGAAGCCATGGGAATTCTCCTTTCTGTTAAATGTTTCTAACAATGTAATACGGTCTGAGCCGTTTTCAACGCCGCATTTTCTTTTTGCCCGTTTTTTCAAACGGGTTTCATGGAAAGAGAAATCCGTTTCAAGGCTTTGTCCACCTCCAGAACACGGACCTGAACCGGCTGATGCACGGTGACAACCTCATTGGGATCCTTGACGAACCGGTTTGCCATCTGGCTGACGTGCACCAGGCCGTCCCGGTGAACCCCGATATCCACAAACGCGCCGAATGCCGTGACATTGGTCACGATGCCGGGCAGTATCATGCCGGGATTCAAATCTTCGATGGTCTGGACGGATGAATCAAATGACACGGTTTGAAATGTTTTTCGGGGATCCCGGCCCGGCAGTCTGAGTTCCGCCAGAATGTCCGTAATCGTGGGCAACCCCTTAAAATCGGTGATATAGGCGTTGGGGTCGATTTGCTTCACCCGGTCGGGATTTCCCACCAGATTCCCGGGTGCACAGCCCTGATCTTTTGCCATCTGTTCCACGATTGGATAGGATTCCGGGTGAATGCCTGACCTGTCCAGGGGATTGTGCCCGTTTCGGATCCGCAGGAATCCGGCCGCCTGCTCAAAGGCTTTGGGACCCAGGCGGGGGACCTTGAGAAACACCCGGCGGGTGGTGAACGGTCCGTTGTCCTGCCGGAAACGCACCAGGTTGGCGGCAATGGTGTCATTCAACCCGGCCACCCGGGCCAGCAGTTCCCGGGACGCGGTATTGACTTCCACCCCCACCTGGTTGACACAGATCTGGATGGTGTCGTCCAGGGCCTGGCGCAGTTGTTTCTGGTCCACATCATGCTGGTACTGGCCCACGCCGATGGATTTGGGATCGATTTTCACCAGTTCGGCCAGAGGATCCATCAGCCGCCGGCCGATGGACACCGCGCCCCGCACCGTGATGTCATGATCCGGAAATTCCCGTCTGGCAGTGTCTGACGCTGAATACACCGATGCCCCGCTTTCATCCACCATCACGACCCGGACATGGCCGGGCAGGGCCAATTCCCGGACAAAGGCCAGGGTTTCCCTGCCGGCGGTGCCGTTGCCTATGGCCACAGCCTCGATCCGGTACCGGTCCACCAGGTCCGTCAGAATCCGGGCCGCCTGATTTCGTTTCGCCTCCCCGGAATGGGGAAAAATCACGTCGTGATGAGACAGATCTGCCGTGGCATCCAGGCACACGATCTTGCACCCGGTCCTGAACCCCGGATCGATGGCCAGGACCGGTTTTTCCCCCAGGGGCGGGGCCAGCAGCAGGTCTTTGAGATTTCTGGCAAACACCTGGATGGCCTGGTGATCCGCGTTGGATTTCAGGGTCTGGAGGCATTCTTTTTCCAGGGATTTGCTCAACAGCCGGGTGTAGGCATCCTGGATCGCTGCCGCTACCTGGTCCCGGCAGGGGGACGGCTGTTTTTTCAGGTAAAATGAGCTCATGGTGCGGATGGCTGTTTCCGGATCGATGGTCACATGCACGGTAAGCATGCCTTCGGCAGCCCCCCTGAGCATGGCCAGGATCCGGTGGGACGGGGCCTTGAACGCCGGTTCCTGCCAGTCGAAATAATCCGTGAACTTGGCACCGGCCTGCTCCTGCCCTTTTTTGACCCGGGACTGGATCACCCCGCTGGTCACATAGAGGCGCCGCACCGCTTCCCTGACATCGGGGTCTTCGTTCACGGTTTCGGCAATGATGTCCCCGGCACCGGCCAGGGCCTGGTCAATGGTTTCCACCCCTTTTTCCGGATTCACAAACCGACGGGCCGCACCCTGGATATCCGTTCCCGGAGACTGGGCCAGAAACAGGTCCGCAAGCGGCGCCAGCCCCTGTTCCCGGGCCGCCGTGGCCCTTGTCCTGCGCCGGGGCCGGAACTTCTCGTACCGGTCCTCCAGGGCCGCCAGGGTCTCTGCGTTCTCCATCGCTTTTTCCAGTTCCGGTGTCAGCAGGTCCCGTTCAGACAAAGACTTGAGAATGGCTGTTTTCCGGGCATCCAGGGCCACCAGGGCCTGTTGCCGGTCCCGGATTTGGGTGACGGCGACCTCATCCAGGGACCCTGTCTGTTCCTTGCGGTACCGGGCGATGAACGGGATGGTAGCACCCTGGTCCAAGAGATCCAGAACCGCTGCCACCTTTTTTTCAGGCACCTGGATGGCCTGGCTGATGCGGGTGATAAGGGTCATCATCGTCTAGTAGCCGAGGGGGCCGTCAAAGTCAAGGTTGAAAAACCGCACCGCATTGCCCCAGGTGATCCCTGCCAGTTCGGTGTCAGAAAGGCCGGCGTCTGCCAGCCATTTGAGTTCCCGGTCCCAGGCATAGGGAATGTTGGGAAAATCAGACCCGTACATGACCCGGTCCGCCGGAAACGCCTGAAGCTCCGGCCGGGCAGAGGCGGGAAAATAGTCTGTGAGCACCATGGCCGTATCCAGCCACAGGTTGGCGTGGGCCTTCATGAGAGCAACATACTCCGACACTTCGTCAAACCCCAGGTGGGGCACACACACGGACAGGTCCGGAAATTTTGCCAGAATTCCGTCCACCCGGTCGGCCCGGCAAAGGTCATGGGGATCGCACCGGTACTCATCACTTTTCGGTTCCCGGCCCGAGTGCACCACCAGGGGTTTGTCGTAATCGGCACACACGGTACAGATCTCATACATCCCCGGACCGTCCAGGTCAAAACACTGGACATGGACATGCAGCTTGACCCCGCCCAGCCCCTGGTCAAAGGCCTGGGTCAGAATATCCGCAGTATCCGCCTCGCCGGGAAACACGGTTGCCATCCCTGTCACCTGCCCGGGAAACCGCCGGCACAGGCCGGCCATATACGCATTCAGTTCCCGGGCGATACCGGGCTTGTGGGCATACTGAAGTGCAATTACATGGGAGACCCCTCTGCCCAGCAGAAATTGAATCAGGTTTTCACTGGAATCCCGGTACCGGATCCGCCAGGCATGGGCATCAAACCAGTTCCGCACCGCCTGGAATGTTCTGTCCGGAAACACGTGCACATGGGCATCGATCGCACAGAAGATGCCGGGGGGCAGACAGTCTCCTTCGGGGTCATTGTAATGGGGTAGATCCGGGGTCAGCATTAAAGTCAGTCTCCGAAAAACCAATCATGGGGAACATCTGTCGGCAGCAGGCCGCCCCCGGAGGGAACCTTGCTTCCGGGGGCTCCGGCTGTTCAAATAATTTCCGCATAAGGGCCATTCGCCTATTCTCCCATTTGGTCCTGCGATGATATAGTATTTCATTCTTTTGCCAAAGCACTTTAACCTGAATCCGTTTCAGCCAACAGCTATTTTCAACTACATTATCATTTTTTACACTGGATTATACTTAAAAGGACAGCATCGCCAACTGTTGCTGCATGCACTGAAAAGCATAGTCCTCATGATTTGTATTGGTATTCATTATTTTTCAAGGCCGTGAATTATCATACACGGGATAATCTGTACGTCACAAAATGACAATAGCCTATTAGAACGATCAACATCAAAACACCCCTCAATGTTATTTTCGCTTTGCCTTGTAGTTCTTGCCAATGTTCCAAGCCATGGCTACTGGTTCCCCTAAGCGCCAATAAGTGGTGCTCGGATGTGAAAGAATTAGGGGTTTCATTTTTTGAAAATCCAATTTCCCATCAGTCAAAAATATCTCTTCAGTGAAAGTTCCGACAATCTCACCGATGAAAATTTCATTAAAACCACACTCTACAATTTCTACCACCTTGCATTCCATGCACAACGGGCATTCACCTATCAGAGGTGCTGTTTTCAGCTCCCCGTAAAAAATATCAAAAATTTCAGATTTATCTGTTTTTTTACCTGATACAATCCCACAATAATCTGTAATCTCCACCATGTCCTCTGAAGGCAGGCAAACGCTGAAAGTTTTGTGCTCTTTGATTCCTGGATTGGTGTAATGACCTTTCCCAAGGGCAATGGCTATTCGTGGCGGCTTGAAACTGACCATTGAAAACCAGGCAACAGCCATAAAATTCGGCTTTCCATTTACATGAGTTCCGACCAGTGAAACCGGCATCGGATATGCGGGAATAGTGGATCCCAAATTTATCTTATCCATGATGAATTAATCCTCCATTATATTTCTGTTATCCTGTGTGGGTAGATACAAGTATCACCGAAGAATCATTAAGGTAATGAGGTTTTCAAGGGTGCAACTTCACGTTCTCGATCTTTCTATACTTTTAAGACACCAAGTTGGCGGGCAATAGTTGCGGAGTCATAAAAATCCCGACCTTCCACAACTTTGCCGTCTTCGACTCGCATTACACTGCAATATCGGACTTCCACTTTTCGACCAGTTGGCGCAAATGTTCCGAGGCTGGACCGAAGGGTTCCTGTGTGAGTGCCCCGATTGACATACTCGACAACAGCCCAACTTCCTTGAACAATTACATTGGTCACTTTGCATTCTCCATCTGGAAAGGCTTTTCGCCACCGATAGTAATCATGTTTGTATGCTTCAGGCCCAATTTGTTTTTCGCCTCTTGCAACATCTTCAAACTGACAATCTTCGGCAATTACGGTTACACCCCGGTCGGGGTCTCTCATGTCCCAAGACTCATGAAAAATACGCACAATTTTTTCTGTTTCATTCATATTCTGAATCCTTTCTTAGGGAATGGTCAAATTTATAATTTTTGGGACAAGAAATTTGCCGCCTAACGGCCAAAGTCAGCTACGATAGTCGGCTACAACCAGATTGTTCCCGTCCAACTGGCACCTTTGCCGTAAGGCAGCTGACCCGGTCTGTTCTCATCGCACAACAGAAGAACCAAGTGAATATATTGATTCGTTCATCATGTAAAAATTAACGATATCTGATCACATAACCAAAAAAATGGGAACATTATAATTACTATTATGGGAGTTTCTCAAGCCCAACTCTTTTGCAATCTACATCCCGAACGAATTAACCGTATAACCCTTTTTTCTTCTACCACTTTATGGAACATCTGAGCGGACAGTTATTTAAGCAGATGGGTCTGTTTGGTACGAACTGCATCAGCAATTAATTTACCAGTCACTTTCAATCTGCCAAAACGCCCTTTTTTGTGGGCCATGATAATCTTATAAAGTTCGTCCCTGGTTTCTGGAGGTCGTATCTCTGACGGCTTTTTCTGAAGCGATATAGCACCGGTATCACAGGTCGGCACACAGACCCCGCATCCTATACACCGGTTCAAATCAACCACGGAATAGCCAAGTTTTTGAGAAACGGACACTGCTCCGACCTGACATCTTGTCTCACAGACTCCACATCCATTGCATGCTTCGTTATTTACAATTGCATGGAAGTTGGATGCCCAGAAATCTATCGGTTTAGGCAATGTTTTATGCACGCTTAACATCCCGCAACAACATCCGCAGCATGAGCAGATAAATTCTGCCTTTTCGCTATTGGAAGGTTGTAGCACCAAACCGTCTTTCTGGTTTTGTTCAAGGATGGAAAACGCCTCATCCCGGGCGATCTCTTTTCCGACATCAACATTCAGGGCCATGGCTGCCATGTTACCCATGGCCAGACAGGTTTCCTTTCGATCCGAAATTTTGCAAGGTTTCCCAATCAGGCTACTTTTTTTTCGACAGATGCATTCTAAAATCACAAACGGGCCATCGGAAGCCTCAAGCAAAGAAACCAAGGCATCAAATGTGCTCACAGCGGTTATGGGATGAATGCTTTTTTCTATAGGAATGGTTCTCATCTGTGGAAGTTTTGTGCTGAGAAATTTGATGCCGAATGATTTATCTGTCACATACTGGTCGAAGTCCTTTATAAAATCCGGTGTCAACCGATTGACCTGATATTCGTACATACCCACGACAAGCGGCGCGTTGCAATAAAATAGCTTATCATCGACGATGCGACTCTCTATTCCCCCTTTTTTTAGGATGCTTTCAAGCTGCTTTTCCAGATCCTCTGGTGACTCCACTATATGCTTTGCCCGCTTGAATATTGTTTCAAGCGGTTCTGCCTGATGGGTCAGGCAAGTTGCCAGTTCTGCTTCCTCGGGAGAAAAAATGTGCTGGAGAATCCTGATCTCAGCGCCTGATTTTGTCGCTGGAAACCCCACTGCCTGACTGTCCAGGTGACGTTGCAGTTTGTTATAGGACGGATGAATTTCTTTCATTTTCTCTTCCTTCGTTATTTATAGCTCTGCCAGGAACGAAGTTACCAAATCACATTATATTATAATATCAGATTTAGGATTGCACTGGTATCAAAGATTTATCCAGCTTCAGAAAAATTCAAATAAGGATAATTATCTCTAACCACATTTTCACCGCGATGAACGGCTTGAAGTTGAGTATTACGAACTGTGGCATCATGAAGGATGCCGTGCCCGGATGGGGGCCATGATGATGGCACCGGACTATGCCTGGTGGCATGGGTTTTATGAGTGTAAGCGTCGATTTGCCAATTTCATGGAAGAGGCCAACCACTTGATCAAAACGGGTAAAAAAGCCTACATTGCAAAGGATTTTCCAAACGCCACAGGCGATACGACAAAACCAGAGAAAATTTTTAAATAACTTTTCACAATACCATCCAAAGCAGCTGCTTGTTTCTTTACAATAAGATTTTTTTCTTCCAGGATTTGACAAACATGCAAAGACCATGGAGATCGATCTTGAATTTATAGAATCAGCGTCGCTGCTGCACGACATTCGCAGATATAAAACCCACCACCCTATTCTGCATGGCATCGAAGGATATCGGTTGTTGATGCGGCTTGGATACCCACGACAGGCGTATTTTTCTGCATCTCATATCCTTTTTGGATTGACTTTTCAAGAAGCACGTCAGCACCGTCTTCCCGAAAAAACCTATGCCCCAGATACCCTTGAAGAAAAATTGATCACAATAACCGCTTTCCTGGTTGAATTTGACAGGGCAACCACGCTTGATTCCCGCTTTGCATCTCTTCGAAAGCGCAATTGTGAAATACTTTTTAGCCCGACTTGATGACGCTGAAATCAAACCAAATACGTTCCATAAAAAATATATGACCGGTTCGGGATTCGCCTGGAAAAAATTGCCGATTCCATTCTTTCTTGACAAAGATTTCAAGCCGTGTTTCGGTGTAAAGGATTTTTGCCCCAAAGCATTTACCCTTAACCGCTAAAGACTTTGCTGAAAAAGATGGAATGGTTAAGCCAAGAATAGTGAGGACTGCCATGAGCAAACAGTTAGAAGAGACCTTTAAGCAGGCAATACTTCTGGAAAATGAGACCCAGTTCGAAAAAGCTGATGCCATTTACACGGATATGTTACACCATGCCACCGACAAAACGATTCTGGAAAAGGTGCAGCGCCGGCTGGAAGATATCAAGGATTTGATCTCTGAAAAAACCATTTACCAGCGTGTTGATGAAAATGCAAAACGGTTGCTGACAGATATCGGCATAAATATCATCGAGAATCAAACCCTTATGGATCTGCTGATGGAAGCGGATGCCATCGATTTCGAGAACGAAACAGCGCTCTTTATTCCTTTGAAACGAGATTATATTGATCAATGTCTCGAGCAGGTGCCCCGGAAACTGCAACTGGATCCTGGAATGAACTCTTTCGGCATCGGTGCAACCCCCCCATTTTTAAAACGGCTTGACGATGACGAACTACGTCCGGCCAACCGCAAAGAGTATGAAAAAATTGCCTTCGAAGTAGGTAAACAACAGGATGTTGTCAAGATGTTTAGTCTGCCGGTGGCCTGTGACAAATCCATTTCTCTTTTTGAGGTCGCTCATCTGATGGAGAAACATTATCAGGGGCTCAAGATGATCACGACAAATATGATGAGCGATGACGAGGTGACATTTTTCAAAAATAAAGAGGCATGGTTTGACGGTACCTGCCTGATCACCTCTTTAGCGCCTATGAACAACATGGTTGACCCTTTTTTACGCAGCGCTCGCACTGGGAACAATCTTTTATTGATCGACCAGAGCATCGCTGGCATCTCTGGTCCTGCCAGCCCGGAAGCGTTGTTGACGCAGAATCATGCCCAGGTTATTTTCATGATGGTGATTGCCCAGACCGTCAATCCGGGTATATCCTGTATGCATTGCGGCATACCCAGTGTTACCGATGCAGGCGCCAACCTTTCATACAGCTCTCCTCAGCAGACATTCATCAATGCAGCCATGGCAAGGGTTAACACCTGGATTACTCATTTTCCAACGGCTCAGACCGGAGGCAGTACCAGTCTGTCCGATGTGACTCCCCAGGGGGTACGCGACTCAGAGTTAAGCCGCAACAGTTTGCGGAAATATGGAGTACATATTGTACGGCACGCCATGGGTGCTTTAGGGAACCTGAATTTTTTCAGCCTGGAAAAATTTCTGGAAGATTGTGAAAAGGAAAGACATTCTAAAAAGATATTTGATGCCATTCCAAAGGATAACGGCATGATACCGTTGTATTTCCCTGCCGACGATCAGGCGCTTTCAGGAATCCGTGAAATTGCCGAAAAGGGAAGCAACCCAAGGTCTGCTGACCACACGCTGCAAAATGTGGATTCGTTCCGCCATTGGGAAAACAGCATCAGCCAGGCTGCAAAACAGAACCACTATTACCCGCAGTTAAGCGATATGGTAATCCCCTCCTAAATTCTATTGGTTTATCAGGAAAATAAGGAATCATTGTCTGACCTGTGGCGCCTGTAGTGCTTGTTTCCATGTCGTGTTCCCGAGTTGTGAAATTGCCAGCCAGGAATCAACTTCCCTTCCAATTCACCTCACTCATCAGTATGATTAATCCCAAAGCGCCATGAGTGGAAGCGAATCACCCCCCCCAAGGTGCAATGCGTTCATAGGAAGAGTGGGGTTCAAAGTATCCTGTTCAATCTATCAAAGTTTGGCGTTAGCTGATCTTTCAGGAACAAATGAAAGAAATCCAGCATCGGCACTTCCTAAACAGCAGCTTCTTTTTTCAGGCGGATGGCCAGGTCTTTGATGCGGCTTGAAAGATGGTCATATCCCTTGGCGGGCGGAGTCCATTTCTGCCGGGTGACCTGATCCACAAAGATGGGAAGCGGCAATCCGATGACCGTGGCGGTGTCATGGAACCCGGCGGACTGATAAATTAGGCGCCCCCACGAGCAGACGGTTTTTGGGGGTAATGTCAGCCGGGAATAGCCTCAGGTGCATGGACATGAGCCGGTTTTTGCTGGACAGCTTCATGGGGCTTCCGGCAGAATGGTTTTTACCCGGCCCACAATGCCGGATTCAAGCCTGACCTTGATGCCGTGGGGGTGAAAGAGGGATTTGGTGAGGATATCTTTGACCCTTCCCCGGGTCAG
>JBFLKI010000238.1:0-31717 GCA_040883135.1 Desulfotignum sp. | reverse complement strand
TTTGTTTTTGCTGTATTATTCTCGTTCTATTATCCTTTTGTGATAAAAAGTGAAGAAAAAAGACTCCGATTGATTTTTGGACATGCGTTTGAAAAATACACCCGGAAGGTACCTGCTTTTTTCCCTCAGCTTTCAACATTTGAAGAACCTGAAACCTATCAGGTAAATCCGCTGGTTTTTCGGATTCATATTTTCAGTGCGCTGTGGTTTGTGTGGATCGCGGGAATTCTTGAAGTCATAGAAGGGCTTAGAGAAATCAGATTCTTCGATGCGTTGTGGACCGTATATTGAAATCCGTTCATCCATTTGCAGGCAACCAGACACTTGTGTGTATCATCTGATCCGGACCATTGGAAATGGTTATTCTGCCATTATGAAGCGTGACAATTTTTTTGACGATGGTAAGACCCAATCCAGATCCTCCAAGAGCTTGGGATCTGGATTTCTCAACCCGGTAAAACTGATCAAACAATCGGGAAAGATCTTGTTCCGGAATTTTGCGACCTGAATTTAGAATTTCGATACAAACCTCTTTTTTGGATTTCACCGCCATGATTTTTATAATTCCCTGGGTGGTCAGGTTGTATCGAATGGCATTGTCGATTAAATTGACAAAGAGGCGGAACAGTTTTTCCGGATCGCCAACAACCTGGCAAGCAGCATTCATCTGGTTTTGGATGCAGATCTGTTTTTCGGCAATTACATCCGCATAATCATCAAGAACCCTCTCGACCATTCCGGTCAGGTCAATCAACTTTGTGTGCAGGAAATCCTGCTGTTCCATCCTGGAAAGATCCAGCAGATTTTTTACCAGATGACTCATGCGGCGGCTTGTCTCAAGCTGCTTCATCAAACTGTTTTCTGCTGACGGTGATAATTCTTCGCTCATCAACATCTCTTCCTGAGCCAGCATCAAAAGGGTGATCGGACTCTTTAGTTCATGAGAGGCACTCCCGACAAACTCCTTCTGCCGATTGAATGAGTGCTGAATTCTGTCAAACATCTTGTTCAAGGCAACAGATAATTCATAGAGTTCATCCCGGGTTTTTTCCAAGGGTATTCTTTTGTCCAAAGATTTTTCACTGATTTCCCTGGATTGTTTAATAATTGCTGAAATCGGCCTTAATATCCGGCCAGCAAGGGCATAGCCTAAAATGAAAATGATCAGCGCACAAAGCAAAAGACCGATCCCAATCTCAACGACAAGCGCTATCAATTCTTCTTCAAGGTCTTCAATGGGTTTTGCAATACGGATTTCCACCTTGCGGCCTTTTATCTGCTCACGGAAAACCAGTACCCTGAACAGAACGTCATCGCTGCTGTCCTGCTTCAACCAAATTTTTGATCTTGGGATATGTTTTTCGATCAGGTATCGGGATGTCTCATTTGGGACGAAAAGATCGACAAACTCCGTGAGTTTTGACCGGTAGAGCACCTGCCCCTGCTCATTTTTGGCGATTATCCAGTAGTCGTCCGGGCTATTCGGCATACCGCCCAGGGTTATCTCATCCCCCGAAGCCCCGGTACTTTGTATCCTGTCAGTCAGAGCAGCGGCCATATGCTGGATTTCCTTGTCGATCAATTTGAAAGGCTCTTCTGTCAATTTCCAGAAAATAATGGATGAAAATACAATGGTGGATAGGAGCGCTGTGCCTGAAATCCAGAGGGTTATTTTTTTACGGATTTTCATTTCTATTCATCAATGATAAACCCGATGCCGCGAATGGTTTTAATAATGAGATCATCGCCATGGGCCGTCAATTTTTTTCTCAGATTTTTGATGTGAACATCCACATAGTTGGACATTGAAAAAGGGTCAAACTCCTCTCCCCATATATGCTCGGCCAGATTAAACCGTGATACGGTACTGCCCTTGTTATGCAAAAGAAATTCAAGGATTGAAAATTCCTTGACTGTCAGATGGATCGCTTCGCCATTCAGGGTCATTTTCCGTTTAACAGTGTCCAGGCAGACCGGCCCTGCTTCAAGAATAGGGGTTCGTTTCCCTTTTCTTCTGAGCATCGCCCGGATTCGGGCCATCAACTCGGCCATGGAAAAGGGTTTGGCAAGATAATCATCCGCACCATGGTCCAGGCCTTTCACCCTGTCCTGGATGTCACTTTTTGCCGTGAGCATGAGTATGGGCATATCCATCCCGGCTTTGCGAACTTCTTTCAGAACACTCAATCCATCCATGCGGGGGAGCATGATATCCAGAAGGACAAGATCATAGGGCACGTCAAATAGTTTGTCCAGGGCCTGCTCACCGTTTTCTGCAGTGTCCACCCCGTAATGCTTTCTTTTCAGGGCGGTTTTTAATTGATCCAGCAGCCCTGTATCATCGTCAACAATTAATATGTTCATCTTGAAATAATTCCGTTTGCGGTATTCTGATTTTGAGAATACCCGGATATGGGCCAAATAACAAATTTTATATAATAATCAGAAACCATACCGTCACCGTCATAACAATACTGAGAAAAACCGCGGCAGATCCCATATCCTTAGCGTTTTTCGCCAGTGGATGAAAGTCATTTCCCGTCCGGTCCACAACCGCCTCCAACCCGGAATTTAACAGTTCCACAACCACAATCGCCAAAGGAGAAGATGACAGCAGCGCCTTTTCTACCCCGGTCTTTCCCAGTAAAATCCCCACAGGAACCAGTATGAGAGCGCCAATCACCTCTTGTCGGAAAGCTGCTTCTGAATTCCACGCGGCTTTGAATCCTGCCAAAGAATATCCAGCTGCTTTGATAATTCTTACAACACCTGTCTCTTTTTTCATATCTCGGTCCTGTTATAGGTTATGTTTCGTGCCAGGTGACTGGAGGACGCTTTCCATCGATTCAGGCGGTGTATGAAGACATAATCCGCGCCCTGGTAATAGGCCATCAAATCCCTGACTCCCGGGTCATCAACGGATATTTTTTCAAGAAATGGCGCTGCTTGCCCGATACCCATCCGGTTGATCTGCCTGCCGGGAGACAAAAACAGCAGTTCGTCTTTTTTCAGCAGCCCCAGTTTCTGGTAATTGGCGATCAATGCCCGGCCTTTGAAACCGGGAGAGAGGATATTCTTTCCGAAAAAAAAACTCTCATATGAGATGTTCAACAACGCCAACAAGGTGGGCGCCAGATCAATCTGGCTGGACAGGGCATGGATTTCTTTGGGGTGGATATGCTTTGGCGAATAGATAAACAAAGGGATATGGTATTTTTCAACCGGCAGGCCGACTTTCCCGGCGCTGGCAGCGCAATGGTCGGCCAACACCACAAATACAGTATCTTCAAACCATGGTTGTTTTTTTGCCTGCTGGATCAACTGCGCCAGGGCGTAATCAGTATATTTCACTCCGCCAAACCGCCCGCTGCCGCCCTTGCCTTCGCCGGGGATCAGGTCGATTTTGCCCTCAGGGAAGGTGAAGGGCTGATGGTTGCTGGTTGTCATGATGTGAAAGAAAAAGGGTTTTCGGTCCTGAT
Organism: Desulfotignum sp.; assembly: GCA_040883135.1. Classification (GTDB taxonomy): domain Bacteria; phylum Desulfobacterota; class Desulfobacteria; order Desulfobacterales; family Desulfobacteraceae; genus Desulfotignum. The sequence goes on along the minus strand of JBFLKI010000238.1, from coordinate 28,238 downwards.
ACGTCTGATTGGCTTCATGGATCGCCCGGAGGTATAGATCTTCATCGCATACCCCCCAGGCGTTCTCAAATGTGATCTCTCGGTTGCTCAAACAAGGTTGATCCACAATCCGATACCCATTGCCTGAAAAAAAGGCACTCATGTTGTCAAAAAAACCCCTTCCCCCATATAGAAAGGCCGTATCATAGCCTAAATTCCTGAATACATTTCCCAGACTATACATCTGGCTGCTGTCCGGACGCTTGACAATGGATCGGCCCGGTGTGGGGGGCATTGACAGGGTAATAGCCTCAAGTCCTCTGGCAGTCCTTGTACCGGTGGCATAAAAATTGGTGAAGAGCAACCCCTGCCTGAACCACTTATCCATGAACGGGGTGATGTCATTTTTTTCTCCGAACCGGGTCAAAAATGTTGCACTCAGGCTTTCCACGGAAATCAGCATCACATTCAATTTTTTGGCAGGCCCTTGGGCCTCGATGTATCTGCCAATATTGTAGATACCTTTACCGGATATCCGGTCTTTTTCTTGAACCAGGTTTTTCAAACGAACTGACAGCTCATGATCATTTCCGGTGGCATAAAACTGCCGGTAGTCCAGCCGGTTGTTCCGGAAGGCGGCAAAAAGCTGGTAAGGGCCGTTGGAGGCCAGTTCATTAACATAGTTGTTGTCGGAAAAGCGACGCTGAGACTGATCAATCATGTAAAAGGACAACAGCGGAACCATCAGCAGCAATCCCGCAATCACGGCCCTTTGTTTAAAGGATTCCTTCAAGGTAAGCGCTTTTAACATTGCGGGGCGGATAAAATAAAACACAAGACCCGTCAAAACGAAAAGAACCGGCAGAATAAACAAGACCGGGTAGGATTGTAATATATTGTCGGCAACCTCTCTTCTGTAAACGAGATAGTCCACTGAGATAAAATTGAATCTGACACCAAATTCGCTCCAGAAGTACCATTCCGCAACCATGCAGAAGCCAAGGCCGTAGAGAAGCAGAAACGATCCGGCCTGGACCAGATACCTGGTTGTTTTACTGCTTAGCCATTTATTGGGCAGTATCAGAAAAAAAATAATAAAGGGGATATAACAATAACTGATAAATGCCATGTCATATATCAATCCCTGAACGAAAATATAAACCCAGGCAGACGATAGATCATTGATAAAAGCCCAGGCCCGAATCAAAAGAATACCCCTCATCAGGGCAAAACCGATAAGGAGGACTGCCGACAGCTGGAATATCAGGAAAAACCGTGTGTTTCGAATTTTAAAAACTTCAGGATTCATTATACAACGAGCTCCATTGTTTGGGATAAAATAAAAAATAGATAAAGAATGCGGAATACCAGCAGATGACCATGGAGAACAGATCGTGGCTGGGAAAATGGGCACCCCTGACCTGCTGACCGAATCCGTAAACACCCCCCAGGAGCAATCCGGCAGCAAAACCGTATTTTTTTAGGGGGGTTCCTAACTGGTGCAGGAAAAAATATAGGCTGAAAAAAGCATACCCACCGGAAGCATGTCCTGCCGGGAAAGCCTCGCCTACGGGCAATCCGTCAGGTAAAGGGTCAAACAACCGAATATAGGGAAGCGAACCGGAAAAAGGCATAATATCCCAGGGGGTATAGATATGGGTTGTTTGTTTGAGGATGCCGACAATGGCCGGACCTGCGGCAGCGGCGACAAGAAAATAAAGCATGGGCTTTCGATATCTCCTGGAAGGCGGATGCAGAAAAGTGGCAACAAAACCCATAAGCCAGATCCCGGCGGCAAAGATATTGAAATATCGTCCGCCTTCATGAATCACCTGCTCAAAGAACCAGTGATTACGATAGGGCCAGGAACTGCTTGAAGCATCAAAAAAGCTTGATTCCCACCAGACATCCAGTCCGCTGTACTCAAAGATAACCGCAACAGCAAGAATAAGCACCGGGACCACCGTCATCCATAGGCCGGTGGATGAAAAAAATCGAATTTGCTTAAATAAAGAGGGCACTATTCCAGGTGGCCCCCCCTTTTGCCATATATTGGCCGATTATATAATTTCTCATTTTAAAGACGTCTCTTCATATGGGTACCTATTTTGGTATGCAAAATAGCACCGTTATTATGAAGAATCTGTGAAGAAAAGGATGGTTAGAACAAGGCAGGTTGAACTCAAGAAGGGGGAAGTCAGCAACATACTCAGCCCTCTGTTTGATCAAGTCAAACCAATCCGTTTACTGTCAATCTGAGCGGGACTGTGCTATCATCTAAAAATGAACAATATCAAAAAAGCCGTATGGTCCGTGATCCGGGACACCAGGGAAATTGATTCAATCCGCGGCGTTCTTTTGTATGCGGTCGAAAAAGACCGGATCCATTATGAAGCCATTCAAGAATATGCTGGCTTATCAACCGAGGATGTCCTGCTGGAAATCTGGGAGTGGAGACTCCTGTTGCCGGTCCGGTCGTCAAGGTGTGGCGATTGGGACGCCAGGCTTTTGACGATACCGCCGCGAGAAGTCTTTGAAATGCCCAATGTTTCCAGAGCACTGAAAGAGAGTTGTGTTCACATTGTCATTTCCGGGGCGAGGATCGGAGCGGCATGCGGACTTCATGGGCTCAGAGAAAAGACCGGCGCATTGATAACCTTTCTTAAAGGAGCCGGTATCATAAGCCACAAACTGATGGACATGGATCCGAAAAGAGCACAGTCGTCCTCCCCCCTTTATGACTTCAATCCCTGCGTGTATGGTGAGACTCAATGAATGATCCAACGATATGAAATCAGCCCGGTGTGTTATTGGTGTCAGCCATAAATGCAATGTATCCAAACCTTATCAAAATTTTGAAAAAATGACCACAGGACTGTCGAACACAGGTTAATCGCGGTCTTTTTTATGACAACCACAAAACACTAATGAGGATTTAAACTTGTTCAAGCCAAACTATTCATTTGAAAAGCGCCAGAAAGAAATGGCAAAGAAAAAGAAAAAAGAAGAAAAAAGGCAACGCAAACTGGAGAAAAAAAACAATCCTGACGAGGAAAATGAGAACACCTCTCCTGGTGATGATTAATCCGTTTGCTGAAAACGAATGCAACCGTGAACCGCGGGTTGCCCTCAGGAATTTCTTTGCATTATTATTTTATCCGGGGTTCCTATCCCTTGCTATTTATATATGGTTGTGGCATCTATTGGATTTTAATACGCAAAATCGATGTTCAAGATCTGTGTGAAAGGATAAGACAACCATGGAGGAACGGTACAACCCTGCCGATGTGGAGCCAAAATGGCAGGCATACTGGAAAGACCGGGGGCTTTTCAAGGTCACGGAAGACCCGTCAAAGGAAAAATACTATCTGCTGGAGATGTTTCCCTATCCGTCGGGGAAAATTCATATCGGCCATGTGCGCAATTATACCATCGGTGATGTGGTAGTCCGGTACAAACGGATGCAGGGATACAACGTGCTGCATCCCATGGGGTGGGATGCGTTCGGCATGCCTGCGGAAAATGCCGCCATCGACAACAACACCCATCCGGCGGCCTGGACTTATGAAAATATACGCACCATGCGGGCCCAGCTTAAGAAAATGGGATTTTCCTATGACTGGGACCGGGAAATTGCCACGTGCCGGCCTGAATATTATAAATGGGAGCAGTGGCTGTTTTTGAAGATGCTGGAAAACGGAATGGCCTACCGCAGGGAATCCTTTGTGAACTGGTGTGAAAAATGCCAGACGGTTCTTGCCAATGAACAGGTGGAACAGGACAAGTGCTGGCGGTGTTCCCAGGCGGTCCGGCAGAAAAAACTGTGGCAGTGGTTTTTTAGGATCACCGATTTTGCCGAAGATCTTCTGGTGCACTGCGACCGGCTGCCGGGATGGCCGGAAAAGGTCACGGTGATGCAGAAGAACTGGATCGGTAAAAGCGTGGGATCCGAGCTCAGGTTCCGGGTGGCCGGCATGGAGGAGGATATCCAGGTGTTCACCACAAGACCGGACACGGTGTTCGGGGCCACCTTCATGTGCCTGGCGCCGGAACACCCGTTGGTGGAAACCCTGAGCCGGGGGACCCACCAGGAAGAGGCGGTGGCGGATTTCGTGGAAAAAGTGGCCACACAGGAACGCTCCCTGGAGGGTCTGGAAAAATATGAAAAAGAAGGGGTGTTCACCGGGCGGTACTGCATCAATCCGGCCACGGGCGAAGAGATCCCCGTCTATACGGCCAACTTCGTTCTCATGGGATACGGCACCGGCGCCATCATGTCCGTACCTTGCGGGGACCAGCGGGACTTTGATTTTGCCAGAAAATACGGACTTGAGATCCGGGTGGTGGTGCAGCCCGAAGGGGAGATTCTGGATCCGGACACCATGGAAACCGCGTATACCGGCCCGGGCATCATGGTCCATTCCGGCCGATTCGACGGCATGGACAATGACACGGCCATGGAAGCGATCACCGACTGGCTGGCGGAACAGGGCAGGGGGAAAAAAGCGGTGTCCTTCCGGTTGCGGGACTGGGGCATCTCCAGACAGCGTTACTGGGGGGCGCCCATCCCTGTGATCCACTGTCCGGACTGCGGGGTGGTGCCGGTACCGGAAACCGATCTGCCCATCCTTCTGCCCGAGGATGCCAACCTGCAGGAAAAAGGCGGGTCACCCCTGCCGTTCCTGGACTATTTCAAACAGACCCCCTGTCCGGCATGTGGCCGGCAGGATGCAAGGCGGGACACCGATACCATGGACACGTTTGTGGAATCTTCCTGGTACTATCTGCGGTATTGCTCGCCCCGGTATGACCAGGGCATGTTCGACCCGGCGGCTGTCAGATACTGGGCCCCGGTGGACCAGTACATCGGCGGGGTGGAACATGCGGTGCTGCATCTTCTGTATTCCAGATATTTCATGCGGGTGCTGCATCATTTCGGCATGATCGATTTCAAGGAACCGTTCACCCGGCTGCTCACCCAGGGCATGGTGTGCAAGGAAACCATGACCTGTCCCGAGCACGGATACCTGTTCCCGGAACAGACGGAAAAAACCGGGGATGATGATTATGTCTGCACCCGTTGCGGCAAAGATGTCGAGGTAGGCCGGGTCATCAAGATGTCCAAATCCAAGAAAAACGTGGTGGATCCCAACGATCTGATGGAGAAATACGGAGCGGATGTCACCCGGCTGTTCTGTCTGTTCGCGGCCCCGCCGGAGCGGGACCTGGAATGGAGCGAAGACGGGGTGGAGGGTAGCAACCGGTTCATCAATCGGGTCTGGCGCCTGGCCCTGGCATGCATGGAAACCATCGACACCCGTCAGGTGAAAAGGTTCACCGGGCCGGCTGCAGACCTGGAAAATCCGGCTGCCAAAACGCTATACATCAAAACCCACCAGACCATCCAGAAAGTCACTGCGGATATTGATGAAAGTTTTCATTTCAACACGGCCATCGCCGCAGTCATGGAACTGGTGAATGCCGTATATGCCATTGATCTGGACACGGCCGATTCTGAAACAAAAGCCGTGGCGCTCTCGGCCATGGACAGCATGGTGCTGCTCTTGAGTCCCATCATCCCGCATTTTTGTGAGGAACTGTTTGAAAAGATGGGGGGGCAGGGCAGTGTGCTGGAGCAGCCCTGGCCTGAATTTCGAACAGACAGCCTGGAAACCGACGAGGCCCTGGTGGTGGTTCAGGTCAACGGGAAATTGCGGTCCAGATTCAATGTGCCTGCCGAAACCGGGGACGATGCCATCAAAGAGATGGCGCTGGCGGATGAAAAAATCGCCCGATTCATTCAGGACCAGCCGGTTAAAAAGATTATTTTGATCAACAAAAAACAGATTCTTGTCAACATTGTGGTGTGAGATGATCCGTAAACTATTGGCAGGGGGGATGCTGCTGTTGCTGCTGTCTTCGTGCGGCTATCGCCTGGAAGGCGGCGGACCGGTTCATCCCGGCGTGTCCCGGGTGGGGGTGGAGGTGTTTGTCAATCGAACCGCCTATACTCAGGCGGGGATCGGTTTCACCAATGAACTGATCCGGGAGATTCAGGATCGGACCGACACCCGGGTGGTTGGCCCGGAGGATGCCGCGTTTCTGATCAAAGGAACCGTTAAGTCCATTACCTTTGCGACCCTGTCCCGCTCTTCCACGGAAACCGTGACCGAAAGACGGGTGACTGCGGTGGTGGATGTCCATTTGCTTGCGGCGGATCAGAAAACACTGTGGTCGGCAAGCAATTTTTCGGCATTTGAGTCGTATACGGTGGGGTCAGACAATCTCGATGATGACGCCAATATCCGGAAAGCCCTGGAAGTCATTGGCAGGCGGGTGGCGGAGAGCATCGTCAGCCAGATGTCGGCTGATTTTTGAACGCGGATGGGAAACCAGGATACAAGACAGGATCTACTCGGGTAAATCCTGTCTTTGCAGTATCTAAACGTGGACAAGCTTGAACAGTCTTGAAATTTTCCTGGAAGCGGTTTTTTTATGAATGATCCCTTTTTGAGAGGCTTTTTGAAGGGCGGACTGATTCTGACGCATCAGGTCCATGGCGGACTCATCTCCCGAAGCCTTGGCCGCACGCAATTTTTTTTCCAATGTTTTCAGTTTGGATTTTACAGATCGGTTTCTCTGGCGTCTGACCAGGTTCTGTTTCGCCCGTTTTTTTGCGGATTTGTGGTTGGCCAATTTACATTCACTCCTTGTATTCATCGGTTATGTTTTAAAAATTTGATATTTCAAAACCGATTATTTACAAAATTTCGTCTTTTCTGTCAAGGATAAATTTGGCATGGCCCTGATCAGACATACGGCCGCCGTCAGCGGATTGACATTTTCAAGCCGGATATTCGGGGTTGTCCGGGATGCTTGCATCGCCATGGTGATCGGCACCACAGCCGCAGGTGATGCGTTTTTCATCGCGTTCCGGCCCTTTGATCTGCTCCGGAAAATGGCTGGCGACGGTATTTTCAGCATCTCTTTTGTGCCCCCGTTTTCCAGGCATGTCCAGGCCGGCCGGCGGGATGAGGCAGTGGCCATGGTGACCAGCGCTTTGGGAATGCTTTCCGTTGTGAGCGGTTTGCTGATATCGGCCGGATGGATACTGGCGCCCTGGGTGCTGCAGTTTATGGCACCGGGATTCGCGCCCGGCGGAGATCAGTTCGTCCTGACCCTGGCGCTCTTCAGAACCATGATGCCGTATGTCTGGGTTATCCTGTTGATTTCGGTGTGTATGGGGGTCCTCAATTCCGTGGGGAATTTCTGGGTGCCCGGAGCCACGCCGTTGATTTTCAATCTGGTGTTGATCCTGTTCGCTCTCACAGTGACAAAAGCTATGAATGTGCCGGTGACCGGACTGGCCATGGGTGTGATTGCGGGTGGCTTGCTGCAGCTGGTGTTTCAGATGCCTTTCATGTTCCGACAGGGCCTGATCCGGCCGGCCCGGTTTGTGTGGAATCATCCCGGGGTGAGGGACAACATCAGAAAAATGATTCCCTGCATGGTGGGAGCAGCGTCCTATCAGGTGAACATGCTGGTGATCTCTTTTCTGGCGTCTTTTCTCGAGGACGGCAGCATCTCTTATCTTTATTTTGCCGACCGCTTGATACAGTTTCCCGTGGCCCTGATCGCGGTATCGATCTCTACGGTGCTGTTGCCGTTTTTTTCCAGAAAAGCGGCAGCCGGAGAAATGCGGGGCATCAATGACGTGTTCGACACCGGGATCCGCCTGGCCGTGTTTGTCTCCATCCCTGCCATGGCCGGTCTGATGATCCTGAATGAACCCATTGTCCAATTGCTGTTCGGCCGGGGGGCCTTTGACGCATCCGCTGTCACCCGGACCGCTGAATGCCTGCTGTGTCTGGCGCCGGGAATGGGGGCGTTCATCGGTGTCCGCCTGTTTGTCACCCTTCACTATGCCCTGAACAGTACCTGGCATCCGTTTTATGCTGGAATCCTGTCCATGGGCATTAACCTGGTGGGGGCCCCGGTATTGATGTATCTTATGGGTGTGAAGGGCCTGGTCTTAAGCGTAACGGTTTCATCGGTGGCCGGATTCTTTTTTCTGATGTATCATCCACCGGCCGGGATGAAATTATCCAAATCCGGGATCCTGGTTTCCGGTTGCAGAGCCCTTTTCTTATCTGCTATAATGATTTTCCTAATTCATTGGGTGAAACCGCTGGTTATTTTTAATCATGAGAGCAGTCTGCTGTATGGGGCAAAAATAATGACGTGTGTGGTGCTGGGGATGGCCATTGTATGGATTGGGTCCAGAATTCTGCGTTTCCCGGAATTGGAGATGATCAGACAATGGGGGGACAATCGAATTGAAAAAGAGGATTTCCATGGGTCGCATTGAAAAAATCGGATTTTACCTGGCGCTTGTTCTCATGGGGGTGTTTTTGATCTACATCTTTATTTCCACCCATGGTATCGGCGATTATCGTCAGCTCGGGGAGCAGAAAGCATCCGTCCTTTCCCAGATCGATATTGTGAAACAGGAAAACCGGGAGATTGAAAATCAGATTGTACGGTTGAAACAGGACGTCGAATACATCAGACATCTGGCAAAACACGAACAGGGCATGGCAGAGGCGGATGAACTGATTTTCAAACAGAAAAAATAGACAAAGGACCGTTCATGGAGCATGCATATTATACCCGGGAATTGGCAAAGGCATATGAGACCCAGGGATATTACAGGGAAGCGCTGGATATCTATACCCGGCTCGATCGTAAATTTCAGGGTACCGACTCAGATGTGCAGGCGGCATGCCGCCGGCTGGAATCCCGTCTGTCAGAGACTGAGTCCAGAAACCGGGAAGACCGTCTGGAAGTCCTTTTGGAAAGCTGGCTCACTTTATGGTGGGCGTCACATCACCTGACAACCTTGAACCGTTTGATGTCACAGACAGGGAGCATAAGATGAAGCACAAGGAAAAACCGGCCTCGAAAATTCCCACCACCCAGACCAATACCAATCGGAAAAAAAAGACCGGCGACGGTACCGGGCCATGGGGGGTCAAAACCGCATTGTTCAAAATGAATGATACCACCTTGATCATTGCCGGGGCACTGGTTGTCACGCTGGTGGTATTTTTTGTTTTTTTCTTCGGGTCTTCCGGTTCCCGGACGGACGCCGTGTCCTCCAGTCCGGATGACACCCGGTTTCAGACCGTGGAAACCCGTCTGGCAGAGCTGGCACAATCCCTGGCTGATCTGGAAACAAAACTGAACACCTCCCCCCGTACGAATGTGAATACGGAACTGGCGGAAATCCGAAAACAAGTCGCCACACTGGAGTCCGGTATTCTGGTCCGGATGGAGTCCCTGGCCCGCCGGGTGGGCCGTCTGGAGGAAATGCCGAAAACGGCGGCAGTGGCAGCCCCGCCATCGGCACAGGGCGCGACCCGGGTCGTCACGGTGAATCCGGACATCCAGGAAAAAAAGGCCCTGGAAAAACCGTCCGCAGCCGCCCGGACCGGTGAAACCGCCCAACTGTTTCATACGGTTGAAAAAGGGGAGACCCTGTGGCGCATCTCCCAGAAATACGACACCACCGTCGACCGGCTCCGGCAGTTGAACAACCTGGCCCCGGATGCGGATATCTATCAGGGGTCGAAAATACGGGTGCGTTAGTCCGTGTTTCGTTCCATTCCGGCAGGCACAAAGGCCAGCCCGAAGTTCTTCATTTCATAAATCGGCCGTCCATCCACGCACAGTGCCCCGTCCGCCACCACCGAACAAGTGCCGTCTTCCTGCGACACCTCGCGGATATGGGTATGGACAACCACCTTCCGGTTGGAAGGAATGATCTGCCCCCGGTAGATCCATTCCTGGGATTCCCCCGGAAGAACCATCGGCGTATGGGTGGCCGGGTCTATGGAAAAGGTGGTCAGCAGATAATACCGCAGGGTCTGAAGAAACGATTCAATGCCCAGGGACCCCGGACAGACCGGGTCCTGATAAAAATGGGCGTCAAAAAACCATTGCTTTGGATCCACGGTTTTTTCAGCGCGTACATATCCTTTTTTAAAGTTCCCCCCGGATGGATCCAAAATTTCGATGGAATCGATCATGCGCAGGGCATCGGCCGGCATGCCGGTGTCCGGGCCGATGGAATCATCCGCCGGAGTCAGGGGCGCAATTTTTTCAAACACCTTTTGTGGGGTGTGATTCAGGGAAGAGGGATCCACGGCCAGCGTGCAGTTCCGGATTCCTTTCTGGCCGGACAGGGCCGGGCCGGTGAAAAATCCGAAATGGGTGGTTCCTTCATAAATCGGTTGTCCATGAAGGGTCACCGCCATGTCAAAGCTCTGGAGGATCATGCCGCCGGCTTTGGACACATCGGTCATCCTGACCCGCACCGTCAGGGTGCCGGCATCCTGGAACACGCTGTCCATCCAACGGGCCGTGCCCCCCAGATTTCGAAAATACAGCCGGTTATCACTGTGTAGGGCGGATCCGGCATAGGCGGCCAGCCATCCACATGGCTGCAGAGCGATTTCCAGCAGAATGCACAAAGGCATGGTCCGGGTGCGATTGGCCGCAAAATACCAGGCATCTTCCGGAACATCGTACTGGGTTTCAATCCAGCCGCCCGGCTGCATCTCCCAGGGAGCATGGTCCGCTGTGACCACCCGGTCCATAAAAAAATAGGGCGGTCTGGGCAGACGGGCGATCCGGCGGTCTGTGTCAAATATGTCGTACCTGGCGCCAAAGGCTTCGGACGGATTGCCCTGGGAAAACGCCAGAATCGATTGTCTGTCAAACAACGGCCTGGGTTTGAATCTGGCATGCAGGGTGTCGTCCACCACCGCCTCAAATCCCATGACACTGGCCACCACATGCCCACGGGCGTTTGTGAAAGTGAAATATCCCTTGATCTGATGATCGGTGTTTTCATTGACCGTGAATAAAATCCGGATGCCGGCATCCGCATCCGGGGGCTGCCGAAACGAGGAATAGATCCGCAACCCGGCCACAAAAGCGGGCAGGCACACCTGTTTCCGGGTTTCCCAGGTCCAGAGTATCGCGGCTTGGAACGCGGCATCCAGCAGCAAAGGATCCATGGTCCAGTGGGACTGGGACGGGGTTTTGAACCAGAGGTCCGGGGCCGGGGCCGGGAGTGCGGTCACCTCAATGCCCTTGTCCGAGATGCCGGTGATGGCGGTAATGGCCTGAAGATCCCGGCCGTGGAACAGCACGGTGTCATAGGCCTGCCGGATGGTCAGTCTGCAGGGACCCAAGTCCATGCGATTCCAGTCCGATAAGACCGGTGGTTCCGGCAGGTGGTCCCTGAGTATCGCTGAGGCCGTGGCATGGGTGGAGGGCGGCCCGGTTTCCGGCATCGAACTCAACGACAGTGGAACCATGTATCTCTTCTCCGTGCAGGCACACCGGCCCTGATTCACGTCAAGGAGGACGGCCCCGTCTCCGGGCCGGATCCCTTTGAGCAGCCTGAAGTCGTCCAGCCCCGCAACCACAAGGCCCGGGTGATTTTTTTCCGCTGTCTGGGCCATGATTTCAGCCATCAGGGCAAAGGGCATCACCGGTTCATGATTGATCTGGTGGGCCGAAAGAATCGGCAGGGTTTTCCGGCTGATCTCCATCTGTAACACCGGGGACAGTCTGGCCGGTTTTTTCTGTTTCAGGTCCGGCCCCGGTGCGGTAATCACCACTTCTTTGTGTGTTTGATCCGGCCCGGCCATCTCACGGATCAAATGCCGGGCTCCCTCTGATACGGGAATCAGGCCCACCCCTTTTTGTGCAAACATCTGTTTGAGGCCGTCATGGACCATGCCCCCGTCCCAGGGCCCCCAGTTGACGGCAAGGCATTTGCAGTCCGGTCTCTGCCGGGCGATCCGGTCCATGTGTTTGTTGAGCACTTCATTGGCCATGGCATAGTCACACTGGCCGGGGTTGCCGGTCCGGGCCGCAATGGAGGAAAACACGATCACATATTTCAGCGGATCTTTTTGTGTGGCCTCGAGCAATGCGTTCAGCCCGTCCACCTTGGTGTCAAATACCCGGTCGAACCGGTCCGGGTGTTTGTCCACAATCCATTTGTCCTCCAGGACACCGGCGCCGTGAATAATCGCAGTAACCGGGGCATTGAAATGCCTGCGAATCTCATCCAATGTGGTGCGGACCGCTTCGGGATTCCGGATATCCGTGGACCGGTAGATCACTTCGGACCCATGGGAACGGATCCGGGACAGGGTCTGGTGAATCTGGCGGTTGGCACAAATGGCCTGGTATCTTTTTTCAAGGTCTGCCGGGGTCGGTTTTTTCCCGGCAAATTCATGCATGAGAATCGCTTTTTTGAGTTGTGCCGGAGCAGACACGGAACGCGCCCATTCAGGGTCTTTAAACGGTTTTGGTGATCTGCCCAGCAGAACGATTCGCAACTTTGCGGTTTCCGCCAGCTTGTCCGCGCAGGCGGCCGTCACGCCCCGAGCCCCGCCGGTGATCACCGCCACGTCCCGGGAATCCAGTGCCAGATGGCCCGGTTCAACCGGTTTCGCCGCCAAGGTGGGCACCTGGCAATGATCCTTGTCCAGTCCCATCTCTATGGGTCCCCTTGTCATCATCAACGCGGCGGCCGTCTCTGAAAAGTTTTGACAGGCCTTGATGTCTTCGGGCAGGTCCAGGGCATGACACAGCACCTCTTTCCATTCCAGGGCCGCTGTTTTGACCATACCGGCCAGACCGCCGTATTCCGGCAGGGTGCCGAACCGGAAGGGAGGAATCCCGAACCCGCCGCCGGAAAAGGTGACAGTGGCCAGAAAAGATCCTTTCTGTGTGCCGGCGGCCTGAAGATAGGCACCGTTTTGATGAATCAGGGCAAAGGCGGTTTTCAAAAATGCAATGGCCCGGGTCGTGTCCGGGTGTGACAACTGATCCTGAAGGATCACCAGGCCCGCCATATCGGGCAGATCCGGAATCTTTCCAGACGCCGGATCCAGAATCACGGCATTCAGACCCTGTTTGTGAAACGCCTGTTTCAGGGATTGGCCGATCCCTGCCTGATCCCTTGTAATATAGATTTTTCCGGAATCGGGCAGTTGAATGCGGGAGCCGTTGAAAAACCGGACCTGCTGGATGGGGATTTTTTTCAGATAAAGGGTTTGGCGGATCAGGTCCGGTTTTTCCGTAACCCCGGGGTCGTCAGCCCTGTGTGAAGTGTTTTTTTTTACGCCGGCCCCGGGCCGCCTGTCGGATTGATCAAGAAATTTCACCATGTCCCGGATGGTTTTCACCCGGGCCATGTCATCTCCGGACAGGCCCGGGGCATTGTCTCCCATGGCCTGTTCGAGCCGGGACAAAATTTCCACCCGCTTGATGGAATCCACCCCTAAATCGGATTCCAGGTCCATGGCGGGTTCCAGCATGGTTTCGGGAAATCCGGTGAGCTCGCTGATGGTTTTGACCAGCACATCCATGACCCCTGAAGCGCCGGCAGGGTCCGAATCAGCCGTCCCTGCAGCCCCTGGTTCCGGTCTGGACGCATCGATTGCGGCAACCTCAGGAAGCGGATGAGCTACCGGATCTGCTGCGTGTGTGCCGGCAGGTGCGACCGCCCGGCAGATATCGGCCAGGGTTCTGGCGGTGCCCATGTTTTCCGCGGTCAGTCCCCGGGTGTCGGGGAGCTGTTTTTCCAGTTCGGAAACGATCTCCACTTTTTTGATGGAATCCACGCCCAGGTCGGATTCAATATCCATTTCCGGTTCCAGCATCTCTTCAGGAAATCCGGTGAGGCGGCCCACGATCTCAAACAGGATCGCCTGAACCTCATCCGTCGGCTGATCGGCAGGCCGTTCAGGTTTGGACGGGGTGGTCACGCTGCCTTTGATCTGTGGGGTGTCACCATTCACTTTGGCGGGCAATGCCTGTGGATCCGGTCTCGGAGCAGTTTCAGGTTTTGCGGGTGCCGGAGGTTCGGCCGCAATGGATCTGGAGGGGACCGGCCTGGCCGGTAAGAGATTTTCCGCCGGTAAAAAAGAGGGTTCGGTCACGGGAGCCACGCCGTCGACAAACTGCCGGGTCTGGGACATCATGGCTGCCAGGGTCCGGGAGGCCTGGGCCTGGGTCTCGAGAAATTTTTCATGGGCCTGTGCGGTCTGGGCCTGCAGCGCCTGCATGGCTTCCAGGCCCTTGTGAACCAGGTGCATGGCATTTTTCATATCAGCGGTGCTGTGGGATGAAACGGTGTCAGCCGCCTGTTTCGGGGCCGTCTGTGGAGATGGCAAAGGGCGCATATCAGGTCCTTGTGAATGGGATGGTTCGGTTTCCGGCCCGGGTGTGTGTGTATGACGCTCGGAACAGGACCGGGACAAAACGTCTATTCCGGATGTCCTGCATCCGGTTCCGGGCGCATGGTTATGGCTTGCAGGTACAGGGGGGGATTGTTTGATTTCCGGTTTGGGGTTGGCGCCGGAAAGCGGGATCCGCATACGTTTGGAAGAAGGGGGGGGGACTGGATCTTCCCACGGGGTTAAATCCACATCAAAGCCTTTGGCGGCCAGGTGACACAGGGCATGGGCCAGATCGGTGAGCCCGGATTTTTTCCCGCCGGAAGCATCCAGGCTGACAGTGGTGACCCGAGTGGCCGCCAGAATTTTGCCGGTCAAACCGGTCAACACGGTTTTGGGACCGACCTCCATGAAAAAACAGACGCCATGGTCATACATGGTTTCAATATTCTGCTTGAAACACACCGGATGCATGAGCTGGTGGCCCAGAAGCGATTTGACCGTCTCCGGGGTTGTGTCATACACGGTTCCGGTGGTGTTGGACAGGACCGGAATGCCGGTGGGAGAAAAATGCTGTTCTGCCACAAACCGGTGAAACGGGGTGGCGGCATCTGCCACCAGGGGGCTGTGGAACGCTGCGGCCACCGGCAGTTTGACGCAGCGGACCTTGTTTTTTCTGCACCATTTCGCTGCCTGGTCAACGGCGGGTGTGGGACCGGACAGCACCCCCTGATCCGGGCTGTTCCGGTTGGCCAGCACTAGATCGGAGAACCGGTCTTTAATCCAGGTTTCAATGTCGGTCAACGGGGCCTGAACCGCCAGCATTCCGCCGGTGTCCGAACCGGTGCCGCCGGCCTGGGCCATGAGTTTTCCCCGGACCGCGGCCAGAGTCAGCAGTGTTGTGTCATCCATCCATCCGGCCGCATAAAGAGCGGACAGCTCTCCGAAGCTGTGGCCGCAGGTCATGTGAGGCGACACATTGAACCGTTTCAGCACGCGGATCATGGCCAAAGACAGCGTGCCGATGGCCATCTGTGCCGCACGCGTGTGCCGCAGCCGGGCTTCGGACACCGGTTTTGTCTGTCGGTGCGGCGGCGGGGGGAACATGAGCGCCGCCAGGTCAGAATCGGGCATTTCCGGGTCCAAAATGTCCGGGGGATGGGCGGAAAAGATATGTTGCGCCTGCTTGAGAACGGCCATGGCTTCGGGAAACACGGCAAACAGGTCTTTGCCCATGTCCGGATACTGGCTGCCCTGTCCGGGAAACAGAAACCCCAGTTTGCCGGGTTTCGGGCCTGAATCGTAATACACCGGGCCGGTGACAGATCGATTCTGTTGGATTGAGTCACAGGCCGTTTCTGCCAGCGCCGCCGGATCATCGGTTTTGTTCAGCACCATGAGCACCCGGTAAGGGTCGCCGGGGTTGAAGGTGTTTCGGGATACGGCACACGCCCCGTCAATCAAATGCTGCATTTCCTGCTCATCGGCGGGGAAATCCGGAATCAGTCCTTTTTTGAACGCCTTAAGGTTTTTAATCAGGGCGTCCGTGTCCCGGGCGGAAAATGCGGCAATCTGGACCGAACCGTCCCAGGAGATATGGTCTTTTTCCGGCGTGTGTTCCTCCAGGATCACATGAAAATTGCTCCCGCCGAAACCGAATGCGGACACACCCGCCCGCCGGGGTACCGGGTCTTTTACCGGGGCAACCCAGGGGCTGGATCTCTGGTTCAGGTAAAAACAGGACTGGTTGATGTCTAGATCCGGGTCCGGTTCATCCGCCTTGAGGGTCGGGGGAATCACTTTGTGATGAAGGGCCAGGGCCGCCTTGATGATACCGGCGGCACCGGCGGCAGCTTTGGTATGGCCGATCATGGATTTCACCGAGCCGATGGCGATGTCACGGGCAGCAGATTCATGGGATGGCAGCCGGGATTTGAAACAGGTTTTCAATGCGGAAAATTCCACCTTGTCCCCCACCCGGGTGCCGGTGCCGTGGGCTTCCACCAGTCCAACCGAAACCGGATCGATACCGGCCTGATCATACGCGTCATTGAGGGCCTTGAGCTGGCCTTTGGCATCGGGTGCGTAAATGGCCGAGGTTTTTCCATCACTGGATGTGCCCACACCCTTGATAATCGCGTAAATCCGGTCGCCGGTCTTTTTCGCATCCGTCAGCCGTTTGAGCACCAGCATGCCGATGCCTTCCCCGAGCACCGTGCCGTCCGCGTCCTTTGAAAAAGGCCGGGCATCGCTGGTATGGGACAGAACCCCGGTTTTGGCAAAACACATGTGCATAAAAATATCGTTCAGGCAGTCCACCCCGCCGGTGATGGACATATCGCATTTCCCGGCCGCCAGTTCCATGACCGCGGAATGCAGGGCGGACAGGGAGCTTGCACAGGCGGCATCACTGACGCTGTTGGTGCCGGACAGATTGAACCGGTTGGCGATACGGCCGGCCACCACATTGCCCAGGAGACCTGGAAAGGAGTTTTCCTGCCAGGAGACATAAGAGGACCGCATCTGTTGACAGACCGCGTCTTTCTGTTTTTCGGAGACGCCGGCCGCATCCAGGGCGTGTTCCCAGAAGGGAAATCCCAGCCGGGCGCCTAAGGGAATCACCAGTTCCTGGGTGCCGGTCACCCCGAGAATCACGTTGACTTTTGCGGTACTCAGAAACGGGTGGTCTTTGGGATATCCGGCATCTTCCAGCGCCATTTTCGCCACCAGAAGTCCCAGCAGCTGGGCTGTGTCTGTGGCGGTGATATTGTTGGGAGGAATCCCGAACGATGTGGGATCGAAATTGATTTTCGGAATGAATCCGCCCCGGGAACAATAGACATGGTCAGGCCGGGATGGATCAGAATCAAAATAATTGTCAATCGGCCAGTGGGTGTCCGCCGGAATCTCCTGGATGGCATCCACACCGTTGAACAGCAGGTGCCAGTATGCCTTCAGGTTGACGGATCCAGGAAAGATGCATCCCATGCCGATAATGGCGATGTCGGTGTTTTTGTGTTGTGTCATAAACTCTGATTTAAAATTTTAAATTCACGACGAAATATAAAAATATGGACAAAAGAAATCATTCGCTGGCAAAGGATTTGACAAAACTTTTACATGGCTTCGGCTGACAGGGCCGGGTCATCGAGCTTTGATTCAAGCAGCGCCAGGATCTGTTCCTTTTTCATGGGATATACGGCAGTCGAGGCAGTCGGCAGGACCACTCCCTGGGTCCTCAGCATCATGGTCCGGAGGGTGACACTGGCGCCGAACAGCAGATTCAGGGCCAGATCCGGGGTTTTCCGGTGATCCGGGCCCTCCAGAAAACTGTTCTGCACCCATTGATTGAATGCCCCCATGGCCGGGCCGCACCAGATCTGGTAGTCCATTTTGCGCGCGTCACTGCCCAGGATTGCCCATCGGGAGCTTTGTCCTAAATAGGATCGAAACACCAGCGCCATCTTGTGTTTTGGGTCTGTTTCCGCTTTTTGAACCTGTGCCGGCTGGTTTCTGGATTCGAAAAACGTCCGGGTGGATTCCCATGCCCGGTCAAAATCGGTCTGAAGAAATTTTGTTTCAATTTCCCGGCGTGTTTGTGCCGGGATATCTTCAAACCGGTCATGGGTGCGATACATCTCGTACAGTTTTCTGGCCCGCAGGGGAAACAGGGTGCCGCGTTTGAGCACCTGGACCTGGGCCCCGATTTCAAACATGTCCGCGGCCGGGGCCATGGCCACATCCGCCTGTTCCGCCCGGCACAGCAGATCTTTGACCTCCCGGCTGATCCCGGCCTCCACACAGGACTGGTTGATGGATCCGGTCAGAATATAGGCCGCTCCCATGGCAAAGGCGGCGGCCGCAGATTCCGGGGTGGCAATGCCGCCGGCCAGACCCACACACAGGGTGTCGGCATACTGATATTCATCCATGCACTGCTGTTTCAACGCCAGCATGGTCGGAAGCAGGGCCAACGCCGGGCGATTGTCCGTATGACCGCCGGAATCGGCTTCGGCCGTCAGATCCTGGGCCATGGGAATGAACCGGGACAGGTCCGCTTCCTGCTGGGTGATCCTTTTTTTCTCCAGTAAT
Organism: Desulfotignum sp.; assembly: GCA_040883135.1. Classification (GTDB taxonomy): domain Bacteria; phylum Desulfobacterota; class Desulfobacteria; order Desulfobacterales; family Desulfobacteraceae; genus Desulfotignum. Next base: position 9,903 of record JBFLKI010000238.1, on the reverse strand, counting down.
GCCTGGACCAGTTTTTCGGGGGGAGGCGCGAAAAACTGGCGGGCCACCTCGATTCTGGAGACTTTGGCAATCACCTGATTGGGGGCGGTCACCCGGCCGTCATTCTCCTGGTGAATCCCTTTGACCCGATAGTAGACCAGGGCCGGGGTCATGCGCATGAATGCGGCGGCGCTGATCCGCCGGATACCGTATTTCAGATACAATTGCACGGTGCCGGTTTCAAGGTCCGGGTCAGCCGGGGAATGGATCAAATTGAAACCGAAAGGCGCATCATTCAACCGGGAGGTCAGCGTCACTACCGCATGTTCGATCTCCGGCAGGGACAGCCCGCCGGCCCCGAAAAATCCGATCATGCCGTTTTCCGCCATGGTCTGGACCATCTGTGTCGATGAAATGCCGTTGGCCATGGCACCGGCCACATACGGGTATTTGAGGTGGTGCCGGGCGGTAAACGTGCGGTCTCCGAGCAAGGACAGCGGCACGGCCGGTGCAAACGCATCAAAAGGGATCGGGCCGGAGGGTTCTCCCTGCGTTGAAACATGTGCGGGAAGGGCATGGGAAAAGAGTGGTCCGCCGCTTCTCATGGTGACAAATATCGGCCTGGATATCTGAAAAAGTGCGGATCTGATGGGGTCCGGTCGGGTCATGGGGGTGATTTTCCATCTATGCTGTTGGGTTGTTGTCGACCGCCTGTCTTACCACAAACCGGTTTGAATAATCAAGACCCGGCATGGGGCATCAATTCGTTACCGCCGGGGATGATACCTTTCATGCATGCGAAGCAGATAATCCCGGGAAATATGGGTGTAGATCTGTGTGGTGGAAATATCGGTGTGGCCCAGCATGATCTGGACGGATCTCAGATCGGCGCCGCCTTCCAGCAGATGCGTGGCAAATGAGTGGCGCAGGGTATGGGGGGTGACATTGCGGGAGATGCCGGCGGAAACCGCGTATTTTTTGATGATTTTCCAGAATCCCTGCCGGGTCATGGGTTTGCCGGCCCTGGCCGTGAACAGGTAGGGGCTGGTGATCTGTTTGAGCATCCGGGGCCGGCCCAGGTCTTTCCACTGAAGGGTGACGCTGGCCGCTTTGGTGCCTATTGGCACCATCCGTTCCTTGTCTCCTTTTCCGGTCACCCGCACGATATTGGCATCCAGATTCACATCCTGGGTATGAAGATGGATCAGTTCAGAGACCCGGAGTCCTGCGCCGTACATGATTTCCAGCATGGCGGCGTTGCGCAGTTCCCTGGGATGCGTGGTATCGATGGCATCCAGCAGGGCCGCCACCTCGGGCACGGTGATGATGTCGGGAAGGGATCGGCCGGTTCTGGGGATGTCCACCTCCTTGACCGGATTGACCGCCATAACTTTTTCATTCACCAGAAACCGGTACAGCCCCCGGATCGTGATCAGGTGTCTGGCCCGGGATTTCGGGGCCAGACCCTCACGGGTCAGGTGAACGAGCCATGCCAGAATCACAGTGATGTCGACATGGTCCAGCGACGCGATCCCCTGGGATTCCAGAAAATCCAGAAATCGGGCAATGTCCGCGGCATAGGCAGTGATGCTGTTTGAAGACAACCCTTTTTCCACCACGAGAAAATCCAGATATGCCTGAACCATGTCCTGTCTGTTGGAAGTCATTGTCAAACCGATGTGCCTCCTGAAAAAAGGGATATGTTTCCGCAATAGGGAATTATTATATATTCCAGGGATTAATTCAATCGGACAACGGATGGGGATTGATCTTTTTTCAAATTGTGCTACAAAAGACAGATTATGAGTATGATTTTGACAGTTTCAGGACCTGCCGGTGGCACCGGCAAAACCACCATGGCCGTTAACCTTGCCGCCGCACTGGCATTGTATGAAAAAAGAGTGCTGGTGGTGGATTGCGATCCCCGAGGAAATGCCACCGCATGGATCGGACAAACCGATTCAGCCCATGATCGGAACCTGTCTTTGATATTGAAAAAAAAAGTGGAACCGGCAGAAGCGGTTGAACAAACCTGTCTATCCCGGATGGATCTGGTTCCGGCCGGCTTTGATCTGTTCTACACCGCCCAGTCCCTGTCTAAGGACCTGTCGAACCAGACCCGTCTGAGACAGGTGTTGCAGCAGCATTACTGCGCAGACTATGATTATATTATCATTGATGCGCCCGCATCATTCGGGTTTCTAAGCCTTCTGGCCCTGACAGCGGGAGACTGGGTCGTTGTTCCGCTGTGGCCGGGCCGCATATCGGAAGCCGATTACCAGTGCCTGCTCAAACTGATCCATTTTATCCGGAAAACCCATCACACCCGGTTGCGGATCGCGGGATTTGTTTTCAACGGTTGCGGGTCTGCCCAGGATATCCAGGTGTTTCTGAAAAACAATCATCTCACCCGGCTGGCGGATCTGGTGTTTGAAACCTTTATTCCCCAAGACCCTGCAGTGGTCCGTTCTATTGACCATCACCGGCCTGTGGTTCTCGAAGATATCAACGCCCCTGCCGGGAAAGCGTTTTTGCAATTTGCAATGGAAATCGATTCGATTTTCGACTGACGAGGCTGCCGCCATGAAACTGACCGACCCCCGTGCCATTGACAAAAGTGGAAAAGAGCTGATTGACGCCATCCGAATGTCTGTTGACTGGGACGTGATCAGGCAACTGATCACAAAAAAGCATCTGGACGGTCCGGCAAACCGGCTTGAATACAGGAACGGGGATCTGGTGGTGCATGACAACCGGATCGCCTATCTCCTGGATTTTGAGTTCCAGGTGCCGTTGTCCATTGTGTTCAATCGTGACGGAGACTGTCTTGAAATCGTCTCCTCTCCGGAAGATCCAGCCACTGAGGGAAAATCCTCCCGGGAAATCATGGAAATCAAAGAACGCAGCAATGAAAAAGTGGAACAGCTGGCCGCAAGCATTGCGGACATGATCAATGAAATCAATCAGAGCGAAGAGTCTCAATGATGGACCCCATATTCATGGATGACCGACTGAAGCGGATTTACGCCAAGGTCAAACAGAAAGCCCGTCTTTCAAAGGAAGACGGGATTTGTATTTATCAGACCCCGGATCTGCTGGGCGTGGGAGCGATCGCCAATGCGGCCCGGCATGACCGGCACGGCAACACGGCCTATTATGTGTATAATCAGCATCTGAACTACACCAATATCTGCAAAAACCGGTGCCGCTTCTGTGCCTATGCCAGGGACCGGCAGGAATCCGGGGCCTATGCCTGGTCCATGGCGGAAATCGCCCGACGCCTGATGGACCGGATCGATGAGCCTGTGGATGAGCTGCATATCGTGGGCGGACTCAATGAATCCCTGGGGTTTGAGTATTATATCGATCTGCTGAAAACCGTGAAGCAGATCCGACCCGATGCTGCCATCAAGGCGTTCACCTGCGTGGAGATCGATTATTTGTCCCGGATATCGGGTCTGGGCCTGGATGAGACCATTGCGCAACTCAAGGCGGCCGGTCTGGACATGATGCCCGGCGGCGGTGCCGAGATCCTCAACACCCGGATTCATGATACCCTGTTCCCCAGAAAGATCGATCACACCCGGTGGATCGAAATCGTCAAAGCGGTCCACAAAGCCGGCATTACCACCAATGCCACCATGCTGTATGGGCATATCGAAACCATTGAAGAGCGGGTGGATCATCTGATCACCCTGCGGGAGATTCAGGATGAAACCCATGGGTTTTCCGCGTTCGTGCCGCTGGCATTTCATTCAAAAAACACCCGGTTGTCCGACCTGCCGCCCACAACGGCTGTGGATGACCTCAAGTCCGTGGCCGCGGCCCGGTTGATGCTGGACAATTTCGATCATATCAAGGCGTACTGGGTGATGATCGGAGAACCCCTTTCCCAGGTGGCCTTAAGTTTCGGGGCCGATGACCTGGACGGCACCATCATTGAAGAACGCATCACCCACACGGCCGGGGCCAGTTCCGCCAAAGGGCTGACCCGGGAACAGATGGAAGCCATGATCCGCAAAGCCGGTTTTACACCGGTGCAGCGGGATTCTTTTTACCATCCCAGAACCGGTACAGGCAGATGATACATGAACGGTTTATCTGAAATCATAGAAAAAATACAGCTTCATCAGCGCATCGACACCCGGGAGGCCGGAACCCTGATCAAAGAGGCAGACCTCTTGACCCTGGGGCTTCTTGCCAATGCAACACGGTTTCATTTTCATTCTGACCCGGTGGTCACTTACGTGATTGACAGAAACATCAATTACACCAATATCTGCGTGTCCGGGTGCCGGTTCTGCGCGTTTTTCAAAGCCCCGGGCCAGGAAGGGGGATATGTGATCTCCCGCACCGAGCTGGCCGACAAGATTCAGGAAACCCTGGATCTGGGCGGTACACAGATCCTGCTTCAGGGCGGCATGCATCCGGACCTGGATCTGGCGTTTTATGAAGACATGCTTGGATTCATCAAAGACCGTTTCGGTATCCATATTCATGGGTTTTCTCCCCCGGAAATTCATTTCATGGCCGAGACATTCAACCTGTCCGTGGCCGAGACGGTCCATCGTCTGAAACAGGCAGGTCTGGATTCCATTCCCGGCGGCGGGGCCGAGATTTTGTGTGACGATATCCGGTCAAAAGTGTCCCCCGGCAAATGCAGTTCGGATGAGTGGCTGGCGGTGATGCGCCAGGCCCATCTTTCCGGCATGCGGTCCACCGCCACCATGATGTTCGGACATCTGGACACCATGGACCATGTGATTGAGCATCTGGACCGGATTCGGCAGCTCCAGGATGAAACACAGGGATTCACCGCATTCATTCCCTGGACGTTTCAGCCGGAAAACACCCGGATTCAGGTGGAAAAGAAGACAGGGGTGGAATACCTCAAAGTCTTGGCGGTAAGCCGGATTTTTCTGGATAATGTGGACAATATTCAGGCTTCCTGGGTGACCCAGGGAGACAAGATCGCCCAGACCGCGCTGTTTTTCGGTGCCAACGACATGGGCTCCACCATGATCGAGGAAAATGTGGTGGCCGCGGCCGGGGTTTCTTTCATGATGCCTCTTGAAGCATTGCAACGGCTCATTGTCACGGCCGGTTTCACGCCTGTTCAGCGGGACTGCTTCTACAATCCGGTATGACGGCGCACACCCCTTCAGGGGCGGATACATGTTCCAATGACGGCATCCGGTATATCCGGCATACCGGGAACCCCGCTGTTTTCAAAGCAGGATGGGTGATCAGAGACCCCCGGACGATTCTAAAAAATGCCGGTATCGCCGTGGCTGACGGCACTATCACAGAGATACTGGACACTGTGCCCGCACACCGGACCGTGACGGACTGCGGCCCCGGAATTCTGATGCCGCCGCTGGTCAATGCCCATCTGCATCTGGAGCTGTCCGCCCTGGCCAACCGCCTGCCTTTGGGAAAAGGCTTTGAACCCTGGGTGGCGGCGTTGATCAGGGAACGGGACGCCATGGGTATTCCGGCACTGACTCGGGCCGCCAGAGATGCGGTTCACGCGCTGCCGGGCCAGGGCACCGGCCTGGTGGGGGAAATCTCGACTCTGGGCATCACCCGATCTGTGCTGTCAGACCATGGCATGGCCGGGGTGTGGTTCCGGGAATATCTGGGAACCGCTCTGCCGGACCCGGCCCTGTTCAGAAAATCTTTGTTATCAGTCTCTGTGGCCGGGCATGCCCCCCATACCACATCACCGGATCTGCTGGTTTTTCTGAAGGCCCGCGCCCGGAAGAACCGCCTGCCTTTTTCCATCCATGTGGCGGAATCCACTGCTGAGATGCGGTTTGTGGCCGGCGACAACATTCAATGGCATGATTTTCTGGTTCAAAGGGGGATCGATTCGGCGGCCTGGCCCGTAGGAAACAAAACCCCGGTGACGTATCTGAACGACCTGGGGGTGCTGGGACCTGATACACTGGCAGTTCACCTGCTTCAAATTACGGACAGGGACCTGGACATTCTGGCGGACACACAGACCCGCATCTGTCTGTGTCCGAGAAGCAACCGCAATCTGCACGGCCGCATCCCGGATATCACAACCCTCGTGAAAAGGCATTTCACCCCGGCCCTGGGCACGGACAGTCTGGCATCCTGCGGTTCCCTGTCCTTGTTTGACGAAATGGCGTTTATCCGCAAACACTGTCCGGATGTGCCGCCGGCGGATGTTTTGGCCATGGCCACGAAAAACGGTGCCATGGCCCTGGGAATGGCCGATCGATACGGGACCCTGGACCCGGGAAACCGGTCTGAATTCATTTATCTGAACTCCGGTGCATCCTCCCGGGATCAGGTGCTGGAAAAGGTGACCTCTTATGGAACCGATTAATCTTCGTCTGGGAAGGATCAGTTATATCAATGCCTCTCCGGTTTATTACGGCCTGGATCACGGCCTGACCCCATCCTGGCTGACGCTTGTGACCGATGTACCTGCCTCTTTGAACCGGCAGATCATCGACGGATCTGTGGATATCAGCCCCATCTCCGCAGCCCATTACGCCATGCATCACCAGTCACTGCTTCTGCTGCCGGATCTGTCCATCTCCTGCCACGGCCCGGTCATGAGCGTGCTGTGTGCCTCCCACATGCCTCTGGATGACCTTGCCGGAAAAACCGTGATGCTGACCAAAGAATCCGCCACCGCCGCCTCGTTCATGAAAATGATTTTTGCCCAGCTGGGGGTGACACCGGAATTCGTGACCGGTGATGTGGGGAATATCCATCAGATTCCCTCCGATGTGAATGCCGTGCTGGTCATCGGGGATGCCGCATTGACCCAGCCCTGGAATCAGCGATTCGCTTATTGTTTTGACCTGGGTGAAATCTGGCACGATATGACCCAAATGCCGTTTGTGTTTGCGGTATGGGCCGTGCGAAAAGAGGTGGCGGCCGCGCATCCGGAAACCGTGACCCGGGCTTTGAAACTGTTGTGGGCCAGCCGGAATTCCGGATATGAGCACATAGATACCGTCATTGCTGCCGGACAGGCCAAACTGGGTCTGCCGGCGTCGCTTGTGAAAAAATACTACCAACACCTGTTTTGCGACATGGACGCCTTGAAAATTGAGGCCATGACCTGGTTTTTTGATATTTTATACCGGGAAAAAATTCTGCCCTCCCCGGTGGCGGTGCGCTTTTTTCAGCCGGGATAACCCGTTTCGATTGGTCTGTTTAATTTGGCGTGAAATAACATTAAAAAGCCTGATCGCAAGAAGGGATTTTTTGTGAAAAATGGTCGGGATGAGAGGATTTGAACCTCCGACCCCAGCGTCCCGAACGCTGTGCTCTACCAGACTGAGCCACATCCCGACTCTGAAAAACCCGTATTAGATATATCAAAAATATTTAAAAGTCAAATCATAAAATCGATTCTTTGACAATGGTGGCTTCCCGGCCCGGCCCCACGGAAATGATCTTGATGGGTACCCCGGACAACTCTTCCACTCGGGCGAGATATTTTCTGGCATTTTCCGGCAGGTCCTCATATCGGGTGATATCGGAAATGGTCTGTTTCCAGCCCGGATGGGTTTCATATATCGGGGTGCAAATGGCCAGGGTTCTGATATCGGAAGGGAATTCATGCAGCGTGTTGCCGTTGTCCTGATACCCCACGCAGATCTTGATTTCATCCAGATCGTCCAGCACATCCAGTTTGGTGATGGCCAGACCGGTCAGGCTGTTGAGGCGGACCGCGTTTCGGATCATGACCATGTCCAGCCACCCGCATCGTCTTTTTCTGCCGGTGGTGGCGCCGAATTCAGCCCCGGTTTTCTGGAGAATGTCCCCGATACCGTCAAACAGCTCCGTGGGAAAGGGGCCTTCTCCCACGCGGGTGGTATAGGCCTTGACAATGCCGATGATTTCTTTCAGGTACCCCGGACCGATACCCGATCCGCCCGCAGCGTTGCCGGCCACGGTGGAGGATGAGGTTACAAACGGGTAGGTGCCGTGCTCGATATCCAGATGGGTCCCCTGGGCACCTTCAAATAGAAGCGTCTTTCCGTTTTGATGTCCCTGGTTAAGGGCCACGGACACATCCGCGATATAGGGCAGCAGCCGGTCCCGGATGGCCATCACTTTACTGATAACCTGTTCAGGCGTAATGGTGGTGGTGTTGAAATAGTGGGTCAGATAGAAATTTTTCTCATCCAGAATGGTGGCGATTTTTTCTTTGAGTAACGCCACATCTTTGAGATCACAGAACCGGATGCCCCGGCGGGTGGCCTTGTCTTCATAACAGGGACCGATGCCCCGGCCCGTGGTTCCGATTTTTTTGTCCCCTTTCCGTTCTTCCCTGGCCTTATCGACGGCCTTGTGGTAAGGCATGATCAAATGAGCCCGGTCGCTGATTTTCAGCATTTCCGGAGACACATCGATCTGATTGGAGACCAGGTAGTCGATTTCCTTGAGCAAAACAAAGGGGTCCACCACCACGCCATTACCTATAAAGCATTTTTTGCCCTGGATGATGCCGGAGGGGATCAGATGACTGATAAAGGTTTTGCCATTGACCACCATGGTGTGGCCGGCATTGTTCCCGCCCTGGAAACGGACCACATAATCCGCGTGCTCGCTGAGCAGATCCACGATTTTGCCTTTGCCCTCATCCCCCCACTGGGTCCCGATTATGACTGTATTTAACACTATCTGCTCCTTTTGTTCCTGAAAAAATGTTTCATAAGATTTCTGGTTTGTTCTTCACATACGCCGGACACCATTTCCGGGTGATGGTTCAACCGGGGATCCTCCGCCATCCGGTAAAGGGAACGGGCCGCCCCCCATTTGGGGTCTGCCGCACCGAAAACGACCCGTTCGATCCGGGAATGGATGATGGCACCCATGCACATGATGCAGGGCTCGATGGTGACATACAGTGTGGTCCCGTTCAGCCGGTAGTTGTCAAGGTTACGCGCGGCCATCCTTATGGCGGCGATTTCCGCGTGCCAGGTCGGGTCGCAATTGGTAATCGGCGCATTGCATCCATGTCCGATCACCTGGTGATATCTGTCCACAATCACAGCCCCCACAGGAACTTCATCCTTCATTCCGGCCTGTTCGGCTTCGCTGATGGCCAGCATCATGTAAAATTGGTCATCCATAATTCAGGCTATACTTATATAAACCTTTTGGAACAAGGTCAAATACTAATTCCGGATAAAAAACTTGAAATGTGAATCAAACCCTGATATAAACACTGGGTCTTATGGGCGCCCGTAGCTCAGCTGGATAGAGTACCTGACTACGAATCAGGGGGTCGGGAGTTCGAATCTCTCCGGGCGCGCCACTCTTCATTGTTCCAGCCGTTTATTTTTTCTCTGTGTACTTGATATTTACTCAAACTTTTTTATTCTCTTTTGCCTGAATCTGCCATCAAAAAATGTCTGCACAGTGAATAAAATCTGAATTCCAAGGGTATTGCCCTGTTCAATTCAACCAGTAGGCCCAAAAATTTCAAGCTAACTATAGGGGATTGTGTTTTTTGTAAGGGTCTTGGTTGTGTTTTTATTGTTTTGGAGGATATTGGCTACCCGTCCATTTTTTTGGGGTAATTTTTTTAAAACCCTTAATGACAGCGCTCAAACAATCGTTACGGAGGATACACCACCTAACACCTCATACACAATTTTGATTATATCTCTCTGACCTGAGAGGGAGACATCTGTGGCAGAATCCCTGCATCCTGCAATGCCCGTTGCCAGGATCATGAGAAAAAGGCTTGCTGCGATCCATGCCGCTGCGCCAGCCTCACCGGATCTGTATCTGCACTGAACCGCGATCCCAAAACCCCCTGTGTAACATGTAACAGTATAAAATCCGAGTCAACCAAAAGCCGCGGCGCCATGTCAATGTGAAGCTCGCCAGGTCTGGCAGGGAACGCCTTTTCTATAGATTTGG
>JBFLKI010000237.1:0-4080 GCA_040883135.1 Desulfotignum sp. | reverse complement strand
GCCCCGGTGGGCGTTCAGCTGTTTCTGGCGCAAAGACGGCACCCCTTTGTGGAGAGACGACGCGCTGTTTGCCGATGAAACAAAAGATTACGGGTTCGGCCCGGAACAGGCCCTGGGCTTCATGACGGTCCTCACCCGGATCCTCGGGGTGGATCAAAACTATGTGATTCCGGCCTATGAAGATGTATTTCACTGGCTTTGGAAGGAGCAGCGGCTGCCTGTCAACGTTACACCGGAGGACTCCCGGCTGAAAAATGCCGAAGACCGGGCACGCATGGCCCGGGTGTTTGAAAAAGGCGTGGGCGAGGTGACCGGATATGTGCTGCCGCTGCAGAAGGGATCGTGGAAGAGCGGCCCTTGGCATCTGAAAAGCAGCAACCTGTTCCTGATCCCCGGAGATTCTCCCATGGGACTGCGCCTGCCCCTGGACACGCTGCCCTGGGTGGCGCCAAAAGACTATCCCCATGTGACGGCCGAGGATCCCATCGGGCCAAAAGAGCCGTTTGCCGATCCGTTGACCACCCCGGCGGACAGGAAAACGCTCAAGGCCCTGCTGGAAGAGCGGACATCCCAGCGCCACATCGACGGAAAACCGGAAGAAGCGCTGCGGGATGATGTGGTGGGGCAGCCCCGCCCCTTTGAAGATCCGGTCCCGGTTTTCGGTCCGCCGGCACCCGGGACCGGAGAGTCCGCCGCCTGGGTGATCCGGACCGCCCTGTGCATCCAGCCCCGGGATGGCAAACTCTATGTGTTTATGCCCCCCATGGAAAAAGCCGTTCACTATTTCGAGCTGATTTCCGCCATCGAAGATGCCGCGTCCGTCACCGGCATGCCGGTCATCATCGAGGGGTACACCCCGCCTTTTGACCACCGGATCAACCGATTCAGCATCACCCCGGATCCAGGCGTCATGGAGGTCAACATCCATCCGGCCCGGTCCTGGAAAGAGATGGTGACCATGACCACGGAACTGTATGAAGCGGCCCGGCTCACCGGACTGGGGACGGAAAAATTCATGCTGGACGGCCGCCACAGCGGCACCGGCGGGGGCAACCATATTATCCTGGGCGGCCCGAGCCCCCAGGAGAGCCCATGGCTTCAGCGGCCGGATCTGCTGCGCAGTTTTCTCACCTTCTGGAACAACCATCCTTCTTTGTCCTATCTGTTTTCAGGGCTCTTCATGGGACCCACCAGCCAGGCCCCCCGCATTGACGAGGCCCGGCATGACAGCCTGTATGAGCTGGAGATCGCGTTTGAGGCCCTCCAGAACGAAACGGTATCGGGCCCCGGAAACAGCGGCCTGGACCTTTCCTGCCCGCCCTGGCTGGTGGACCGCCTGTTCCGGCATCTGCTCACGGACCTGACCGGCAACACCCACCGGGCCGAGTTCTGCATCGACAAACTCTACTCGCCGGACAGTGCCACCGGCCGCCTGGGGCTGGTGGAGTTCCGGTCCTTTGAAATGCCGCCCCATGCGTTCATGAGCCTGGCCCAGCAGCTTTTGCTCCGCATCTTCATGGTGAAGTTCTGGAAAAAACCCTGTGAAGAGAAGCTGATTCACTGGGGCACCCGGCTCCATGACCAGTTCATGCTCCCCTTTTATGTGTGGCAGGATTTCTGTGATGTGCTCGAAGATCTGAACCGTGACGGGTATCCCCTGACACCGGCCCATTTTCATCCCCATTTTGAGTTCCGGTTTCCGTTTGTGGGCAAGGTGATCCATGCGGGCATCGAATTGGAACTGCGCACCGCCATGGAGCCGTGGCATGTGCTCGGAGAAGAGCCCGGGGGCGGCGGTACGGCAAGGTATGTGGACTCCTCTTTGGAAAAGATGCAGGTACGGGTGAGGAACATGACCGATTCACGCCACATGGTGACCTGCAACGGCCGGGCACTTCCCCTGCACCCCACCGACGTCAACGGCGAGTTCGTGGCCGGAGTCCGGTACCGGGCCTGGCAGCCGCCCTCCTGTCTGCATCCCACCATCGGGGTGCATGCGCCGCTGGTGTTTGACATTGTGGACATTTGGAGCAGACGGGCCATCGGCGGTTGCACCTACCATGTCTCCCATCCGGGGGGTCGAAGCTATGACATTTTTCCCGTCAATGCGTACGAGGCCGAAGGCAGGCGGGTGTCCCGTTTTTTCAGCATGGGCCACACTCCGGGCACGCTGGATCACCTGCCCGAAACAAGGGTCAGCCGGCAGTTTCCCCATACCTTGGACCTGCGGAGAAGCCGTTGAGGCGGTAAAAAAAGTGACAGCCCCGGGGGCTCCGGACAGGTGGTCTTGACAAATGACCCGTATCCCATTATAGTCCTGCTGCCGATCAGACGGGAACCGTCTCAAATCGTGAAAAAACTGTTTTGAAAAACAGACGGTGAAAGAACCATTTTGAACAAACAAAACCGCGTGATGGATGACCCGGCCTCATCAAAGGACCCTGTTTTTTCCGACACGGTGTTTTCCGATTCGATGTCTTCTGTTTCCTGGTGCAGTGATATCCTGACGCCGGGAAACCAGCCGGCCCCGCACTGGCAGGGGCTGGTTTCCTATCTCAACAGCCTGGGTTCCGGGGAGCTGGAACGGCGATGGCAAAAGGCCCGCCGGATGATGTACGAGCATGGCGCGGCCTATAATGTATTCAATGAAAAAGAGGGGATGGCACGGCCCTGGGAACTGGATCCTATCCCGTTTCCCGTGTCACCGGAAACCTGGGCACTGCTGGAACGGGGCGTGGCCCAGAGAACCCGTCTGCTTACAGCGATATATGAGGACATCTACGGCCCTCAACACCTTATCAGGAACGGCCATCTGCCGCCGGAGCTGCTGTTTGCCAATCCCCGCTATCTGCGTCAGTGTCATGATCTGTATACTGGGGGCGCCGCAAAGCTTTATTTTTATGCCGTTAACCTGTGCCGGGGTGATGACGGCACCTGGCAGGTGATCTCCCATGGCACCCAGGCCCCTTCAGGGGCCGGCTACGCCCTGGAAAACCGCATCATCCTGTCCAGAATTTTTCCCCGTATGTTCCATGCCGGTAAGGTGCTCCGGCTGGCCCCGTTTTTCAAGCATCTAACCCACAGCGTCATGGCAATATCCGGATCGGGAAAAAGAGAGCCGGTCCTTGTCATGCTGTCTTCCGGTCCCGGCAGTCCGGCCTATTTTGAACAGGTGTTTTTGTCCAGATATCTGGGCGTGACCCTTGTGGAAAGCAGTGACCTGACCGTTCGTGGTGATGCGGTGTTCCTCAAGACCCTTGGGGGACTCCACCCGGTGGATGTGATTCTGCGGCGGATCAATGATATGTCCTGTGACCCCCTGGTGTTTTCCAGCCCGAACGCCACAGGAATCGCAGGCCTTGTCCAAGCGGTCCGGGCCGGAGGGGTGGTTGTGAGCAATCCCCTGGGAAGTGCGGTTCTGGAAACGCCGGGATTCATGCCTTTTCTGCCGGGAATCTGTCGTATGCTTTTGGAAGAGGACCTGATCCTTCCAAATGTTCCCCACCGCTGGTGCGGCCGGTCGGAAGATTTGGCGTTTGTACTGGACTGCCTGGAAAAAAGCATGTCTGAAAACGATGCGATGCCCTTCATCGTTACCTCCGCCTTTGGCACAGACCATGCCCCCGCCGTGGATTTACGTCTGGCAAGCCGGCGGAAAAAAGAGCAGCTCACCGCCATGCTTAGATCCGCCCCCCATGAGTATGTGGCCTTGGATGCCGGATCTACCTGCACCGTTCCGGTGTGGGAGGAGGGCGCACTGAAACAGCGGTATGCGGCCCATCGTCTGTTTTCCATTGCCGGGTATGGAACAGATTTCGAAAATGATGTGTCAGTGATGCCCGGGGCATTGACCCGGGTATCGGACAATTCCTCCATTTTTCTGATGGACAGCAATGATGCCCACGGCGGCAGCAAAGACACCTGGTGCTTTTCCCATGAACCAGTCACGTTCGAAAGCATGATGCATCATTTCACCCACAGTCTGGAAATCCATCGGGAAAGCGATCTTCCCAGCAGGGTGGCGGATAACATGCTCTGGCTGGGGCGGTATGTGGAACGAACCGAAGGGGTGCTCCGGGT
>JBFLKI010000236.1:0-3616 GCA_040883135.1 Desulfotignum sp. | reverse complement strand
CAGCCGGGTGTCCCGTATCTGTTCAACGGATATTTTCTCCTGAATGATCTTGATCAGGGCCTGCATTTCCTGGTTTTCCAGCTCTTCGGGAGTCAGGGTTTCACCGGTTTCACCGGCGGGCAGCAGCTGCGTGATATTGGTTTTGAGCTGGGACAGCCATTTTTTGATAAAACTGATTTCCAGGTCCTTGTCCTGGGCATCCAGGTTCAGGGCCTGGATCGTCTGGGTGATCACCGGTGTGGAAGTGATCATCTTGATGGAGGTGTTAAAGGTCATGGTCTGGGAATGGAAACTTTCATAATCCGTGCGTTCGCCGGTGATGGGCGAATTGGAGGTTTCCTTGTCTATGATCAGTTTGGCAGTGGATTCAAATACCGGGGCCACGGAAAAGCTGTAAAAAGCCGTGGCCAGCACTGTCAGGATAAAGACCAGGATAATCAATGTCCGGCGCTTCATCAGCACCATCAGGTATTCAGACAGGTGAATCTCCCGTTCCTGAAACAGGGATTCACCGGCAGGTTCTTGCATGTTCTCTCCTTGTATTACAGCCAGGATTCCGGGATATGGATCCGGTCGCCGGGCTGAAGCGGCAGGTCCGGTTCTTCACCGGTCTGGACTTTTTTCAGGTTGATGGTGATGACGTTGCGCTCGTTATTGATCTGCCGGATGACTTTGGCCCGGTTGGGTGCGGCAAACTCGTCAAATCCGCCGGCCAGAATACAGGCGGACAAGGCCGTGATGCCGGGTTGAAAATCAAACATCCCGGGCCGTTTGACCCGGCCCTGCACATAGATTTTGGTGGTGGCCTGGTCCAGCTTGGTTCCGGGGGGAATATAAATGGTATCCCCGCTCTGAAGCCGGATGTTTTCCGTCATGTCTCCTTCGTCCAGAAGACGCTGAAGATTTACGGTAATAGGTTTGGTCCGGGCATCCGCAATGGTTTGGGTCAGTTTTTCATCAGACAGGCCCGTGTCCGCCTGCATCAGGACCGGGTCTTTTAATCCTCTGAGCACATAGGCCAGGTTGCCCCGCTCTTCGGTCACCCCGCCGGCTTTGGCGATCAGATCCATGAGGGTGGGAATGAAGTCCAGGGAATAGACCCCGGGGTCTTTGACCGTACCGGAAATGAAAAACTGCAGACTGTGGTATTCATCGATCTGCAGATGGATCTGGGGGTTCACAAAATAGTCACGACCCAGCGGGGCAACAATCTGTTTTTCCAGTTCGCTCAGGGTCAGACCGGCCGCCTGAATTTTGCCGATAAACGGGACGGTCACCCCCCCGTTGTCTCCGACCACCATGTTCTTGGACACCTGTTCCACCCCGCCGGCCAGGATGGAAATTTTCACCACATCACCGGCACCCAGTCGGTATCCACTGTCATTTGCCGCCTGGGCAGCACCCAGTCCGGCATGACTGAACACCACCAGCAGCAGCAGAAATCCAATCGTTTTTATCAAGTAGTGCATCGTGTTTCCGTTTGTTGTTTAAAATTGCAAAAAAAATAATGGCATAAGTCGATCCCTATACCATTATTTTTTTTGCGTTACAAGCTGACCATTCAGGGATAATCCTTAACGGCTGCCCAGATCATAATCAAAACGGGCGTTGATCATGATGAATTCGTTGTCATAGTTTCTGCCGCTGACATTGGAATCTCTTTCTTCAAGCCCACCGGAGATCCCTACGAGAAAATTGGGAAGAATCCGGTAATCTCCGCCCAGAGACGCCTGCCAGCGGTCATCATCCCGGTCATAGGTCTCATAATCGGCATTCTGGTAAAACCCGGACAGGTGTCCGCGGATTTTCTGGGTGAACCGGTGAGTGAGTATGGCATCCACCCGGGTGGACTCATAATAGTTGTCCCCGGTGCCGGAGTCGTTCAGGTTGGATCCCACGGACAGCTCCATGGTGGTTTTGGGCATGGTCCATATGCCTGACAGTTTCCATACAACCTTGTCAATATCTCCGGACGGGACGTCTTTGACAAATTCCCGATTGTGATACCCCACCCCCGCCTTGAGTTTCAGGTGGTTGAAATGGCGGGTGTAATTGAGCATCACCTGGCTGGAATCATAATCAGACGTGTCTTTTTTATAATCCCGGTTCCAGTATTGAAAATCCAGATCAAAGGTGGTTCGGGTATTGAGATTGTAGAACCAGGTCATGGTTGCCCGGTGCTCTGTGGAGTCTTCCCCTTCACCGGGGCCGTCATCGGAATAATCCGTGTACAGATTGGTATATTTGAGCCCGAGTCCGAATTTTTTACCGAACTCATACACCAGGCCTGGACTGAGCCGGTTCAGGTTGTATTTGTACCGCTCCACGGAATTGGTGTTCTCATCGGAGTTGGCCTGATCCCTGGTGCTCCAGAACGTGTTTTCCAGTCCGAGGCGCAGCCGGGGGCTGAACTGGGTAAATGCCTGGAATCTGGCATGGTGGGCCGTATAATCATATTCATCAGCATCCACTTGCCCGGGGATGTTTTCGTCCTGGTCGTCATATCTGAACACCTGGAAATAATAGTCAAAAGAGACTTCACTTTTGTCCGTCCCGTATGCCAGGTCGATTCCCGGTTTCACTGAATAGGTGTAAACCGATTTTTCATTGGATTCCGAGTAGTTAAAGTTGCTGTCACTCTGCCAGTCCACATCAATATGGGGTTTTACTTGAAACCGGCCCTGGGCCGCTGCATTGGTGAAAGTGAATGCAAGACAGATCAGCGTCAGTGCGGCTGTCGACAACATGGTTCGAATGGTGCAATGTTTCATTTATCTTCTCCGTTTTTGAGGTACCTGATGGTCACATTTTTTCAAATATCAGACCGATCAGACAGGACTGGCATTCTTTTCATCCTGTGTAATCGGCGTTTCCGGATCGGGTGGATCGTTCAAATATTCTGAATTCAGCGGGAAAAGACGGTCCATGAGATCTGTCAACGTGTCATTTGAGATGCCGTCCAGCTGGGTCCGAAGCCAGTTGTCCAGGTAGTTGAACACTTCTTCTTCCGTCATGTTTTGCGTGAGCAGGTATGCCCGGTACTGATCAACCGCTTTTTCAAGGGCCGCATCATCGCCGTTTTGATGGGCGGTCCGGATGTCGGCCTCGATCTGTGTCTTGGCGGGGTCATCCGCTGCCTGCACCGGGGCTGGCGCCAGCAGGCAAAAGACTGCGACTACCGCAAGAACCGGCACTAACCTGTGTAAATGTCCGTAAAGATGTTTCATGATTTTTCTCCTTTTTAATATTGTCTTTCATTGTTCATTGTCGAAGCGATCTGGATTATGATCAAGCAAATGAACGGCTTGTCTATAAAGCCTCGATCGAATAACAGCCGGTAAGGATCTGTTCCGGGTTTTCCTTCACCAGTATCCGGGTTTTTTCCGGACCGATCCATTTTGTCAGTTTTTTAACCGCCGCTTTCATCCGATAATTTCTGCCCGGATGCATATCCGACCCCAGGCAGAACACCTGATTTTTTTCCACCAGTTCCCTGGCGGTTTTAAAAACCGGTTTACCGAAATCGCCGGTCAGACTGCCGGCTGTTACCTGAAGTTTTGCCCCCTGAAATTGAAATGCCTCTGATAGGCCGGGGCGGCCCGCGATCATGGGGTTG
>JBFLKI010000033.1:0-12816 GCA_040883135.1 Desulfotignum sp. | reverse complement strand
TGGCCTATATCACCCGGCCGCTTCTGCCCCTGGCCCTGCTGTTTTCCGCCTATATTTTCCTGCGGGGCCACAATGACCCCGGCGGCGGCTTCATCGCCGGACTGATCACCGCCACGGTGCTGACCCTGCAGTACATTGCCAGCGGCATTGTCTGGACCCGGCCCCGCCTGCATTACGACAACCACATCATTATGGCCCTGGGACTGATACTGGCCCTGGGCACCGGTTTGACCAGCGGGGCCCTCAATTACCCGTTCCTGACCAGCACCTATGCATATGTCACGCTGCCGTTGATCGGCAAATTTGAGATTGCCAGCGCCATGGCCTTTGATATGGGGGTATTTCTGGTGGTGGTGGGGTCGGTGATGCTGATGCTGGTCAAACTGGGCTCCATCAATTCCGAAGATGCCCGGACTGTATCCTTCTCAGCCAGGCTGGACGAACCCCTGGAAGATACACCCATTGAAAAGGAGGCCCATTGATGGAATGGCTGGTATCGGCATGTTTCGGGGTCATGACCGCCTGCGGGATCTATCTGGTGCTGCGGGCCCGCACCTTTCCCGTGATTCTGGGCCTGACCCTGATGGGGTATGCCGTTAACCTGTTTCTGTTTCTGACCGGCCGCCTGCACAGCAACCTGCCGGCCATTATTTCCGAAAATCAGACCCGATACACAGACCCCCTTCCCCAGGCCCTGGTGTTGACCGCCATTGTCATCGGGTTTGCCATGATCGCATTTGTGGTGGTGTTGTCTTTACGGGCCCTGGGAGAACTGGACACCGACCATGTTGACGGACAAAAGGAGAAGCCGCTCGCATGATAAATCATCTGATTGTCGGCCCCCTGCTGTTGCCCCTGCTCATTGGCACCGTCATTATTCTGAACGCCAACCGACCGATTTTCCGACTCCGCATACTGGGACTTTCCAGCTGCCTGGCGGTCCTGATCATCACGATTATTCTGCTTTTTCAAAGTGTGGAAGGACCTATTCAGACCTATGTGCTGGGAGACTGGCCCGCCCCCTTCGGCATCGTGATGGTTCTGGACCGGCTCAGCGCCTTGAT
This sequence comes from Desulfotignum sp., assembly GCA_040883135.1. Lineage (GTDB taxonomy): Bacteria > Desulfobacterota > Desulfobacteria > Desulfobacterales > Desulfobacteraceae > Desulfotignum. The sequence goes on along the minus strand of JBFLKI010000033.1, from coordinate 11,752 downwards.
GCTCTGCATTACGGCCCTGCTGGCCCTGGTATGCCTGGCGTATGCCGCCCGGGGAACCGACCTTGAAGGCAAAAACTTCCACGCCCTGTTTCAGTTCCAGCTGCTGGGGATTAACGGCGCCTTTCTCACCGGCGACATCTTTAACCTGTTTGTTTTTTTCGAGATCATGCTGCTGTCCTCTTATGGCCTGGTGCTGCATGGGGGTGGGGGACTCCGCACCCGGGCCGGCATGCATTACGTCCTGCTCAACCTGGTGGGCTCCAGCATTTTTCTGGTGGGGGTGGGCATTCTCTATGCCGTTCTGGGAACCCTTAATATGGCGGATCTGGCCGTCCGGATGTCACAGGCACCGGCGGAAAACGCACCCCTGCTCCAGGCGGCGGGATTGATTCTGTTCGCAGTGTTTGCCCTGAAAGCAGCCCTGCTTCCCCTGTGCTTCTGGCTGCCGGATGCCTATGGGTTTACCAGCGCCCCGGTGGCGGCCCTGTTTGCCGTCATGACCAAAGTCGGGGTGTATGTGATTCTGCGGGTGTACTGCCTGATTTTCAGTGAATTGGCCGGGGTCGGGGCCGGCCTGCTGAGCACCTGGCTTTTACCCGTCTCACTGATCACCCTGGCGGTCGGGGTCGCCGGCGTGACAGGCAGCCGGGACCTGCGGCGGATCACCGCATGGCTGGTCATTGTCTCCGTGGGCACGCTGCTGGCCGTGATCGGCACCTTTCAACGGGAGGCCATTGCCGCCGCCATTGGATATCTGCCCCATACCACGTTCATGACCGCGGCCATGTTTCTGGTGGCGGACCTGATCCGACGTCAACGGCCGGATGCCGGATCCGACCTGGTTCCGGACCGGCCGGTAAGACAGCCCACCCTGCTGGGGCTTCTGTTTCTGACGGCTGCCGTTGCCATTGGGGGACTGCCGCCTTTGAGCGGATTTTTCGCCAAGGTGATGATACTCCTGATGGTCAAAGGCAGCGCCGGTGCCCCCTGGATCTGGGGCCTGGTACTGGGGGGCGGAGTGCTGACCCTGATGGCCCTGGGCCGGGCCGGCAGTGTCATCTTCTGGAAACTGCTGCCGGCGGATGCCCCGGTTACCGGCCAGGGATCCTCTCTCGCCGCTGTTCCTGTCTATGCGTTGGCAGATGTGTTTCCGGCTGCGTTCCTGCTGGGCATCAGCCCGCTGCTGGTTTTTTTCGGCGGCCAAATCACAGAGTTTGCCTTTGACGCCGCCGACCATGTCATCAATCCGGTTCACTATATTGAGGCGGTACTGGGACCGGATCGGTCTTTGCCGCTGATGTATCCTTTCGGAGGTGAATAATGTCGAAATACCGTAAATCCCCTGTCCCCGGGAACCGCTGGCTTCCCCATCCTCTGCTGAGCCTGGTGTTGATTGGTGTCTGGCTGTTTCTGGTGAACACCGTCACTTTCGCTCACCTGTTTCTGGGCACGCTGCTGGGGATTGCCATTCCCTGGTTCACCAACCGGTTCTGGCCGGAACGGCCGAAGATTGCAAAACCGTTCCTGCTGTTCCGGTTTTTCTTCATCACCTTTGTGACCGATGTGATTGTCGCCAATATCACGGTGGTGCGCCTGTTTTTTCTGCCCGATGTCTCACGGCTGCGGCCCCGGTTCATTGAAATCCCTTTGGACACACAGGACCCCCTGGTGATCACCATTCTGGCCAGCGTGATCTCGCTGACCCCGGGAACCGTGTCTGCCGAAGTCAGTCCAGACCGGCAGACCCTGATTGTCCACGGTTTGGACGTGGCCGATGAAAAGACTGCGGTTCACACCATTAAAACCCGCTACGAAGCCCCTTTAAAGGAGATATTTTCATGCTGACCATTGCCATTCCCATTGCTTTTGCCCTGCTGACAGCAGCCCAGCTGCTGAACCTGTACCGTCTGCTCAAGGGCCCATCCCTTCTGGACCGGATACTGGCCCTGGACACCATGTATATCGATGCCATTGCCATGTTCATCCTGACGGGCGTTTATTTTCATTCCTCCGTCTATTTTGAGGCGGCCCTGATCATCGCGGTCATGGGGTTTATCGGCACCGTGGCCACCAGCAAGTTCCTCATGCGGGGAGATATTCTTGAATAACGGAACGCACAAAAGGAAAAAAATGAGATGATATTTTTTATTGAACTGCTGGTGTCATTTTTCCTGGTCGTGGGGGCGTTTTTCGCCATGGCCGGATCCCTGGGTTCCTATCGCCTGACCGACTTTTTCTCCCGCCTGCACGGTCCCACCAAATCCACGACCCTGGGGGTAGGCGGCATGGCCATCGCGTCTGCCATCTATTTTTCCGTTTATGGGGAAGGCATCAGTTTTCACGAAGTGCTGATCACATTGTTTTTGTTCATCACCGCCCCGGTGAGTGCCCATTTTCTGGCCAAGGCGGCCCGTCACCAGGGCCTGCACCGGGCAAAAACCCTGCCGGACCGGCATGACCATCCATTGCAGTAGCCCTGTGGAAGCTTCTTTGTAACCGGACCGCCGGAGGTTTCACTCCCGGTCCGGTTACAAGGGTCATCTATCCATCACGCAAACCACCAGCGTTCAACATTTTTATGACCGTCCATCTCCATGTGCGCTGAAATGGGACCATGGGCCAGTTTATTGTTGTGGGCCTCCACAATCTGGTTGAACATCGGGATCACCGCCCCTCCGTCATCTCTGACAAGGGACTGCATTTCAACATACATCTGCCGGCGTTTGGCTTGATCCAGCTCAGCCCTGGCTTCTATGAGCAGTTTGTTGAATTTCTCATTGGACCAGTGGGTATCATTCCAGGGCGCCCCGGTCGCATAGGCCACGGAAAACATCATGTCTTCAACCGGGCGTCCGCTCCAGTAGCAGGTACACCACGGTTTTTTGGTCCAGACATTGTTCCAGTAGCCGTCACTGGGTTCTCTGACAACCTTGATCTTGATACCGGCTTTTTTGGCGGTTTCCTGGTACAGCATGGACGCATCCACGGCACCGGAAAATGCGGCATCAGACGCATGCAGATTAAAGGTGTGGTCCAGCATGCCGGCTTTTTTCATATAGAATTTGGCTTTGTCCGGATCATAGGTTCTCTGGGGCAGTTCAGAGGCATGGTACCGGTTTACCGATGCGATGGGATGGTCATTGCCCATTTCCCCATATCCCTTGAGAATGGTTTTCACCATCTCTTCTCTGTCACAGGCCAGTTTCAAGGCGGTACGCACATTGACATCCGTATAGGGCTGTTTGTCCACCAGAATGGGGAATGAATAGTGCATGGTACTGTTGATGGCTGTAACATTGATGTCTGGCACCCGTTTGAGCAGGTGAACGGTTTTCACATCGGCCCGGTCAATGGCATCCAGACGACCGGTTTTCAACCCGTTGCTTCTGGCATTCACATCCACGATGGCCAGGGTTTCCACCTCGTCAAAATAGGGCTTGTCTCCTTTAAAATAATTGGGATTGCGCTTTGTGAATGCCCGTACCCCGGGTTCCCAGGATTCCAGAATGAACGGACCGGTGCCGATGCCTTTTTCCCAGTCATCACCGGAGGTGCCCTCAGGATAGATCCGCAGATGGTAATCCCCCATGATGAACGGAAAATCCGCGCTCCCGTCTGACAGTTCGAAAGTCACCTCATATTTGCCGTCTGTTTTGATGTCGGTAATGCTTTTCAAATACGGTTTGGCCGCTGATTTGGAGTCTTCCCCCCGGTGATGGTTGATGGAGAACACCACATCCTTGGCGGTCATGGTTTTGCCGTTGTGAAATTCAATTCCTTTTCTGATTTTAAAGGTCCATTTTTTGGCATCCGGAGACGCTTCCCATGATTCCGCCAGTTCCGGAATCGGTTGGAAATTGTGGTCGATTTCCACCAGACAGTTGCTCAACTGGTTGGATACATTGATGGGAAAACTGGCCAGCAGGGTGGCGGGATCCAGGGAATCGGATGTGGCGCCGCCGGTCATGGCCTGGCGGAACAGCCCGCCCTTTTTCGGGGTGGCTGCCAGCAAATTCTGCGGCAGAAGGGCTGGGGATACGGCAGCGGCAAGCCCTAAAGCAGATACCTGGGCAATAAACTGGCGCCTGGAAATTTTGTTTTCCTTAAACAGATCGGTCAAATGGGATAATTGGCTCATCGTTCGAGTCTCCTTTTTCTATAAAATTATTTGTAACGCCGGGATCAGATGAAGGAATCCAACCGTTCGTCCAGCAGGTTGTCCAGCCATTCCGGATCCATTTCCGGTATGGATGACAGCAGCTTATCCGTGTATTCATGGTGCGGTGGGGTCAGCACTTCTTTTTTCGCCCCCTGTTCAATAATTTTGCCCTCCAGCATGATCACAATCTTGTCTGCAATGGCCTTGACCGTTGCCAGGTCATGGGTGATGAACAGGTAGGAGATATTGGTTTTGTTCTGCAGATCCTGGAGCAGATCCAGGATCCCTTCAGCGACCAGCTGGTCCAGGGCGGATGTGACCTCATCGCAGATGATGAGATCCGGCCTTGCCGCCAGGGCCCGGGCAATACAGATGCGCTGTTTTTCTCCGCCGGACAGTTCCGTGGTCAGCCGGTTGATATAGGGATCCGGTTCCAGTTCAATACTGGACAACAGTTCCCTGATCCGTTCATCCGCCTTTTTCCCGCGCATGTTAAAATAAAATTCCAACGGTCGCCCGATCACCCGCCGCACCGTCTGTTTTGGGTTTAATGCGGTATCCGGCATCTGGTAAATCATCTGAAGCCGCCGTAAATTGTCTTTTGTACGGTGTTTCAGTTCCAGGGGGAGGTTTTCTCCCAAAAAATTGATACTGCCCTGGGTGGCCGGCAGCAGCCCTGTGATCACCCGGGCCAGGGTGCTTTTGCCGGATCCCGATTCCCCCACCAGGGCAACGGTTCTTCCCTTGCGCACGGTAAGGTTGATATCCTCCAGCACATTTTCCTCGCCGGTATAGGTGGCGGCCACATCCTTGACTGTAAGAATGACATCCATTTTCTCAGATTCGTTTTTTTCTTCGCGCAGAGACCGGACATTGAGCAGTTCCCGGGTATAGGCCTGTTTGGGTTTTCTGATCAAGGCACGGGTTTCCCCTTCCTCCACCAGCCGGCCGTTGCGCAGCACCATGATCCGGTGGGCCACCTGGGCCACCACGGCCAGGTCATGGGTGATGTACAGGGCCGCCTTGTTCATCTTTTCCGTGATCTCCTTGACGGCTGCCAGCACCTCGATCTGGGTGGTCACATCCAGCGCGGTGGTGGGTTCATCAAACACAATAATCTGCGGCTCACAGGCCATGGCCATGGCCACCATGGCCCGCTGGAGCTGCCCCCCGGACAGTTCATGGGGGTACCGGAAACCGATTTTTTCCGGGTTGGGCAGAAACAGCCGTCTGTAAATTTTGATGGCTTCTTTCTGTGCGTCAGAATAGCTCATGATGCCGTGCTGGACCGGGGCTTCCACATGCTGCTTGATGATCCTGTGGGATGGGTTGAAGGACGCGGCCGCGCTCTGGGCCACATAGGCGATTTTTGATCCCCTGACCAGACGCAGGTCTTCATCTGATGCCCCCATTAATTCCACCCCGTCCAGGTTGATGGAGCCGGAGGCGAGGCGGCACCCCTGGCGGGTATATCCCATGGCGGCCAGACCGATAGTGGATTTGCCGGCACCGGATTCACCGATGAGTCCCAGTACCTCCCCTTTTTTGAGTGTCAGACTGATATCTTTGACAATGGGCTGCCACTTTTCTTCGGAATGGGCTTCAATGTATAAATTTTTAATTGTCAGTATCGTACTCATGCTCTGTTTCCTTTGCCGATTTATTCATGCAGACCGGACGAGAGGTGCAGAAACCAGTCCACGATCATATTGACACCTACGGTTAAAAATGCAATGGCACCCGCCGGGATCAGGGGGGTAAAGATGCCAAAGGTGATGGCACCGGCATTTTCCCTGACCATGCCCCCCCAGTCCGCCAGGGGCGGCTGTATTCCCAGACCCAGAAAACTCAGCGAGGCAATGAACAAAAAGACAAAACAGAACCGCAGCCCGAATTCCGCTGTCAGCGGTGGCAAGGCATTGGGCAGTATCTCATGGCGGATGATCCACCACAGACCTTCTCCTCTCAGCCGTGCCACCTCCACAAACTCCATCACTTCGATGTCCATGGCTACGGCCCGGGACAGTCGGTATACCCGGGTGGAATCCAGCAGGGCAATGGTGAAAATCAGGGTGGGAATGGAAGATCCCAGAACCGACAGGATCATCAGGGCAAATATCAGGGTGGGGAAGGACATGATCACATCAATGAGCCGGCTCAGCATCTGGTCGATCCACCCGCCCTTGACAGCGGCCACAAATCCCAGAAGCGATCCGAAGAAAAATGACAGCGCCGTGGTGATAAAGGCCAGGGCAATGGTATTTCGGGCGCCGTACACCATGCGGGTGAACAGGTCTCTTCCGATATGATCGGTTCCCAGATAAAACCGGGCGGATACGGTTTCCCATACGTCCCCCACCACGGCGGTTTCCTCATAGGGCGCAATCCAGGGGGCAAAGATGGCCACCAGACAGTTAAACAGTACAATGCCCAGACCGATTCGGGCGCTTAACGGGGACTGTCTCAATACACTCAGCACGCAAATTCCTTTTTAGAATTGGGATTGTCTCAGTTTTGGATTGGACAGCATGGACAGCACATCCGCCAGCAGGTTCAATCCGATATAGGTCATGGAAAAAATAAGTCCCGATGCCTGAACCACCGGCAAATCCCGTTTGGCAACAGAATCCACCAGCAACTGCCCCAGACCGGGATACACAAACACCACCTCCACAATCACCACACCCACTACCAGATAGGCCAGGTTCACCGCCACCACATTGATGACAGGGGACAGTGAATTGGGAAAAGCATGGTGAATAATGATCCGCAGTCGCCGGATGCCCTTGATTTCAGCCATTTCAATATAGGCGGATGCCAGGACATTGATAATAGCCGCCCTTGTCTGGCGCATCATATGAGCGGTAACCACACAGGTCAGGGTCAGGGCCGGCAGCAGGATGGTATAAAATTTTCTCCCCAATCCCATGTGGGCATCGATCATGGCAATGCTGGGAAACAATTCCATTTTCACGCTGAAAAGGGCGATGAGGATATAGGCCACAAAAAATTCCGGAAAGGAAATAAAGGACAGGGTGGTGGTGGAAATGACCTTGTCATAAAGCGTGTTCCGGTAAAAAGCGGCCAGGATTCCCAGCAGAATGGCCAACGGCACGGCAATGAGCGCTGTTGTCGCTGCCAGAAACAGGGTGTTGGAAAACCGCCAGGAGATCAGTTCGGCCACCGGCCGTTTGTTGGCCAGGGAGTTGCCGAAATCCCCTTGAACAAAATCCTTGAGCCAGGACACATACCGGATATGGGGGGGCAGATCCAGTTTGAGTTCCTTGCGGAACGCCTCCACGGTTTCCGGAGTAGCAGACTGACCCAGTACGGTATCCGCCACATCACCGGGGAGCAGTTCCACCCCGATGAATATGATCAGAGAAATGACAACAACCGTTGCCAGGCTTGCACCTATCCGTTTGAGAACGTGCCAGATGACATTTTTCATAGATAAATAACCATTTAATTTATTTTGTTGCCCATAATATATCGGGACCGAAGTATTTTTGTCAAGGAACTATCCGGGGGAATCGCATTGATAATAAATAAAAAAGGTGGTATTGCTCATTTCAGCGCGACCGTAAAATTTATCGGATACTATGAAATTTTCAGATGGCTGACGATGGTGTTCACGGCAGAAAAATATAAGGAAATTATCATGAGCGATGCAAATGTTGACCCGTGCAAAAATTTCTTGATTTCATTGCGTAAAATTATTCAGGCCATTGATCAGCATTCCTTTGACCTGAAAAAAAATTTCGGCCTCACCGGTCCCCAGCTGATTACGCTCCAGGCGGTTTCGTTTTATGCCCCCATATCTGTCACCCAGATATCAAAGGTTGTCAGCCTGAGTCAGGCATCTGTCACAGATATTACCCAGCGTCTTGAAAAAAAAGGGTATCTATCCAGGACCAGAAGCACGGATGACCGGCGAAAAACCGTCATTGTCCCCACATCAAAAGGCGCTGCCATGCTGGACGCTTTGCCCCCTATTCTTCAGGAACGTTTCACCAAACGGTTTGCAGAATTGGAAAGATGGGAACAGTTGATGATTGAAAGTGCGTTTGAACGGGTAGTATCCATGATGACGGCACAGGACTTTAATGCTGCATCCATCATGAACACCGGAGAGAAAAAATGAGTCCGGCAGCCTGCCGGAAAATGGCAGGCTGCCGGACTCACTGATCACAATCAGAGTTTCATTCTCCTGTAATCATCCTGCAATCCCAGGTAAAGGCTGATCATCATGACGATCATGACCATGGTAAAGGGCAGACCCACGGTAATTGCCACTGCCTGGATGGCGCCCAGGGCATCGGAACCACCGCCCACCAGTAGACAGGCGGCGATCAAGCCCTGAAGCGTGGCCCAGAACATCCGCTGGAACCGCGGTGCATCCATTTTACCGCCGGCCGTGATGGAATCCACCACCAGGGATCCGGAATCGGATGAAGTGACAAAGAAAACCAGTACCAGACAGATACCCAGAAAAGAGGTAATCCCGGTTAACGGCAGATTTTCCAACATCTGGAACGTGGCCAGAGACACTTCTGTCAGGCCTTTTTCCGCGAGTTGACCAACGCCGTTCTGGATCTGCAGCAGCGCGTTGCCGCCGAATGCCGTCATCCAGACAATGGTCACCAGGGTGGGCACCAGCAGCACGGCTGCCATGAATTCACGGATGGTGCGGCCTTTGGAAATGCGGGCAATGAACATCCCCACAAACGGTGCCCAGGAAATCCACCAGGCCCAGTAGAATACGGTCCAGCCTTTGTAAAATTTTTCATCGGGCCGGTCGATCCAGTTGCTCAAGGGTATAATCCATTCTGCATAGGCTATCGTTGTGTTGAACAACCCGGTGAAAAAATGCAGAAAAGAACCTGCCACCATGACAAAAAACAGCAGAATAATTGCCATGACCATATTGATGTTACTCAACAGCTTAACGCCGCCGTGAAGCCCTCTGTACACGGAAAAAAGCGCCACACTTGTGACCACGGCGACAATGATCAGCTGCAGCCCGATGGTATTTTCAAACCCGAACAGAAAGTGAAGGCCCGAGGCTGCCTGTTGGGCACCGAATCCCAGGGAGGTGGCCAGACCAAATATGGTGGCAATGACCGCGATGATATCGATGATGTGTCCGGCGATACCCCAGGTTTTTTCCCCCAGCAGCGGAAAAAAAGTGGAGCGGATGGTCAGGGGCAGGCCTTTGTTAAAGGTGCAGAAACCCAGGGCCAGGGCCGTCACTGCGTAAATGGCCCATGGATGGAATCCCCAGTGAAACATGGTACCACCCATGGCAGCCCGGGCCGCTTCCGGTGTGTTGGGGGAGGTGTTCAACGGTGTTCCCCACCAGTCCGTGTAATAGGCCACCGGTTCAGCCACGCTCCAGAACATCAGGCCGATGCCCATGCCGGCGGCAAACAGCATGGCAAACCATGACATCCGGGTAAATTCAGGTTTACAGTCCTGTCCCCCCAGGCGAATTTTCCCGTGGGGCAGTACAATCAAAGCCAGGCAGTATAAAACAAACAGGTTGCCTGAAATCATGAAAAACCAGTCAAAATTCTCTATGGTCCAGGATTTGGAGCCGTCAAACACTTTTTTGGCTTCCACCGGGTTCCACAAGGTTAAAACGATAAAAACGACCACAAGGGAGGCCACAATAAAAAAAACAGGGTGAACATCCATCCCCCATCTTTTGATATTGTCCTGACCGACCTGATAATCGGTATCAAACCTGTCTCTCATAAAAACAATTCCCTTCTCTTTATATGATTAATCAAACAACAACATTCTCAAGATCTACACAATTGTGACTCCAGGTGACATCCGCATTATCAGAATAGGGAGTTCGCTGTCAATGCCGTGTTTCTTGAAGACTGTTTCCTGGATTTCATTGAGGCGGTGCTCCAGCTCCCGAATCTACCATTTTTTCTAATCCGAGTCACAGCTTCTGACCAGAAACAAAATGTTTTTCTACCCTAAGATATGAACTTTATAAAACACGCCTGTTTTGAGGCGAACCGTTCCCCTTTCCAGGCCTTAGAGGTCTTTCAACCCCAAGTCATCCGGATTATCCGGATAGCGCCAGTCAGGCGCTGGGCGCCATGCTTAGCGCATCAATATAGAAGACCGCCCCCGAAAGGGCGGCCTTTGACTCACTATATTTATTTACATACTGATATTATTTGCCAGCCTTAATTTCTTTCAGGGCATCCATGATCCGCTGCTTCTCTACAGGCAGGGTCCCTTCCCGCAATTCTGCAAAGAGGGCCTTCATCAGACAGTATAACATCAGGAGCATGATAATCATGAAGGGGAAACCACCGACAATGGAAGCGGTTTGAAGCGCTTTAAGGCCGCCTGTGAAAAGCAGAATTGCGCCGATAGCACCCTGTAAAGACCCCCAGATTATGCGCAGGTACAGCGGCGGATTAGGGTCTCCACCAGAGGTTAACATGCCGTTAACATAGGTTCCCGAGTCCGAAGATGTAATGAAAAATATCGCCACCGAGAACATCGCCACAGCAACCAGCAGGCTTGATGCCGGGAATCCCTGCAGGGCCGCAAAGAAACCTAAGGCAGAGTCTTTATTGACAGCTGCCATAATGGCTTCATTACCTGCAATGTGAGTCTGGTACAGGGCGGAACCGCCAAAGACAGCAAACCAGACCATACTTACTGCCACCGGGACAAGCATAACCCCGATAACAAAGTTACGGATGGTACGCCCGCGTGATACACGGGCAATAAAAGTCCCGACGAAGGGAGCCCAGGCGATCCACCATGCCCAGTAAAAAACGGTCCAGGCATTATACCAGCCTTCTGTGCCGGCGCCTGCCGCATCAAGCCCAAAGGACATGTGGATAATGTTCTGCAGGTAATCACCGGTAGCCTGGGTCAACAGTTTAAGAATGAACAGTGTTGGACCGACAATAAATACCAGCAGCATTAACAACACAGCAACGACAATATTGATCTGGCTGAGATACTTGATACCGCGGTCAATACCAGTTGATGTGGAGATAAGCGCTACAATCGATGTTACGATAACGATGGTCACCCACAAAGCTGGGCCGCTTGTAAAACCGAACAACTCTTCCAGGCCGCCGCCAATCTGCATAGCGCCAAGTCCGAGAGAAGTAGCCAGGCCAAAGAGCGTGGCAAAAACACCGATGACATTAATCAGTATTCCCCAGGGCCCCTCAATACCCTTACGGCCGAGGATCGGCTCAAGGCAGGAACTCAACAGCATCGGTAATCCCTTACGATAAGAAAAGTAAGCAAGGGAAGCGGCAACGACTGCATAGATAGCCCAGGGATGAAAACCCCAGTGGAAGAAGGCGTACTGCATGGCCAGGTGCACTGTCGCAGCAGTTTTTGCTTCACCGTAAGGCGGCCACATATAGTGCCAGATCGGTTCGGAAACACCCCAGAAAAGCAGACCAATACCCATACCGCAGCTAAAAAGCATCGCGAACCAGGCCATATTGGAGTATCCCGGTCTTTCATCATCTCCACCCAGCCTGATTTCACCCACAGGGCTGAGCAGTAAAAACACAACCAGGAAAAGGAAAATACTGG
>JBFLKI010000235.1:0-2872 GCA_040883135.1 Desulfotignum sp. | reverse complement strand
CCGAACTGGCCGGCGCCGCCGGTCTGTTTTTTGTGGGTGTAGTTGAACAGCGCCTTCTGGGTAATGGTTTCCCGGTAGGCGACCCGGGGCGCGCCGGTGGTGACTTCCGCCTTGTATTCCCGTTTCATGCGCTCCACATAGACCTCCAGGTGAAGCTCTCCCATGCCCTGAATGATGGTTTCTCCGGTCTCGTGGTCCACATAGGTCTTGAAGGTGGGATCTTCCTTGGTGAACCGGTTCAATGCCTTGGACATGTTGATCTGGGCCTTGTTGTCCTTGGGAACGATGGAAAGCGAGATCACCGGTTCCATCACATGCATGGCCAGCATGGAGTAATTGATCGTCGGGGAGACAAAGGTGTCTCCGGAGGCGCAGTCGATCCCGAACATGGCGCCGATATGGCCGGCGGGAATCTCCTCCACATCCTCCATCTGTGACGCGTGCATCCGGATGAGCCGGCCGGCTTTGACTTTTTTGCCGTCCCGGGAGTTCACCAGGGTGTCTCCCTTGCTGATACATCCCTGGTAGACCCGGAGATAGGTGAGCTGGCCGTACTGGCCGTCCTCCAGCTTGAACGCCAGGGCCACGGTGGGTTTGTCGAAACTGCTTTCCAGGACCACGCTTTCTTCGTTGTTGTCCAGGTCGATGGCCTCGTTGTGGATGTCCAGAGGAGACGGCAGGTAATCGATCACCGCGTCCAGCAGCGGCTGGATCGCCTTGTTTTTGTATGCGGAACCCAGGAATACGGGGGTCAGCTGCCGGGTCATCACACCGGTTCTGACGGCATTTTTGATCAAATCTTCACTGATGTCCGATTCTTCGAGAATCGCATCGGTGAGTTCTTCGGAAAACAGAGAGGCCGCATCGATCAGTTCGTCCCTGGCGTCACGGGCCGCGTCCAGGAGATCTTCGGGAATTTCTTTGACCGCCACGTGCTCCCCGTTGTCGCCTTCAAAATAATAGGCCTTCATGGCCACCAGATCGATCACGCCCTTATGTTTGTCTTCCAGGCCGATGGGCAGCTGCATCATCACGGAATTGTGACCCAGCTTGGTTTTCAGCTGCCCGGCCACCTTGACCGGGTTGGCCCCGGACCGGTCGCATTTGTTGACAAAAGCGATACACGGCACTTCATACCGTTTCATCTGCTGATCCACGGTGATGGACTGGGACTGAACCCCGGCAACCGAACACAGAATCAGCACCACCCCGTCCAGTACCCTGAGGGACCGTTCCACTTCCACGGTGAAGTCCACATGGCCCGGGGTGTCGATGAGGTTGATATTGTGTTTTTTCCACTCACAGTAGGTGGCGGCCGATGCAATGGTAATGCCCCGCTCCCTTTCCAGCTCCATGGAGTCCATGACAGCGCCGACGCCGTCTTTTCCCCGGACTTCATTGATTTTGTGAATCCGTTGCGTATAAAACAAAATCCGTTCTGAAAGGGTGGTTTTGCCGGAATCAATATGGGCGCTGATGCCGATATTTCTTACCCGCTTCAAATCTCTGATCATTTTACATCATCCTTCATGAATAAAATTACCCCAAAGGCCGGTCCATGCCCGGTTCAAAGAACGCGGCTGTTTGCCGGCAGGGCGGTTTGTTTTTAAAATTCAGCTAATTTTTTTATATTGCGATGGTATAAAAAAGTGAGTTTTCAGGTTAAAATCAGTATATGAAAAAAAGATTCTATACCTGAAACAAAGCATTTTGTCAATGGATTGTTAAAATAAATAGAACGGAACGGTTCCGGTGTTTTGTAAAAACTGTTGTCCATTCGGTTTTGACCTTTGACAAATTCACTGACCCGCTGTTAATATTGTGAAAATGCGTACCGGAGGGCAACCTGCCTGCCGGAACCGAACCGGACATCACCAAAAAAAGGGATCGGCATGAAAAAAACTGTGACATACGGGATAACCCTGGTTTTTATGGTAATTTTTTTGTTTCCCGCCTGCGGCCAGAATGCCGGCGTCTGGACATCGGGCGTGACATCCGCGGCATCCGTGATGACGCTGTTGCCTGCGGACATTCAGGGAATCTTCATGATGGATGTGAACAGGGCCATGATGACAGAATTCGCGATCAAGACGATCAATGAAAAGGATAACTTCCGGAAATACCAGGATTTCGTTTCGGAAACAGGGCTGGATCCCCAAAAAGATATCTTTTGGGTCGCCATTGCCATGACCGGTCTGCCGGAAAAAAACCGCCAGGAAGGGGCTGCCGTCATCAGCATGACCTATGACAGAGACCGCCTTCTGGCCGCACTCAAAAAGGAACACCCCGGGATGCGCGATATCAACTACAACGGGGTAACGATTCATACCGGCCTGGAGGGGCACGGCGACACCCCGGGCTGCGCAGCCTTCCTCGACGAGACACGCGCCGTGTTCGGCAGCGAAACCATGGTCAAATCAGTCGTCGACGTCTACCGGAAAAAACAAGAGAACGTATTCAAGAACAAGATCCTGTCCGATCTCATCGAAAAAACCAACCAGGACGCCATGGCATGGAGTGCAATCACCGTATCCCCCGATGCCATGAAGGCGGCGGCCTCCCAAAATGCCATGATCAGTCAATTCGAGGATTTTCATGCCCTGACCATGTTCTTTGATTACAGAAACATGACGTTCGATATGGAGATCCGGTTTTGGGGCGGCGAACAGGCCAAGAACAGCCGGCTTGCGGACCTTCTGACCGGGTTCAAGGCCCTGGGCGCAACTGCGGCGGCTGAAAATACCGATATCAAGGATGTTCTCGACAGGTTCGATATCCTTGCCGGAACCGATTTCGTCATGATCCAGGCAGCGGTTCCCGAAGACCTGCTTCACAGGCTCTCCCGGTCCGCCTCAAAAAAGGCCGCAGACAT
>JBFLKI010000234.1:0-8330 GCA_040883135.1 Desulfotignum sp. | reverse complement strand
TGAATTCCAAACTTTCACAACACAGCAAATGGGTATAAATGAAGATGAACAAAGTTGATTTCATGAACAATTTTTCATCAGAAGATTGGACCCCAAAGATAGGTGCTGCTTGGGAGTGAGTCTAAAAAAAGCTCTTGAGAATTTTTTTAGACCATTTTGTCATTTTTTATGACGGGTGCTTTATCATTTGAGACTCTCCCCCTAAGATGATACAAACCAGTGGATATCCCATTGACTTCTTATCGCCGGGACTCCAAAAAATACAGGAGAGACACATGCAGACTACGTTTGATGAAAAAGGGAAAATTTTTACCGAAGTGATAAAAAAAAGACCTGTTGACGTTCACATTCAGACGGCAAACCATCTGATACGAGGAAAATTTCATGTCCGGGTGCATGAGAGAATGAAGGATGAATTGGATAAATCCGGTACATTTGTCGCCCTGACCGATGCCAGAATTTATGATTTGAACGGCGGGCTCCTTTATGATTGCAGTTTTCTGGCTGTAAATCATCATGAGATTATCTGGTTGTTTCAGGATAGAGATCTAAACGAAAATGGAGAAGACTCATGAATCAATTGGACCTGTCATCATCACAAACAGATGTCGATAAATTGAAGCGTCACCTGATGGATAGAGTTGACGTTTTGATGGAAGCAAATCATGCAATACTCGATGAAGACCGTCAGACCATTTCAGATTACTTGGAACAAGCCTACCAGGAGCTCAATCCAGGATTTTCGGATTCCGTTAAAACCCAGATGCTCAAAGAAATTTTGGATGGAATCCTTGGATTTGGGCCATTGCAACCTCTTCTGGATGATCCTGACATAACTGAAGTGATGGTCAATGGCATTAATAAAATCTATGTCGAACGTAAAGGGAAAATAACCAAAACAGATGTCTCCTTTGCTAATGATGCCCAGATACTAAGGCTTATTGAACGGATAATTTTACCCCTCGGCCGTACCATTGACGCAAATAATCCAACGGTCGATGCCCGCCTGCCTGATGGATCACGTGTGAATGCTGTCATCCCTCCGGTGATGGTCGAGGGCCCGTGTATTACCATCCGGAAATTTCAAAGCGATAAACTCGGCTTTGAGCAGCTTGTCAAATTGGGTTCTATTTCTGAAAACATGGTTAAGTTGCTCCGAGCCTGTGTCCTTGGCAGGCTCAATATTCTTATTTCCGGGGGAACAGGCTCCGGTAAAACAACCCTGCTTAACATTCTTTCCAGTTTTATTCCCGACGATGAGCGGATTATCACCATTGAAGATGCTGCAGAATTACAATTGCAGCAGGAACATGTCCTTAGAATGGAAACAAAACCACCCAATGTCGATGGCCGATATGCAAAAACAATAAGGGATCTGGTGGTCAATTCCCTGAGAATGAGGCCGGACCGAATTGTAGTCGGTGAGTGCCGAAGCGGTGAAGCCCTGGATATGCTGCAGGCAATGAACACCGGTCACGACGGTTCACTGACAACTGTGCATGCCAACTCTCCCCGGGATGCTGCCGAACGGTTGGAAACCCTGTGTCTAATGGCAGGTTTAGATCTTCCGGTTCGGTCGATCAGAAAACAGATCGCCGCCGCCATTGATCTGATCATCCAGGTCTCCCGTTTCAGTGATGGTTCCCGCAAAGTGACATCCATTACCGAAATCTCTGGTATGGAGGGTGAGGTGATCACCATGACAGAAATATTCAAATTTGAACAACGCAAAGTCGACTATGACGGCACTGTGATCGGAGAATTATCGGCTACCGGTGTCAGGCCGTTTTTCAGTCAGAAGCTTGAGTCTAAAGGATTAGAGTTGGAACGTGAATTATTCATTTCCAATAGACACGACAGATGGTAAATGGACGATGAACCGCTCGAGCACCCGCGTGGGCCGGGCCGGCCCCTGGCGGGCAGCAGAGCAGCTACCCTGACAAAACCAGGGGCCAGACAAGTTTTCCCCAGAATGAACGTCTCATGTTCAGGCTTCAGATCGGGCCTCGATGCCGGTCACGGTGTAACCGGCATCCGTGATGGTCTGGGTGACCAGATCCTTGTCAACGGGCTGGTTTGATTCCACCACGGCCTGTTTCTGCTCCAGGTTGACCTGGGTGGACGAGATTCCTTCAAGGGCGTTGAGCCGGTCGGTGACACTTTTGGCGCAGTGCATGCAGCTCATGCCGTCAATGTTGATAATGGTTTTCATGGATGGCTCCTTTGTTTCAGGGTCTTTAGATTGTTCTGGAACCCGGGGGTCCAGGACAGGTTTGAAATTTTTCAGGCGCAGGGCATTGGTCACCACGGACACGGAACTCAAGGCCATGGCGGCGGCGGCAAACATGGGATTCAGGGTGGGGCCGCCGAACAGATGGAACAGCCCGGCCGCCAAGGGAATACCGGCGGAATTGTAGAAAAACGCCCAGAACAGGTTCTGTTTGATATTTCTCAAGGTGGCCCGGCTCAGGTCTATGGCCGTAACCACGCCGGCCAGGCTGTTTTGCATCAGGACGATGCCGGCGGATTCCATGGCCACATCCGTGCCCGATCCGATGGCAAACCCCAGGTCCGCTTGAGCCAGGGCCGGGGCGTCATTGATACCGTCCCCCACCATGGCCACCCGGCTGCCGTCCGCCTGGAGCTGTTTCACCTGGTCGGCCTTGTCTCCGGGCATGACCTGGGCCACCACCTGATCGATATTCACCTGTCTGGCAATGGCCTGAGCGGTCAACTCATTGTCTCCGGTCAGCATCACGGTTTTCAGCCCCATTTTCTGGAGCCGGGCAATGGCATCTGCCGAATCCGGCTTGACCACATCGGCCACGGCAATGATACCGGCCAGGTTCCGGTTCACTGCCAGGTACATGACGGTTTTTCCCTGGCCGGACAGATCGTCGGCTTCCGGCAGATCAGTGTCCAACACCTGGTTTTCCCTCATGAACGCCAGATTGCCGAACATCAGGTCTTTGTGGTCCACCGTCACGATGATGCCTCTGCCGGGAACCGCTGAAAAACCCCTTGCCGGCAAAACAGACACCCCCTGTTTCTCACTTTCCGCCACCACGGCCGCGCCCAGGGAATGCTCAGATCCTTTTTCAGCCGACGCTGCCAGCTGGAGAATGTCAGATTCTTCAAATCCGTCGAGGGCCTTTATGTCGGTGACCCTGGGTTTGCCCTCGGTGATGGTGCCGGTCTTGTCCAGGACAATGGTATCGATGCGGCCGGCCGTCTCAAGGGGCTGTCCACCCTTGATCAGCACCCCTAACGATGCGCCCCGGCCGGTGCCCACCATAATGGCCGTGGGTGTTGCCAGCCCTAATGCACAGGGGCAGGCGATCACCAGAACGGCGATGAATATCTTCAGAGAAAAGGTGACCCCGGCCCCGCCGACGAGCCAGGCCCCGGCCGATATCAGGGCGATGCCGATGACCACGGGCACAAAATAGCTGGAAATGATATCCGCCATCCGGGCGATGGGGGCCTTGCTGCCCTGGGCCTGTTCCACCAGCCGGATAATCCGGGCCAGGGCTGTGTCTTTGCCCACCTTGTCCGCCCGGTACCGGATGGTGCCGTTCTGGTTCATACTGGCTCCGGTCACGGTATCGCCTTCACTTTTTTCCACAGGAATACTTTCTCCGGTGAGCATGGATTCATCCACCGAGGTATGTCCGTCCATGACCGTGCCGTCCACCGCAATTTTCTCTCCGGGCCTGACTATCAGCTCATCTCCGACTTCCACATCTTCGATCGGAATCACCGCTTCTTTACCGTCCCGGATGACAATGGCGGTCTTGGGGGCCAGTCCCATGAGTTCCTTGATGGCACCGGATGTCCGCCCCTTGCTCACCGTTTCCATGTATTTGCCCACCTTGATCAGGGCGATGATCACCCCGGCGGTTTCATAATACAGGTTCATCACGTATTCGGTCCGGCCGGTGAAAATCAGCACCGTGTTTACGGCACTGTAGGCGATGGCGGCCGTGGTTCCTATGGCAATCAGGGAATCCATGTTGGGATGTCCCTTGAACAGGGCCGGAAATCCCCGGGTGTAAAAGTGAAACCCGGCCATGACAATGGGCAGGGTCAGCATCAGCTGGACCAGGGCGAAGGTGCCGGGACTGTGCCCGGGGCTGATGCCGGACGGGAGCGGAATCCCCACCATTTCAGCCATGGCAACGAATACCAGAGGAATGGCAAACCCGATGGAAATAATCAGGCGAATGAATTCCTGTCTGCGTTGTTCCTCTTTTTTCTTTTCATCCTTGTCCGGACTGCTGGTTTCATCCACAGGTGCCAAACCATATCCTGCCGCCTCCACGGCATGAATGATGGCGGCCTCTTTTTCCCCGCCCAATTCATAGGTCACCTGGGCCTTTTCCGTTGCCAGATTGACCGATGCCGACTCGACACCGGACACATCTCTTATGGCGTCTTCCACCCGCCTGACACAGGCGGCACAGGTCATACCGTCGATTTTAAACTGTTTTGTCTCCATATTCATGGATGAATAACTCCTTTCCCATGGTGCCATAATCGCTTTGACCCACTATTTTGTAAAGCCGGGTCATATCCGTTTGCTCAGCAGTTTCATCAGTTCATCGATCTTTTCCTGGATTTCTTTCTGATCTTCCGAGGTCACTGCATGCATCAGACAGTGCTGCATATGGGTTTTCAACACCTCCTGCTCCACTTTGTGCAAGGCCGCCTTGACCGCCTTGAGCTGGGTCAGGATATCCACACAATAGCGGCGGTTCTCAATCATTTTCTTGATACCCTTGATCTGTCCTTCGATCCGGTTCAGACTGGGCAGCTGAGCATTGTAATGGGGATGCATGGCAGCTCCTTTATTTCATTCTTCATGATCTAATACTATACCCAGGTAGGGTATTTGTCAAGATATGGATGCAGTCCAGCAGTATGATCAATACCCGGGCGTATCAAGGGCAGGCCCGACCGGTAATCTTTTCTTGACACAACCATGATTTTAATTCAAGAATCACGCCATAACCGTCAAAAAACAAGGATATATTATGGCAGCCGATCACCTTGTCCGACCTCATCCCATTCAGACTTTGCCGGTCCGGATCATCATTCCGGTGGCCTTAACCATTATTCTGTTTATCCTGACCATTTTTCTGTTTATTCTTCCCACCATGGAATCTTTCATGATGGACGGTAAAAGAGAAACCACAAGGCATCTGACTGAAACCGCGTGGTCGGTACTTGACTATTTTTACGATCAGGAAACATCCGGCAAGATGTCTGCTGATCAGGCAAAAAATTCGGCGGTGGCAATGCTGGAACAGCTCCGATACGGGGATGATCGAAAAGATTATTTCTGGATCAATGACACGACACCGACGATGATCATGCACCCCTACCGCCCGGACTTGGAAGGCCGGAATGTGTCAGAATTCACCGATCCGGCCGGCAATCCCTTGTTTGCCGAAATGGTGGAAATCGTGAACACTTCCGGCGCAGGCTTCGTGGACTACCTGTGGCAATGGAAGGAGGATACCACCCATATCGTTCCCAAAATCTCCCATGTCAAGGCGTTCGAGCCCTGGGGATGGATCATCGGCACCGGCATCTATGTGGCGGATGTTCAGGCGGAAATCTCCGCGGTCACCCGGAAACTGACCCTGGCCTGTGCCGGCATCATGGGGGTGGTGGTGATTCTGTCCGGCTACATTGTCTGGGCCGCCGCGGCATCCACAAAAGCGAGACTGGCCGCCCAGGCACGGTCCGATCTGCAGGAAAAACAGCTGGTCCAGGCCGACAAAATGGCCTCTCTGGGCATTCTGGTGGCCGGGGTGGCCCATGAGGTGAACAACCCGGCTACCACGTTGATGCTCAACGCCCCGAACCTGAAAAAATCGTTCGAAGCCTTTCTTCCGGTGCTGGATGATTACTTTGCCCGGCACCCGGACACCCGGGTCTGCCATATGGCTTATCCGGATCTGCGCCAGCGCATTCAGCGAATGCTGGCCGCCATTCTGGATTCATCCACCCGGATCAAACAGATCATCACCGATCTCAAGGATTTCTCCCGGCCGGCCGACACCCGGACCCCGTTTCCCGATCCTGAAATCGATGTGAACCAGGTCGTGAAAAAGGCCCTGGATCTGACCCTTCCCACCCTGAAAAAAATTACGCCCCATGTATCTGTGAATTACGGCAGTCACCTGCCGGCCGTGGCCGGAGATTTCCAGAAACTGGTCCAGGTGGTGATCAACCTGCTGATGAATGCGGGCCAGGCCCTGGAAAACAAAGACCAGTCCATCACGGTGGTTACCTCCGCCAACCGGCACAAAAATATCGTCACCATCGAGGTGATGGACACCGGTCCGGGCGTGCCGCCGGACATGCTGGAAAAAATCATCGATCCGTTTTATACTACCCGAAGAGATGACGGCGGGACCGGCCTGGGACTGTTCATTTCCGAAAAAATCGTATCCGACATGCAGGGCGTGCTGGAACTGGCCTCAGCACCCGGACAGGGACTTTGTGCCAGGATCGTCTTGCCCTGCGCGGAAAAATAAATTATAAAAAACACATGGAACCAACGACAAAGGACAAACCTAACCTGGTGGTGGACGATGAGCCCGAAATTCTCATGGCCGTGGATACCACCCTGCGCATGGCCGGATTTGGCAACATTGTCACCATCAACGATGCCAGGGACGTGATCCGCCACATGGAACGGGAAATTCCGGGTCTGATCCTGCTGGACCTGAACATGCCGCACATTAACGGGGGCCGGCTGCTCAAAATCATCCGCAAGACCTGGCCCAGAATTCCGGTGATTGTGCTCACCGGCACCATCGAGGTGGACACGGCTGTTCAATGCATGAAAATCGGTGCCATGGATTACGTGATCAAACCGGTGGAGGAAGAGCGGCTGATCACAGCGGTCAAACAGGCACTGGCACTGGAAGAAACCGGAGAAACCGCCGAAAAGCCCCTGCACCAGGACCTGTTCGCCCAGATCAAGAATCCGTCCGCCTTCCGGCACATCATCACCCAGGACAAAAAAATGCATTCCATCTTCCATTATGTGGAAGCCATTGCGCCCTCGCTGCAGCCGGTGCTCGTCTGCGGTGAAACCGGGGTGGGCAAGGAGCTGATCGGACAATGCATCCACACGTTGAGCGGGCGGAAAGGAAAGCTGGTGGTGGTGAATGTGGCCGGCCTGGATGACAATGTGTTTTCCGACACCCTGTTCGGACATGTGCCCGGCGCGTTCACCGGCGCGGACAAAGCCCGGCCCGGGCTGATCGAACAGGCGGCCGGCGGTACACTGATGCTGGATGAAATCGGGGATCTGGCCCTGACCTCCCAGGTCAAGTTGCTGCGCCTGCTCCAGGAAGGGGATTATCTGGCCCTGGGATCGGACAAAACCCGGCATTCCGATGCCCGGATCATCGCTTCCACCAACCAGGATCTCTGGGCTCTGGAAAAACAGGGAAAATTCCGGCGAGACCTGATTTACCGGCTGTCCACTCATACCCTGACTCTGCCGCCGCTCAGAGAGCGGCTCCTGGATCTGCCCCTGCTGCTGGACCGGTTTGTGTGCCAGGCAGCCGCGGAACTGGACAAACCCATTCCGGATATCCCCAAAACCCTGATCGAACAGATGGAAACCTATCCGTTCAAGGGCAATATCCGGGAATTGAAATCCATGGTCCACGATGCCGTGTCCAGATATGAAAAAGGCCCTATCACGGCAGATCTGTTCAAGGGACTGAATCCCCCCGCAAAAGGCGATACTGCAGACACCATGTCCCACGGTCTGGAAACCGACAAGGGGCTTCCCACACTCAAGGAAGCCTCCAATATACTGGTGGAAAAGGCCATGGAACAGGCCGGCGGCAACCAGTCCGCCGCCGCCAGAATTCTGGGCATTTCCCAGCAGGCATTGAGCAAGCGCCTCCAGAAAATTCGAAAATAGATTTACAACCTGGGTTGTATCCACAACTTTTATTGTAATTCCTTTGCCAACCATTGCTGCAGTCGCATCTTTCCATAATTTCGCCATTCTACACAACTTTTGTTGTAAACAGACCGGAATTTCCCTTTCCGAATCTATCTAAATTTTTCATATAAAATTAGATAGTTGAATACTTTTGTCCCATGGCACACGGTTTGCAGTTGTATCAGCCGATAAAAGCATGAACCCCTTCAGGGCATCGATTGAATCCGGGTTCTCCATATTTTCCCAAAAGGAGCGATCAAATGAAAGAGGTCAAAAACATCGGATGGCGCGTCACATTCGCCGGGCTGGGCATCAACCTGGCCTTAGGTATTCTTTACGCCTGGAGTATTTT
>JBFLKI010000233.1:0-8602 GCA_040883135.1 Desulfotignum sp. | reverse complement strand
TTCAATTGTCGACCCGTCTGTCTTCGAGCAGCCTGGCTCCCAGCCGGGCCTCGATGGCCAGGCGGTCACGGTTTTTCTGAATGTCAGACTGCTGCTCGATGATTGCAATTCTGGTTTTATAGGCCAGAACGGCCCGGACAATGAGATAAATGCCCCCCACCAGGACCAGGCCCAGCAGCACCCACTTGAGTTGCGCCAGGGTCTGAAAACTGATTCTGCCGATATATACCAGCAGGTCCGGGACCATCCAGTAAAGAAAGGCCGCCACAATCACCGTGGCCCCCAGGGAATAGATGTTGAGCCGGCCCAGGGTTGAAAACAGCTTTTCAAACCGGGTTTCCTCAAAATCAAATCCCCGGGGCTCCGCGTCACTTTTTTCCGAAGCTTTCTTTTTTGCGAAAAACACATCTTCAAATACCCGGACCACAAATGCGACAAACAGGATCAGCAGCAAGGGAACGCAGATGGACAGCGCGATCCAGGTCCGGGTGGGAAACGGTTTTTCCACCAGCACCCGGGACACGGTAAATCCTTCATCCTTGAAATTGTCTATGCCGGTCACCCGCCTGAATTCAGCCAGGGCATCGGCATTGTACACATCTTCATATACGACTGTCTGGTCCGGATCATACACGGTGACCCGGGTGTGATTGGCTGATGTCACCATACAGGCCACCAGGATTCCGAACTCG
Organism: Desulfotignum sp.; assembly: GCA_040883135.1. Taxonomy (GTDB): domain Bacteria; phylum Desulfobacterota; class Desulfobacteria; order Desulfobacterales; family Desulfobacteraceae; genus Desulfotignum. The sequence continues at coordinate 7,910 of JBFLKI010000233.1, read as the reverse complement.
ATCATGGCAAAGACAGCGATGATATAAACCAGTCCGGGAATCCGTTTTTCAACCAGTTTCCTCAGTTTCTGTTCACTCATGGGATCAAATCATCCTTGTTTCATCAAATATTCCGGGTATTTTCCCATATTTCGGATTAATTTGAAAGCCTCTTTTATCTGTTGAATTCCATGGAAAAAAGTGCTATTAGTCCACGCTTCATTTTCAAAAGAGATTCAACCGACACAATCGGCAACAGGAGATCATTTCGGATGCGAGCGGTTCTTGTATTCCCCCCTCGGGCCAGTGCCACCTATGTGCCTTTGGGCATCGCCTCTCTGGCATCTTACATTGAATCCGCCGTGCCAGGCGCATCGGTCCGGCTGAAGGATCTGAACCTGGATGTCTGGATCCGGATGGCACATCAGGATATTCTGGGCAGGAATCTGATCGATTTTGTCCGGGGGCACCAGGGGATGTTTACCGATCCCGGCCAGACCCTGTATCACAAATCCATCTGGGACCGCCTCAGGCAGCAGATCTCCGCGCTGGGGCGCCAGGCGGAAATTCTTCTGGCCACCGGAGAAACTTCCCCTGACCTGGATTTGCTGCTGGACAGCCAGATTCGATCCATTCGGGCGGATGATCCGGAACTGGTGGGGATATCCGTGCTGTTTCCGGAACAGGTGCCCTTTGCCGCGGCCCTGGCCAGGGCCCTGAAGCAGTCGATGTCACTGACCTCCGGCCGGGCCTGCCGGATCGTGATGGGCGGGGCCATGATGTCAGCCCTGTCCGTATCCGACCTGATGTCCGCCGTACCGGAAATCGATGCCGTGGTCTGCGGCGAGGGGGAAGAAGCGGCGGCAGCCCTGTGCGCCGGTACTGCGTGGCCGGAGATTCCCGGACTGCATTTCAGGCAGGGGGACACCCTTCACACCAATCCCGGCGCCAGAACCATTTCCCTGAAACAGGTGCCGGCCTCGGATTTTTCGAAACTGCCGCTGGCCGACTATTTCAACCCGGTGCCGGTGCTGCCGGTGCTGTTTTCCCGGGGATGCGCCTGGCGAAAATGCCGGTTCTGCGCCCACAATTTTTCCTTTGGCGGGTACCGCCGAAAACCGGTGGCCGCGTTTGTATCGGAGCTGGAAGCATACAGCCGAACCCTGGGGGTCCGGCATTTTTATTCGGCGGATGAATATATTCTGCCTGAAGACATGGATGCCATCTGTGAAGAGATCCTGGCCAGGGGACTTTCCATCTTCTTTCATATCCTGGGCAAACCCACGGCCGACTGCACCCCGGGACGCCTGGCCCTGTGGTCCGCCGCCGGATGCAAATGGATCGGATGGGGGATTGAAACCGGCTCCCAGCGCCTGCTGGATCTGATCAACAAAGGCACCCGTGTCACCGATATCCAGACCGTACTCAAAGACTCGGCCGCCGCGGGTATCTCCAATCTGGGACTGATGATTTTCGGTCTGCCCACCTCTTCTGACGCTGACCTGGACCAGACATTGCAGTTTTTAGGCGATGTGTACGGGGATCTGGGGGGGCTGACCGCCAGCGCATTTGTGCTGTTCGACAAAACCCATTTTGCCAGAAACGCCCGTCGATACGGCCTGAAAATTGACGGTGCCATTGATTTGATCCGCAGCAATCAGACCGCGGTGAAGTCCTGCCGGCTGACATTCCGGGAATTGGCATCGGATGGTTCTTACAGAACTCCGAGAGGGGTTTTGGAAGTGTCCCGGTGGCAGCGGTACCGGCAATGGCTAGGAGAGGTCCTCCTGGTGGAGCAGCTGCCGCCGGAGCATGTGCTGATTCATATCACGTCTGCTTTGACTTCTCCATCGATGTCCGTTATAACACCCCTCAGGCAGTGACATCCCGGACCGAAGTGCCGGGCATTCACACACCTTTTTGGTTTCAGCCCACAACAGACGTTTACAGGAGATCTCCGGGCATGAAGGAAATAGCGCGGTTTCATGACGCCGTGAACCAGCCTTGGGACATTGCGGCACGTATCCGGCAAACCGGCCGGAAAATCATCGGATACCTGTGTTCCTATGCACCCGAAGAACTGATCCATGCGGCCGGATGTCATCCCATGCGCCTGTTTTCTTCCGGGCATCAAATCCTTGTGGCGGAAAACCATCTCCAGTCTTATTGCTGCTCTCTGGTTAAGGGCGTGCTGGAGGACAGCCTGGCCGGAAGACTGGATTTTCTGGACGGCACGGTGTTTCCGCACACCTGTGATTCCATGCAGCGGCTCAGCGATATCTGGCGAATGACCGGCAGGTATGAATTCTTTGCCGATCTTCTGGTGCCGGCCAAACTCGACACGCCGAGCAGCGCCGCATATCTTGAATCCGTACTTGCCCGGTTCAAAGCCGATCTGGAAACCGCCCTGGAGATCACCGTCACCGATCGGGATCTGGCGTCATCCATTGCCCTGTTCAACCGGATCCGGACCCTTCTGACCACCATTTCCAGGCACCCCGGAATGATCCGGGGTGCGGACATGACCGCCCTGGTCAAAGGGACCATGATCATGGACCGAAACGAAGCGGCAACCCTTCTGGCCGACGTGGCCGCATCTCTCGACCACCTGCCGCCACCGGATCCAGCCGTCAAACGAGTGATTCTGGCCGGATCCGTCTGTGACACTCCGGATCTGTCCGATATGGTAGAAACAGCCGGCGGGGCCGTGGTGGGCGATGACCTGTGCACCGGGCAGCGCTGGTTTGACGGACTGGTGACTGAGGACCACCCCCCTCTGACCGCCCTGGCCCACCGGTACCGTACCCGGGTAATCTGCCCGGCCAAACACGCGGGCCTGACCCGCCGGGCCGATCATCTGCGCTCTTTGGTGGACCGGACCCGGGCCGACGGCGTGATATTTGCGATGCTCAAATTCTGTGACCCCCATGCCTTTGACTATCCATATCTCAAGGCATGCCTGGACACACGGGGCATCAAAAGCATGACCCTTGAAATCGATGACAGCCGGCAGAAGCAGGGCCAGATCTCCACCCGGATCGACACCTTTATTCAGATGCTGTAACCCAAGGATATTCCCATGTCAGACAACCCCGTAGACCCCACGAAAATCAAGGCCGCCAGAAAAATGCGGGACCTGATGACCACCTATTATCTGGATGCCTTGGGCGCCGCCCAGAACAATCGGCTGGTGGCGTGGATCACATCCGGCGGCCCGGTGGAGCCCCTGGTGGCCATGGATATCATTCCCGTGTATCCGGAAAATCACGGGGCCATGATCGGTTCCGCCAAAATGGGGGAAGACCTGTGCGCCAAAGCCGAAGACATGGGATACAGTGCGGACCTGTGTTCCTATGCCCGATCCGATATCGCCTGCGCCGTGGTCAAGGGCGGTCCCATCGGCGGGCTGCCGAAACCGGACATGCTCATCTGCGGCAACAATATCTGCGGCACGGTCCTCAAATGGTACGAAATCCAGGCAAGGTATTTTCAGGTACCTTTGTTCATCTTCGACACCCCGGTCTGCCACACGGGGTATTCCCCTGAAATCGCCGCTTATGTCAACGCCCAGGTCCATGAGTATATCGCGTTTCTCGAACAGGTAACCGGGAAAAAAATGGACCCGGACAAAATGAACCAGGTGGGCAGGCTGTCTTACCAGGGACAGCGCCTGTGGCAGCAGGTTCTCAACACCATGGCCCACAAGCCATCCCCCATGTCCGCGTTTGACGCGTTTTTCTTCCTGGCGCTGATAGTCACCCTCAGAGGAACACAGATTGCCGTGGATTTTTACAAAGAATTGATCGATGAACTGGGACAGCGGATCAAAGACGGCATCGGTGTGGTTCCGGATGAAACCTACCGCCTTCTGTGGGACAACCTGCCGGTGTGGCACCGTCTCAAATGGCTGTCTGACAAATTTTCCGCCCACCAGGCCTGTCTGGTGGCCGATACCTATACCTCGGCCTGGTGCAGTGCATTGACATATATCGACGAAAACAATTTTCTGGATTCCATTGCCCAGGCCTATACCCGGATCTACCTGAACATCGGTGTGGATCAGATGGCCGAAGAGGTGCTCAAAATGATCCGGTTTTACGATGTCGACGGCCTGGTCATGCACTCCAACCGATCGTGCAAGCCATACTCGTTCGGACAGATGGACATCATGCAGATCGTCAGGCAACAGACCGGGATCCCGGTGCTCATGATCGAAGCGGACATGGTCGATCCCCGGAGCTTTTCCCAGTCCCAGGTGGAGACAAGGATCGACGCGTTCATGGAGATCGTCAGACACAAGGCGGGCCGGAAATGATCTATGCCGGCATCGATATCGGGTCCAACACGGCCAAGGCGGCCCTGATCAAAGACACAACCCTTCTGGGCACCCGGGTGATGCCCACCGGGTACCATCATCTAAAAGCCGGAATCCGGGTGTTTGAGGACCTGCTGCACCAGACCGGCCTGACCCGATCGGATGTGGGTGCGATCGTGTCCACGGGATATGGCCGGGCCAGCATCGACTTTGCCGACAAAGCCATGACCGAAATCATCTGCCACGGGACCGGGGCCCGTTTTCTGAATCCGGATATCCGCGGCATCATCGATGTGGGAGGCCAGGACAGCAAGGCCATTCTGCTGGATGATCAGGGGCATGTGGACAATTTTGCCATGAACGACAAATGTGCGGCCGGCACGGGACGGTTCCTGGAAGTGATGGCCAATGCCCTGGAAGTGGCCTTAGATGAGATGGGGGAAGTGGGCCTGACCGCGGACAACCCATCGAAAATCAGCAGTATCTGCACGGTCTTTGCCGAATCCGAAGTCATCTCCATGATCGCCCGGCAGGAGAAAAGAGAAAACATTATCGCCGGCATTCACGAAGCAGCGGCGGCACGGGTGGCGATTCTGGCCGCAAAAATCCGTCTCCGGAGCCCCATCATGATGACCGGCGGGGTGGCCAAAAATCCCGGCATGATCGCAGCCCTTGGAAAACGGCTGAACCAGCCACTGATCATCTCCCCCTATTGCCAGGAGACCGGGGCAATCGGCGCGGCCGTGCTGGCATCCCGGCTGTAAATACGAAACCCGGTTGATATCTGAAAAAAATTAAAGGATGTGCCGTGGTTCATTCCATCACTTTCCGACTGACACCGGAACACGCCCGGAACCGGGAGGCTCAGATCCAAGCCGCATCCACGGCACTGAACTGTTCCGTGGATACCATTTCCGGCATCCGGATTTTACGACGTTCCCTGGATGCCCGGGGAAAATCACCGGCATTTGTGATCCAGGCGGAGATTTTCCGGGGCGAACCGGCATCTCCTTTGTTCGACCCCGTGGTTTTTGCGCCTGTAACTGGCAAAAAAACAGCGGTGATCGTGGGTTCAGGCCCTGCCGGACTGTTTGCAGCACTGGAACTGATCCGCCACAACATCCGGCCCATCGTGCTGGAACGGGGCAGGGATGTCACCGCCCGGCGATTCGATCTGAAAACCATCAGCCGGGACGGCATCTGCCATCCGGATTCCAACTATTGCTTCGGCGAAGGCGGGGCCGGCACCTACAGTGACGGAAAACTCTACACCCGGGCCACCAAACGGGGCAATGTCCGGGAGATCATGGCCCTGCTGGTGCAGCACGGAGCCGCCCCGGACATCCTGATGGATGCCCATCCCCATATCGGTTCCAACCGGCTGCCGAAAATCATTGCCGCCATCCGGCAGACCATCCTGTCGTGCGGCGGCGACATTCATTTCAACACCCGGGTCACCGGACTGATATTGGCCGGAAGCCGGGTGAAGGGCGTGACCACCCCCACCCGGGAATTTCTATCTCCGGCCGTGATCCTGGCCACAGGCCATTCGGCCCGGGATATCTATTATCTGCTGGATGACCTGGGAATCCGGCTGGAAGCCAAACCGTTTGCCATGGGGGTGCGGGTGGAACATCCCCAGGCGTTGATCAATGCCATCCAGTACGGACGGCATGCGGGCAACCCGCACCTGCCGGCCGCCAGCTATGCCCTGTCCGGCCGGTTCGCCGGGGCCGGGGTATATTCCTTCTGCATGTGCCCCGGCGGCATGCTGGTGCCGGCCGCCACCGCACCGGGAGAACTGGTGCTCAACGGCATGTCCAATTCCGCAAGGAACCTGGCGAACGCCAATGCCGGCATGGTGGTCACCGTGGATGAAAAACTGTGGCAGCCCCATCAAAACCGGCGCCATTTTGCCGGACTCGCCTTTCAGCAGGAAATCGAACACAAGGCCTTTGCCGCCGGCGGCAGCACCCTGACAGCCCCGGCCCAGCGGCTCACCGATTTTCTGGCGGACCGGGTCTCTTCCACCCTGCCACCCACCTCATACATCCCCGGGGCAGTCAGTTATCCGGTCAAGGACATTCTGGGGCCGGCCATCACACAGGCACTGAAACAGGGATTTGCCGCATTCGAAAAAAAGATGAGAGGATATGTCACAGACCAGGCACTGGTGCTGGCCGTGGAAAGCCGGACCAGTTCGCCGGTGCGGATCCCCCGGGATCCCGCCACCCGGATGCATCCGGACATCCATGGCCTGTATCCGGCCGGAGAAGGGTCCGGATACAGCGGCGGCATCGTCTCGTCCGCTCTGGACGGCCAGGTCACCGCCAGAGCATTGGCCGGAACGCTCGCCCCTGTTTTTTAAAATTTATTTTATATTTTCTTAAAAATTTTTATAAAAATACAGGCGTCTGAATCTGTCAACCAGATCCAACGGAGACCAGAAAAACAACAAATATAAATATTTTCAAATAGTTGACCTAAAGATTCTTACAAGAACCAGATACTGGCATACCTGTTGCATTTGCCATTCAATAAACAATAAAACTGGATGAACACCACCCGAAAAAAGGAGACATTTCATGGGCATGTACACGGACGAACTGTATTTTAAACCCCGATTGCAGGTGATCAGCCAGGATCAGATGGATCAGATCCACATGGCCACCCTGGACGTTCTTGAGCGCACCGGCATCAAACTCACCCATCCCAAAGCGGTGGAACTGCTGTCCGGAGCCGGTGCCCGGGTGGAGGGAAACCGGGTCCGGATCCCTTCCTGGATGGTGGAACAGGCGATCCGAACCGCACCCAAACGGATTGTGCTGGGCAAACGCACCGGCGAACGGACCGTGACCCTGGAGCGGAACAAATCCTGGTTCGGACCCAGCCTGGACTGCATCGACTATATGGATCCGGCCACTCAACAGCGGAGCCGGTTTGAGAGCCGGCATGTGGAGGTCACAGCCGCCCTGTGTGACGCGCTGCCCGGTTTTGACTGGTGCATGACCATCGGCATGGCCGATGATGTACCCGCGGACACGGCAGATCGCATTGTGGCCAGAAACACCCTGCAGTACTGTGAAAAGCCCCTGGTATTCTGCTGCAAGGATACCCGCAGCGTGGCGGACATCTATGAAATGGCCCTGCTGCTGTGTGATGGAAAAGACAATTTCCATCAAGCGCCCTGCATTGTGCATTATTCCGAGCCCATCTCCCCGCTGGTGTATTATGACCCGGCCGTGGACAAAATCCTTTATTGTGCGGAAAAAGGCATCCCACTGATCAACTTTCCCGCCCCGCAGGCCTGCGGCACCGCGCCTGCCACGTTTGCCGGCACCATTGTCCAGGCCAGTGCGGAATCTTTGAGCGGCCTGGTGATGCACCAGCTGACCAGCCCCGGCGCCCCTTTCATCTATGGTGCCTTCACCACCATCATGGACATGAAGACCTCGATCTTTTCCTATGGCGCCATCGAACTGAGTCTGATGACGGCGGCCATGGCCCAGATGGCCCAGCATTACCAGCTGCCCTTTTTCGGCACGGCCGGCGCCACGGATGCCAAGTTCTGCGATGCCCAGGCCGGTGCGGAAGCCGCATTCCAGTGTCTGAGCGC
>JBFLKI010000232.1:0-8362 GCA_040883135.1 Desulfotignum sp. | reverse complement strand
ATCAAGTTCATCGAGGCGGCCATCAACCAGGTGGCAAAAAAACTGAACATGACCCCGGAAGCGATTCGGATGAAAAATTTTATCCAGCCCCATGAATTTCCCTATCACCAGATCAACAATTATGTCCTGGACAGCGGAGATTATCCGGCCGTGCTCAACAAGGCCATGGAAATGTCGAATCTGGATTTTTACCGGAAACGCAAAAAAGAGCTGGCCGGTCAGGGGCGGTACCTGGGCATCGGCCTGGTCACCGCCATCGAACCGGCCGGGGTGGCAGTGCCCAACTGCCAGATGGGGGGCATCACCGAAGCCCGGGTGTTGATCACGCCGGACGGCAGTGTGGAGGTGCATTCCGACCGCACCGAGATCGGACAGGGCGCGGAAATTTCCCATGCCACCATTGTGGCGGATATCTTAGGCATGGATACGGCCCATATCCATGTAAAACGGGTGTCATCCGACTTTATCGGTCAGGGACCTTTATCCAGCAGAGGTGCGGTGTATCCGGCCAGTGCCGTGGCCAAGGCCGCCAAACTGCTGCGCAAAAAAGTGGTGCAGTGTGCAGGCTCTCTGATGAAAATTCCTGCAGACCAGGTGGTACTGGAAAAAGGATATATCTATCCGGCCAATGCGCCGGAAAAAAAGATCTCCTATGCACAGTTTGCAGACAAGATGTTTTTCTTTCCCGGTCCCCGGGGGCTGGATCCGGAAATTTTAAAGGCCCATAACCACCTGCTGGATGTGACTACCACCTGGTACAGCCCCACCACCCCGGAAAGCGGATCATCCTATACCTCTTTTTGTGTGTCAGCAGACATTGCCGTGGTGGAGGTGGACATCGACACCGGTGTGACGCAGATTGTCAAATATGTGCATGTGCATGACGCCGGCACCATCATCAACGCCCAGGTGGTGGACGGGCAGATCCAGGGGGGGATAGTCCAGGGTATTGGCGAAGCCCTGTACGAGGGGCTCAATTATGATGAAAACGGCCAGTTGATGAACACCTCTTTTTCCAATTATTTGATCCCCACGGCCGTGGAAGCCCCGGATATCGAGATCGCTCACCTGGAAACCCCGTCTCCGTTTTCTGAAACCGGCAGCAAGGGCATGGGCGAAGCCCCCATTATCGGTTCCAAAGCGGTGATCCTGGATGCCATCGAAGATGCGTTGTCGGATTTTGGTATCCGTGTCAATGATGCACCGGCCACCCCGGAAAAAGTGAGAAAATGGATACGCCAGGCTTCCGGGCAAAACCAATGAATAACAATTTTATGCAGTCGACCCATGGACAGGGAGATCAAAACCCATGAAAATGCCATTGACATTTGTTTTAAATAATCAGCAGACAACCCTTGAGATAGATCCCCGACAGACACTTCTGGAAGTGCTGAGAAACCAGGGGGGCATGACCAGTGTCCACCGCAGTTGTGAAGAAGGGGAATGCGGGGCCTGCACCGTTTTGCTTAATGATAAACCGGTGAATGCCTGCCTGGTGCTGGCTGCCTCGGTGCAGGGGGCATCCGTGATGACCTCCGAGGGTCTGGTGAAAAACGGGAAACCCCATCCACTTATGAAGGCGTTTACCGACGAACTGGGGATCCAGTGCGGTTTCTGCACCCCGGGGATGCTCATGAACGCCTACGCCCTCATCAACCGCGCAGGAGACAATCTGCTCACCGACCAGGTCATCCGCAAAACTTTAGAGGGAAACCTGTGCCGGTGCACCGGGTATGTCAACATCATCAAATCCGTGCACACCGCCCAGAAGGCAAAACTTGCCGGTGAATGGTGGTAGAAAAAATGAAACAGCAAGTTTCATAAAGAGGGAGGGAATATGCCGGACAAAAGCACAGGAAACAACGCCATGAAAAACAGTGTCATAAAAAATTTTATCGGGTCCCGGGCCATGCCGGATCTGGTGTACCATTCTCCAAAAGAGATGAACGAACTTCTGGCCCTGGTTGAGACCCACGGGGCCACTGCCAGGGTGGTGGCCGGGTGCACCGATTTTATTCCGTCCATCAGAACCGGACGGTGGTGCTTTGACCAGGAACTCAATCTCATTGATATATCAAAAATGCCGATACTCAATCAGATAGAAAACAAAGAGGATGTGCTGAAAATCGGGGCCAGTGTCAGTTTAACACGGATCCTGGAGTCGCCGGAGGTGAAGAATGGCTGTCCGGTCCTGGCTCAGGCAGTGGAACAGATGGCTTCTTTGCAGGTGCGCAATACCGCCACCATGGGCGGCAACATCTGTATGGCTTCTCCGGCCGCGGATACAGTGCCGCCCCTGCTGGTGTCAGATGCCTGGGTGATGATCCGGGATGCCGGAGGAGAACACAAGGTATTGCTGTCTGATTTTTTCACAGGTCCCGGCCGGTCAGTGCTGAAACAGGGCCAGGTGTTGACCCATATCTGTATTCCGGTGGCAAAAAACAATCAGGCGGCCTGGTTTCAGAAAATCGGCACCCGCACGGCAGTGATTATCTCCATTGTATCGGCTGCTGTGAGGGTAACCATATCCGGCGGGGTCTGTGAGACTGCCAGAATCGCATTGGGATCGGTGGCCCCCACCCCGGTGCGGGTGACTGCGGCGGAACAGTTTTTGGCGGGAAAACCTCTGGATGACCAGGTGGTCGCTGAATGTGCCCGAATGGCAGCCCATGCCGCATCCCCGATTTCTGATCTGCGCAGTTCAAAAGAATACAGAAAAGATATGGCCCATACGCTGGTCAAACGATCCATCTCCGCATGCAGGGAGGCTCTGAAATGAAACTGTCCATCGATTATTTGTCAGTAAAAGAAATTGACACCCTCCATGAGGCTGCCTTGAAAATTTTACGGGATGTGGGCATGCGGTTTCCTTCCCCAAAAGCCCTGGAAATATTTGACAGAGCCGTGGCAGAAATCCTGGACAATGATATTGTGTCCATAAGAGAGGATCTGGTTACAAAGGCTCTGGATACCACCATCAAGCGAAAAGAGCTGCGGCTTTGCGCCCTTGATCCGGACCGGGATATGACTTTTGAAACCCATGATCCAGGGCTGGCCTGCATGACCATGGCCACCAGCGTGATCGATCCCTGGTCCGGTGCCAAGCGGCCGGCCACCATGGCGGATCTGGAACGGCTGGTTCACCTTTCGGATCAACTGGCACATATCCGGGTTTCCGGCGGGCCGGTCACCCCCCAGGATGTGGACCACCGGGTGTGTGACTGGTACACCTGGGCCGGATGTATAAAAAACACCACCAAGCACATCACCGGCGGGGTCCTGGGTGAGCAGGGGGTATTGGATGCCATTGACATGGGTGCGGTGGCGGCAGGCACCAGAGAAGCGTTTTTAAAACGGCCCTTTATTTCCGGCTGGGTGCTGACCCTGCCGCCCCTGGGCATGGATTTAGAATCCCTGGAAGCCATGATGACCATGAACGAGCACCATATCCCCATCATGCTCAGTTCCGGGCCGATCCTGGGCAATACAGGTCCTGTGACCATCCCCGGCATGGTGGCCCAGGCCCATGCGGAAATTCTGGCCTGCATCACCCTTTCCCAGCTGGTGTCACCGGGTGCGCCCATTGTATACACCAGTTTTGCCAGGGGCATGAACATGCAGACCTCCAACATTTCCATGGCAGGGCCGGAGTTTGCCGTATTAAAGGTGGCCATGGCCCAGATGGGGCAGTCCCTGGACCTGCCGGTCCGCATGCCGTCCATGCTGCGGGATGCCAAAATCCTGGATGCCCAGGCCGGGTTCGAGACCGGGATGGTGGGGACCCTGACCTCTCTGAAGGCGGATCTCATGGATGGGATGCAGCTGGATACGGACATGGTGGTGGACTATGCCGACTTGGTTTTCTGTAACGACTGCATGGCCTTTATCCGCCATGCCATGCGCGACATTCCAATCGATGCCGACACCCTGGCTCTGGATGCCGTTTCCCAGGCCGGTCCCGGCGGCAACATGCTGGCTTCAAAGCACACCTTTGCGCATTTCAAGACCGAACTGTGGCATTCCGACCTGTTTGACCATGACAACTGGGCCAAATGGGAATCGAAAGGGGCCGGAACCATCCGGGACAAGGCATTGAAACAAACCCTGGCCATGCTGGAAAAAGAACCTCAGATGCTTGTGACAAACAAACAGGCCGCAGCCATTGATGAGATCGTTGACAGGGCTTTGCGGCAAAGAAAAGTATGACGAGTGAGTTGCTTTCCCATATAATATTCGGTGTTTTGATATCGAATTCTCTGTTTAACAAATATGAGCAACGGGCTCATCCCGATCGTACTTTCTTCTTTTGTTCATTTTCTCCTGCATAATTTTGCATTATTGAGGCTTATCCTCAGGGGTACAATCTCTGGTGAGGACCAGCGGATATGGATCCGATGGACGTAATTCCAACAAATCCGGACACATCGGACAAGCCTGAGATTCAGGCGTTAAAAAATCGGGTCCCCATGGCAGAGCCTGGTGTGATGTGATATGATATCAGGGTATATCCAGCCTTAAGGAAAAAACGTGTCTAAAATAACAAAACCCTGGAAAATTGCAGAAAAAACCCGGAAGAAAGGCCAGAACAGATCTTCGTCCAGGCAGTCCCACCCCTTTCTGGCCCAGGACCCCGATGCGGTGGTGGGGCAGTTCCATGAGCTGCCCGTGGAGAATTTCTCCGACTATGGTGTCTATTTGAGCTTTGGCCGGGACCGGGTGCTTTTGCCCAATAAATACGTCCCTGAAGAGATTGCCGCGGGTGAGAAGATCCGGGTCTTTGTCTACACGGATTCCGAGGACCGGCCCGTTGCCACCACCCTGGAACCGGCCGGCGTGGTGGGCGACATCGTGGCCCTTAAAGTCAAAGACACTGCGGCCTTTGGTGTTTTCATGGACTGGGGCCTGGAAAAAGACCTGTTAATACCCCGCAGCGAACAGCAGGGCCGGATGGCGCCGGGTGAAACCCATCTGGTAAAAATCTTTCTGGATCAATCCACCCACCGGGTTTACGGATCCACCCTTCTGGAAAAATTATGCCCCGGAGATGCCGAAAGCGTTGCCATTGGTGCGGCCGTGGATCTGATCATCCACAGTATCTCTGCGATCGGCTATACAGCCATTATCAATCAGACCTGCCTGGGCATGCTGTATAAAAACGAGACGTTTGAAAATCTGGCCATCGGGGACCGGTGCCGGGGATATGTCCTGAAGATCCGGGAGGACGGCAAGGTGGATCTGGCCTTCAAGCAGCCGGGGTACGCCTCTGTGAAGGAGTCCGCCCTGAAAGTCCTGCAGGTTCTTGAAGACAATGGGGGATTCAGTCCCTGCCACGACAAAAGCAGCCCCGAACAGATTCAGGCGGATTTTTCAATGAGTAAAAAAGAATTCAAGAAAGCGCTGGGCAACCTTTACAAACAGGGCCGAATTACCCTTCACAAGGCAGGGGGCATCCGTTTGAAATAAACAGATCCTGTCAATTTATCAATGGGCAGCATGAGATACTCAAAACCAAGATGTCCATACTTTCAGCGGGGAATATCATGGATAAAAAAAACACACGGTCTTCGGCGGATCTTTTCAACGAGGGGTTAAAATGTTTCCATAAACCAGACGGGGTCGGGGCTGTCCAGGCATTTGAAGCCATTGTCGAAAATGACCCTGCCTACCGTCATGAGGATGGGGACAACCCGTATTTCTATCTGGGCAAGATTGCCGAAATCGAAGGCCGGATCGACGATGCGATCGGGTTTTATTCCAGCGCACTGGTCGTGGACCCATATGATGAGGAAAGCCTGATCGGACGGGGAAGCTGTTATACCGTTAAAAAGAATCACCAAAAAGCCGTTTCCGATTTCAAAAAGGTGGTTGCGTTCCCGCCTGAAAACAGAAACGCCCCGTTGAAACATCTGCTGTATGCCGTTGCGGAAAACTACCGCCAGCAAAAGGATTTTTCCAAAGCCCTTTTCTGGGGGGAAAAAGCACTGGCGGCAGATCCGGATAATCCCCGCCATCAGGAACTGGTCGCTGAGGCCAGAAAAATGGTCTCCAGACACTCTTGATCATTTTTTCAGCAGCAGGCGCTGAATGATTTCCTCCAGAAAAATGAAAAAAAGCGTGCGTGATTTTTCGTATGGTTTGAGATGTACCGGCTGGGCCGAGCGGGAGAGCCAGAAGATTTTATCGCACTGGTTGAACAGATCCGTGTTGTATTCCTCCACAAGAATGACCACGGTGGCGCCGTTGCGTTTTGCCCCTTCATAGATCTGCTCAAAGGATTTAAACCGGCCGGTTTCCGTGAGGATCAGCAGCAGGGTGTCGCCATCCACCAGGTTGGTCAGGGTCACCTCGTCAGAGACGGCCATGGCAAACTTGTCCGAACAGTTTTGGAACCGATACTCAAAATACCGGGCACAGAGCAGCGAGGGGCCGTATCCGAAAAGGGTGATTTTCCGGTGCCGGTCTATGAGCGCCAGCAGGTCATCGATCATGCAGCTGTCAAAGGTGTCGATAAAAGACTTAACCCGGCTCAGCTCATCCGACCCCGCAGCCGCGGGGATTTCCCTTCCATACAGAAAATCCAGGTACTGCCGGTAGCTTCCGAACCCCAGTTTTTTCACAAACTTGGATATCTTGGACACCGAGCATCCACAGAGGTCGGCGGCCTGGTTGATCCTTATGGCGGGCGTGGTCCGGCTGTGCCGGATCATCTGCTTGTGGATCTTTTTTTCCAGCGGGTTCAGTGTGCTTAAATCCAGATTAATCATCTTTTGATCACCGTTTCCGTTAAACAATAGAACAGTAACAGACTGTAGCATCCTTTTGCTGCAGCGACAATGGAAATTTTTCCATTTTTTCTTGCTTTTATGCAATATTATGGAAAAATTTCCATTTTTTCTTGACACTGTCCGGCCATCCCTTTAGAATTCTCCCATTATAACAAAACAGGCAGGATCAAGCGATCCTGCCACACACCATTCAGACTCAGGAGGTCCGCCAGTGGACAAAGAACAGATCATTCAAACGTTGGGCCGGTTGCTTTCGCCTTCACAGGTGAATACAGACAGCGAAGACCTGTATGATGCCTCTGCAGACCGGTACAAGAAATACGCCAAGGTCCGGCGGGTCCTGGATGTGCCCGTGCCTGCGGCCATTGTGTACCCGAAAACGGCCGAGGAAGTCAGCCGGGTGTTGTCGTTTTGCAACCGGCACGGGGTCAACGTCATCCCCCGGGCCGGTAAGACGGCCACGGAAGGGGGGCTGGAAAACTGGAAGGAAAACACCGTGGTGATCGATGCGCTGCATCTGGACAAAATACTGAAGATCGATGCCTATAACATGCAGGCCACGGCACAGGCAGGCGTTCCCCTCCAGATGCTGGAGGATGCCGCCAGGGAAAAAGGACTGACCACGGGGCATTCCCCCCAGTCCAAACCCGTGGCAAAGCTGGGCGGGCTGGTGTCCACCCGGAGCATCGGGCAGTTCTCCACCCTGTTCGGAGGGATCGAAGACATGGTGGTGGGACTCGAGTGCGTGTTTCCGGACGGCCACATTGCCCGGATCAAGAACGTGGCCAGGCGGTCCGGCGGTCCGGATATCCGGCATATTGCCATCGGCAACGAGGGCACGCTGTGCTACATCACGGAAGTGACGGTGAAGCTGTTCCGCTACTATCCGGAGAACCACCGGTTTCACGGGTATCTGATCAGGGACATGGAAACCGGGATTCAGGTGCTGCGGGAGGTGATGGTCAACGGGTTCCGTCCGTCCGTGGCCCGGGCGTATTCCGAAGAGGATGCGGCCCAGCACTTCTATCATTTCCATCAAGGCAAATGCGTTCTCCTTTTCATGAGCGAAGGCCCCAAAGGCATTGTGGACGCCACCTGCGATGCCATTGAAACGGCCGTGGAAAAATTTAAAGACGGCATCATCGAACCCGTGGATTCAAAGCTGATCCAAGACTGGTTCAACAACCTGAACTGGTCTCAGAAAGACATCGACGATGAAATGCAGGGAATGAAGGAAAACGATGCCCATGCCGGATTCACCACGGAAATTTCCGCTGACTGGGAAACCATCCCGAAAATTTACAACCGCGTGATGCAGCGAATCCGGGAGGAATACCCCCGGGCCCATGATCTGACCCTGCTGGGGGGCCACTCCTCCCACAGCTATATCAACGGCACCAACATGTATTTTGTCTACAACTACCGCATCCATTGCGCGCCTGAGGACGAGATGCGGGTCTACCACCACCCGCTGCAGCGGATCATTGTTGAAGAGACCCTTAAGTTCGGCGGATCCATGTGCCATCACCACGGGATCGGGAAATTCAGAAACGAATGGACCAGAGAGGAACACGGCT